>NZ_JBSXOH010000045.1:0-27701 GCF_056859355.1 Cyclobacterium sp. L-R
TGTAATAGGATTTCTCCGTCCTGACAATAGTCAGGGGTGATAGCCTGTCCCGTGTTTATGGGAAGTGTTGCAATCGCAAGAAAATCAGGCTGTTTGGAGATTTTAGCATAGCACCGCTATGGTGAAATTGAAAACAGCAACGATTGGGTATTTTGAAGCGATTTCAGCACGTAATAGATTGTCTATTGCATATTTCGGGTTAAATTGGCTTAGGAAAAAAAAGATGTTCAAGGGGGAAACAGCCCTTGAACATCTTTATTAGTAACTAATTATAACTCCAAAAAAAGAAAATTTCTTAAGTAAATTTTAGTTTGGCTTTAAAAACGCACACCAAAAACTGGAGCTCCTTTAACATCCATATCACAAGTAAAAACCCCTCCGCTCAAAGGATATTTTTTTAGCATTTCAGCGGTCATATTTTCCTGAGCAGTGGTAATTAACAACTGATTTCTTTCTTTACCTCCAAAAGCACATGAAGTAACATTTGGCGCAGGTACATTAATTTTATCCAACTGCTCTCCTGTTTCTGGATCCCACTGATAAACCCCGAAACCTCCATAATGGGCAACCCAAAGCTTTCCATTTTGATCCATACACATCCCATCGGGTGTTCCTAGAGATTCAGGAATTTCAACGGCTACATTTTTAAATGAGATATCACCTGTTGCCAAGTTGTAATCGTAGGCTTTGATTTCCCGTGTTGGACTGTCAATAAAGTACATGGTTTTATTGTCCAAGGACCAGCAAATCCCATTGGAAATGGACACGTCCTCCACTTTCTTAGTAACAGAAAGGTCTTTCCCTACCAAGTAAAGTGCTCCTGCATGATCGGTGAACTTTGTACTCATGGTACCTACCCAAAGTCTCCCTTCACTGTCACAGGCACCGTCATTACAACGGTTATCCGGCTTGTCATTTTCAATAACACATAGCCAATCAAATTTCTCAGTATTGGGATCAAATAGGGCAAGTTTCGCATCCAAAGCCAAGACAAGGTTTCCTTTACCATCCGGTACAACCAAGGTCAACCTGTGCGGAAAAGACCATTTCTTCACCCCACTTACTTCAGGTTTCAATTGGTACAAATGTCCTTTTTCAATATCTACCCATAGGTAACATCCCTCATCTTCCAGCCAAGTAGGACTTTCGGCCAAAACACATTCTGCGTTTAATAATAAACTTGCTTCCAAATCAATAAAGGTTTAAAAACCGTACAAATGATCCATTTGTACGGTTTTTGAAAATTAAATTATTTATTTAGGCCAATAAACGGCAATCTTTTTCTGAAGAAATGCTACACTTCTCTCCAATTGATCCATTCCATCTACACCATCTTCTATACTAATCCAACTGTCAAAGCCAACTCTTTTTAATTCTGTAAAAATGGCATCATAGTCATTTAATCCTTTTCCTATTTCGCCATGGCTTAATCTTTTGGCATACCCGACAGCTCCGCCTTCTTCTTTTCTCAAATCTTCTATGGTTCCTGATTTCAGGTACCTGTCACTTGCATGCATGGTCACCACTCTGCTAGATACACGCTTCAACAATTCGATTGGGTCTTCTCCTGCAAGGAAAGTATTGCTAGGATCATAGTTAACGCCAAAGTTAGGGTGGTCGATGCTATCTACCAATTTACAGAAAACGTCCATTTGCTGTGCAAATTCAGGATATTCCCAAAAATCATCTTTATAATGATTTTCAAGTATCAAGGTAATACCTCTTTCCTCAGCGTAAGGGATGCAAGCCATTATTGAATCGGCGGCAAGTTTCACACCTTCGTCCAAAGTCAATTCAGGTCTTTTTTGACCAGACAATACCCTACAGTAAGATCCACCAAGAATATGTGTCATGTCGATCCAATGTTTCTGCTTGGCAATTTCATTATCACGAAAAGCTTTGTCCGGATGGGTAAAATCTGGAGAACAACACATCATAGGGATGCTTTTACCTGTATCCTCCACCATTTTTCTGTAAGTAGGCCATTTGGATTCGTCTTCCATGTCCAGAAAACCTGCGTACCATTCCAATCCCTCCACCTCTAAAGTCGAGGCCAATTGGATCCACTCTTCCAGTTTCATTGTTCCATCCTTACAGAGGGCTTGCATAAAGGCTTTAGGAAATGCTGCTAATTTAGGCATATTTATAATTTCAATATTTTTATTAATTAATTGTACTCGTGTCTTTGGGTGCATTTCTTCCAATCAAAGGATATTGCTCCAATTCCATAACCTGTCCACTTACGGGACCTGATTCATCTGACAACCAGAAAATGGCTGCAGCTGCAATTTCTTCAGGAGCGATAATCCTACCGGCTGGCGCATACATTTTAGGCAGGTCTTCAAACCACCTGTCTGAAAGACCATGTTCTTTTTTACGCTGCTTTTCTGTTTCGGTTAAAACCCAGCCAGGATTTATCTGGTTGACACGCACTCCATTGTCTCGAAAGAGGCTATCCCCAAGGTTTCTGGTCATGGTCATTAGTCCTCCTTTGGAAATGCTATAAGCCAATAAATTTGGCTCCCCACTCCAGGCATTGACAGAACCAATATTCAAAACATTCCCTCGGTTTGCTTCAAGTTCACCTAAAGCGGCTTTAATTAACAACAGAGGGGCGATGGTATTGATAGAAAGCACTTTTTCCATAAATGGGCGATCCACAGACATCAGGTCAGATGAGACCACCCATGCTGCATTATTTACCACGGCATCCAATTTGCCGAAGGTGCTTTTTGCCAATTCGACAAGCCTTTCGGCACAACCTTCTTTTTGCAAGTCTTCAATATGAAGTACCGCTTGAGATGCACCTATTGTAGCAACAACTTCTTTACCCCAATCTTCTTCAAGACCATGGATAACCAATTTTGCACCTTCTTTTGCGCACCGAAGGGCAATTGCTTTTCCAATACCAGTAGTACTACCAGTTACGATAATTACTTTGTCCTTTAAGCGCATGATTATACAGGTTTCAATACACTTTTTACCACCTCACCATGGTGCATTTTCTCAAAAGCCTCTAACCAGGAAGTAACAGGCCAAACGCCTCCAATTATTGGTTTAACGTCCAATATTCCAGAACCCATCATACCAATAACCTTCTCCCAGATAGGCCAATTATGGCTAAAGCTTCCCTGTAGACGTACATTTTTCTGTACTATAGGATCCAAAGAGAAATTACAAGGTTGAGGTCCCCAACCAACCTTAGTTATTTGACCATTAGGTCTTACTAAGCTCATGGCAATTTTAAGGGTGGCACTTGCACCAGCAGCATCTATAATTAAATCTGCTCCTAAGCCATCTCTTTCTCTAGCCCATTCTGTGGCATCACCAATGATCGCTTCACAACCGTAACCTTTGGCTATTTCCAATCGTCCTCTATCAGCTTCTAGACCAACTACAGCTACTTCTGCTCCGTTAATTTTGGCCATAACAGCACATAACATACCTATGGTACCAGGTCCAATTACCAAAACTCTGTCTCCAGGTTTGATATTGGAATTAACAACTACAGCGCTATAAGCTACACAACAAGGCTCTGTCAAACATGCTTCCTCGAAAGGAACTTGCTCAGGCACAGTGTGAAGACAACGGGAAGGAACCTTCACATATTTAGTCATCGCTCCATTAACTCCATATCCAAAACCTTTTCTTGTTGGATCTAGGTTATAAAGTCCAATACGACTCATTGGGTTCAAAGGATCAATCACGGCAGCCGTCTCACTTACTACTCTGTCACCAACTTTCCAACCATCTACCCTTGGGCCTACTTCGATGATTTTACCTCCAAACTCATGTCCTAAAACGACAGGATAATTAACTGGCCAACTGTGATCGGAAGTCCATTGATGCAAATCACTACCACATACACCTACATTGGCAACCTCCAATAATACTTCTCCTTCACCTATCTCTGGTTGCTCGATTTCTCTTATTTCTACGGATCCTTTGGCTTCCGCATAATTCACTACTGCTGCTGCTTTCATTTCAATTGGATTTATAATTATTTTATTTTAATGTCACCATAAGCATGGATCGCATCACAAATTTTCCTTAATGAGGCTTCCAAATCACCATCTGCAGTTTTAAAAGCATCAGCATCAATGGTTAGTGGTGCACCAAGAACTACTAGAGGGGCGCCATATTTTGGCGTAGATATGGCTTGCTCAAGGCTTAAACCACCAACAGCTTGTACAGGTACATCTACTGCTGCTACGATTTCTTTCAATTGGTCAAGAGGGCTAGGCATACGTTTACCTTGGGCCGCAATTCCTCTCCTTTCGTCATAGCCAATATGGTGAACGATGTAGTCACATCCCAGGTCTTCAAGAAATTTGGCTCCTGCCACCATATCCGGACAACCCAAATTGTCACCCATCACTTTTGCTCCATGGTCTTTACCAGCTTGAACAACACATTTTATCGTTTCTTCATGTGCTCTAGCCATTACCACTACATGTGTAGCACCGGCTTTCGCCATCATTTCTGCTTCTAGATAACCACCGTCCATTGTTTTCAAATCTGCTACAATTGGCGTATTTGGAAATGCTTCTCTGAGTTTTCTTACTCCATGAAGACCTTCAGCAAGGATTAAAGGTGTGCCTGCTTCAAGCCAATCTACTCCAGCTCTCATGGCTAGTGCAGCTGTTTCAAGCGCTTCGTCTATATTGGTAAGGTCTAAACTAATTTGAACAATTGGTTTCATTTGCTTATGGTTATTTTATTTGAAATATTAATTGATTATTATTAAAATTATTTTGGTTAATCGATTTATAAAATGGGATTAATTTTGCAATATTCTTTACCTTTTTTTGCATTGGCCCATTTAAACAAACATCAATAGATGATAATTCGACCAGTCATTTAGTCAATTTTTTAATTTACAACCCGAATTTTTAATTGAAAATCACCTGACATCTAGCTATTACTAACTAAAACTTAAAACTTATTTACATAATCCAGATTAAAAAACTGTGGCTTATTTAGTTATTTTCTGGGGATTAAGATTTATTTATTCAGTTTAAATTTAATTAATTATTTTTGATCCGTACTGTTATTTTCAATAGAATTACGTCAATTTATCATGAAAGGGCTATTCTATAAATCAAAGGTTTTCCAGTTACATTTGTTACACAAAAATTAATACTTAAATGCAAGAAAAATGGGTTTTTAAAAGTGAAAACATAAAGAAGGCTAAAGATTTCAGATCCGCTCTTTCTTGCGTTTTAGAGGAAAAAAAGAATGAGCTAGAAATATTCCTAAGCCTCTACACCAAACTTGATGGGGCATTGGCCGAAAACATTCAACTGATAGAACCATTAACTTCTGCCAATTTAAAATCTGGGAATGTCTCATTAGGGTTTAATAAAAGTTATTACAATGCCTGCTTAAATATCAATGAAACTGATCTGGAAAATATCAAGCTAAGCTATGATTTTAAGCCTGAAGAAGGCCAACTAATTTTATCCGGACCAGATATTCCAGAAAGAGAACCAGATGATTTATAATAAATATCAATGAAAAAATATGACATTGCTATAATTGGATCAGGACCCTCTGGTGCCATGTCTGCCTATATAGCAGCTGAAATGGGTAAAAGTGTTATAATAATTGAAAAAGAAAAACTTCCCAGGTATAAAACCTGCGGTGGAGGGCTGGTACATAGAGGTAGAACACGTTTACCTTTCCTAATAGATGAGGTTGTAGAAAAAGAATACCGTGAACTAGAAGTGTTTTTTGAAAACTCCTCCTACTTTTTCACTGCTAAAAGAAAAGAACCCATAATTTCAATGGTCATGAGAGATAGTTTTGATCAGTTTTTGGTCAAAAAGGCATTGGAAAAGGGAGCAAATCTATTGGAAAACACAACGGCGCTCGGCTTGGAAAGAACAGCGCAAGGACTATTATTGAGTACCTCTGAAGGTAATATTCAATGCCAATACCTTATAGGTGCCGATGGAGTGCTTAGCAATACGGCTAAAATGGGAGGATGGAAGGAAAGCAGGAAACTGATTCCAGCTTTAGAATATGAAGTTGTTGTTCCTGAGGCAGATTATAATAGGTTATCCAAAAAGGTCCGTTTTGACGTGGATGCTGTGCCAGATGGTTATGCATGGTGCTTTCCAAAGACTGGACATCTTTCCTTAGGGGTTTGTACACTGAAAAAGCAAAAGATTGACCTGAAAAAATACTACTATGCCTATCTTGATAAATTGGGTTTAAAGGAAATAATCTCTTCAGAGGCTCATGGTTTTCAGATTCCTGTGGGACAAAGAAAGGATGGCTTTTCTAAAAACAGGGTATTCCTTACGGGAGATGCGGCAGGGTTTGCAGATCCATTAACAGCAGAGGGCATTTCCACTGCCTTGCTTTCAGGTGAATTGGCGGCTTTGGCCATTGTAGAAAACTTTCAGGACGAGGTTGCTGCATCAAATGCTTACCAAGGGCTACTAGACAAACAAATCTTGTCTGATCTAGGTAGTTCCTCATTCATCGCATTTATTTGTTATGCTCAACCTGCAATTCGCAACATGTTACTCAAAAAATATGGTCAGAAAGGCTGCGAAATATTAACAGATATTTTTATGGGTAAAAAAGCTTTCCCTGATGACCTCAAAAATAAAATTAAAAGCCGTGTTCCCTTGCTGAAATACATTTAACCCGGATTATGTAATAGGCTTTCTCCGACCTGACAATGGTCAGGGGTGAAGCCTGTCCCGTGTTTACGGGAAGTGTTGCAATCGCAAGAAAATCAGGCTGTTTGGAGATTTTAGCATAGCACTGCTATGGTGAAATAGAAACAGCAACAAAGTGGTTGATTTTGAAGCGATTACAACACGTAATAGATTGTCTATTGCATATTTCGGGTTTAACAGCAGGAAACACGGCTTAAGCTTAATTACTAAATCTTCTTATTACATTATTTCAATGGAATACTAAGTACGTAGCTGTCTGCGGTAAGGAACAAAAGGTCTTCATTTTCATTTAAAGCTACATTAGATACCAATTCATCTAATTTTAACCTACCTAGCAAAAGGCCATTTGAATCAAAAATCCAAAGACCACCTGGCCCTGAGGCAATGACAGTACCGTCCTTTTTTATCTTTAAACCATCTGGTAACCCAGGTTCATTTGCCTGAACAGAACTTGCATCATAAAAAACCTTTCCATTTTTTAGCCCATTCTCCCCATCCAATTCATATATATACCAATAGGGTTTTTCTGGATCAGAATTGGCTATGAGTAAATGCTTTTCATCTTGAGTCAGGGCAATACCATTGGGTCGGGAAATACTATCAAGTAACAATTCCAATTGTCCCTTCTTGGTATACCTGTAAACACCTTGAAAATCGATGGCCTTTTTAGGGTCTTCCATCCTGAATTCCAGTCCATAGGCTGGATCAGTAAGGTAAAGATTCCCCTGGGAATCATAAATGGCATCGTTTGGACTATTGAAGGGTTTACCTTCAAAATCACCTATAACCGTTTCATAGTTTGGCTCAGGAGCATCAATTGGGGCATTCATTCTAGCTAAACGCCTGTCCCCATGTTGGCATAAAACCAAATTTCCGTTTGGATCTAGAAGTAAACCATTGGAACCTACTTCCCCACCTCTGGTATCATTTGAGGTTAAGCCTGCCGGATGTAAGTAAAGTTCCGGTTCGCCCACCTCCTTCCATGAATGCACATTATTGGCAGGTATTTCTGAAAACAATAACATCTGTTCCTTTTCCAACCATAAAGGACCTTCTGTCCATTCATAACCAGATCCAATTATCCTTGCTTTTATCCCAGGTGCAATTATCTCATTGAGTGCATCATTTTCCATAATGACCTCTATGGGCAAATAGGCATTATTATCGTCCTCGGTTTTCTTTTCACTACAAGATAAAAGCACAAGGGTTGAAATGAAAAAGAAACTTGAATTAAGAGGTGCTTTCATGAGCTCATTTGATCACTGAAAATTTATAAATACACTCATGTGTATAGGTATCTCCAGGTTTCACTGTTACAGATGGGAACGAAGGTTGGTTTGGAGAGTCTGGGTAATGTTGCGTTTCCAAACAGATCGCACCTTGTTTTCCATAGGATTTACCAGCTTTGGAAGCTCCCCCTCCGTTCATAAAATTACCAGTATACACCTGAACTCCTGGCTGATCAGTAAACACCTCCATTTTACGACCATTTTCAGGCACCCAAACAGCTGCAGTTTTAATGGTTTCTTTATTTCCTTCCTCACGATTGATAACCCAATTGTGATCGTATCCACCACCTTTTTTAAGTTGTTCATTGTCGTCATCAATTCGCTCTCCAATTAGATGCGGTTCGCTAAAATCAAATGGAGTACCTTTTACCGGCTTGATATCACCCAAAGGAATAAGGGTATCATCAACTGGCGTAAAATGATCCGCATTGAGTTGAAGCATATGATTCCTCACATTCCCCTCTCCATGACCATTAAGATTAAAGAAGGAATGGTGCGTAAGATTTACTATTGTAGGCTTGTCTGTAGTCGCCTTGTAGGTAATCTTAAACTCATTGTCATCTGTCAGATAATAATCCATATAAACCGTAAGTTCACCAGGAAAGCCTGCTTCTCCATCAGGTGACACATACTTCATGGCCAGTTTCTGATCCGTAGCTTCCAAAACCTCCCAAACTACCTTATGATAACCACCAGGGGCTCCATGAAGGTTGTTAGGACCATTGTTGGCTTCCAAAGGATACGTTTTACCATCAAGGGTGAATTTCGCCCCTGCTATCCTATTGCCATACCTTCCGATAGGAGCACCATAGTATCCTCCTGGGGTATTGATGTACTCATCCAAATTATCGTATCCCAATACCACATCTTCAAACTTTCCGTTTTTATCCGGGGCAAAAAGTTCTACGACTCTCGCGCCAAAATTGGTAACGGTCATTTCCATACCATTTTTATTGGTAAGGTGGTATAACTTTACTTCTTTACCATTTATATTCTTCTCAAATGCTGAATCTTCCATTGCTGTTAAAAATTTGGTTTCTATTTTTTGTTCATTCTCAGCTTGCTCTTTGGTGTTCTGCCCACAAGCCATAACCATTCCTGATACCAAGAGGGCCAATAAAGGTGAGGTTTTCATTTCATAGGGATTTTAATATTGTACAATTCCTCATGCAATTGCTTTAAAAACTGAGGGTCTAATTTAATTACTTTTCTGTCATAGGTCATCAACCCATTGGTTTCTATTTCCACATCGGTAGTTTGTGTGTAGATAGCGGCTGATAAGCCCATTGGCAAAAGCGGCTTTAAGTCCATGATTAATTTGCTGTACCTTTTTTTCAAAGCAGCTTGATCTTCAAAACTTTGGTATCCCCAATTGTCTTTTTCTTGCCAAGTATGCCCTTCTATAGGCAGACCTAAACCACCGTATTCCCCTAAGACTAAGATCTGCTTCTTACCCCAAATTTTAGGGTCAGGCATGACTGGATCTGGATAATTGTGCATGTCCATGATTTGACCTTCAAGGGTATAATTACCTCCACTAGCTCCATTGACCATCCTGCTTGGGTCATAATCCACTGTCCAATTCACGATTTCCTCTGTATTGAATTGCCCCCATGCTTCATTAAATGGCACCCAAACCACTATGGAAGGAAAGTTATAATTGGCATCCATAATAGCCTTCCACTCCTTTTTAAAGATAGCGATGGATTCCGGAGTTCTATTCTTTTCCGTACCTTTCCCCAACACTCCAGGCCTGGACTCCCACCTATTGCCCATGTCCCCGCTTGGCATATCCTGCCATACAAGCATTCCTATTTTATCACAATGGTAGTACCACCTTGCTGGTTCAACTTTCACATGCTTTCTTATCATGTTAAAGCCCATATCTTTTGTTTTGTCTATATCAAAAACCAAAGCTTCTTCGGTAGGCGCCGTGTACAAACCATCAGGCCACCATCCCTGATCCAATGGACCATATTGAAACAAAAATTTATCGTTTAAAAGTAATCGTTGGTTACCATTCTCATCAGGAAGCATGCTGATTTTCCTCATGGCAGTATAGCTCTTTACTGCATCCACGAGTTTTCTACCTTCCAGCAAACGGGCTTCAATATCGTAAAGAAAAGGATTTTGAGGTCCCCAAATATTTGGATTACTGATGGTAAAAGTAGCTTCTTTACCGGCAGGCACTTTCTCTTCTGCCAATAGCTCCCCATTTGCCATTAAACTTACACTAACCATTTGGCCCGGCTCAGGATTCATAACCTCAGCTTGAACTGTAATTTGCTTATTGTCTAAATCAGGGGTATTTCTAATAGAGGAAATGTATTGATTAGGAACAGCCTCCAACCAAACAGTCTGCCAAATTCCAGTAACCGGTGTGTACCAAATGGCATGAGGTTTATTTACTTGTTTACCACGTGGTTGAGGTCCATCATCAGTCGGGTCCCAAACCCTAACTGTTAATTGTTGCTTTTTTCCAGAAACCAAGGCACCACTGATTTCAAAAAAGAAAGGATCGTAGCCACCCTGATGAATTCCAACACGCTTACCATTGACAAATACTTCTGCTTCCCAATCCACCGCTCCAAAATGGAGCAATAAATCACCTTTCTTCATGGACCGGTCCACTTCAAATTCTCTTTGGTACCAAAGTTCCTTGTCCTTACCCACAGTTTTACCCACACCTGATAGTGCAGATTCTATAGCATAAGGAACTAAAATTTCTCCTTGAAAACTGGATGGTTGAACTGTACCTTTATCGACAATAGCATATTGCCAAAGTCCATTTAAATTGAACCAGTTTTCTCTGGTCATCTGAGGTCGAGGATATTCGGGTAATGGAGCACTTGGATTAATATCCATTGCCCATTTTGACAAAATTTTATCTTCAACAGGTTGCCAACCACCTTGCTGGCTAAAGGCTGGAACAACAATGAAAAATACTGCAATCCAATAGGTTATTTTTTTTATCATGGGCTTTAATTATTGTAGGAAATAAGGTTTCCAATTGACTTTAAATAAAAGGAATTAAGCGAAAATATTAAAAAATTAAATCAAATAGGCTATAATTTTTTTGAAATCCAAAAAATAATATTTGCCAACTATCATCATTTCTCTTACTCGCCATTTTCATTTGATACTGGTAAAAAAGGAATTGAAAATATGAATAATGAATTTTCTAATTTTTAACGCAAATTTTTCAATTTTCCACAGCCATCAAACCGCTCTATTGATGTCATAATAATTTATAATTCAGTTACTTATTAAATTTCTATTCCCTATTTTTACGTATTGTTTAAGATTAAAATCAGATAATTTCTGCTTTGGTTTAGGCATTTTTAAAATTATTTTTTTTTAAATACTCTTTGTTAAAACAGTTGAAAATAATTAGTAAATATATATTACCCAGTATCATTTTATTTTTAATATTTGGATCTCAAATTTTTGAAATTAAAGGGGAATTAATATCTCCTTTTGCCTCCATAACTATTGAAGATCAAATTGACACGCAGGTTAAATTCAATGGTGATTTAACCATTACTTTGGAAATGCTATCTGTCACTTATGCTGGTGACAAGTCTAATCTTAGTCTGGAAATAAAAGGTGGAACAGGATATAGCTTTACCGGACAAACAATTTCCCCCACTATCCAATACGAAGAAAATTGGGAAGCAAAAGGCAAAGAGATTATTGTTAACGTTCAAATTACCGATGGGGTAGATCTCAGCGAAGTTTATCCCTTCAAAGTACTTGTCATTCCTCCTACTTTACCTTTGGCTTATTCAGAAAATAGCTGTAAAGGCATTATTTCTCTTACCCTAAGTGCGTATAAGCCAAGTCAACGGTACGAAGAATCTTTTCCATTTACATTTAAATTGATTGATGAGGTCGGAGATACAATTTCAGTAATCAGTGTAAACAATACTGCTCCTTTCCAGACTTCAGCAACTGTAAACTTTGGACAGGATTTTGAATTAAATAGAGAAATAGAATACCAAATTTATGCTATAGACAATTTGGGAAGGGAATATTTAAGAAGTGCAGGCCCTTTAGGCCAAGCCTATTCTCTGGATTTTGAATTAAACTTCGCAGGACTGCTTTGCCCCGAAGACAAAACGGGTCTAGTAGAGTTCATTATCTTCAATGCCACACTTCCAGTAAATAATTTTATTATTATTGACAGTGAAGGAAAGGAAAAACCTACGGACTTTGAAGTCATTTCCGACTCAGATGGTTTTGTAGTAATACAGGCCAAAGACATGGAGCCTGGAACTTACACCCTAGAAATTGAAGATCGGTTTCAATGTAATGGTAGGGAAAGTTTTGAAATTATTATTCCAGAACCAATTGAAGCTGTAGAAACTGTAAATCACGTGACTTGTTATGGTGACAATAATGGAGAGATCAGTTTACTTATAAAAGGAGGTTGGTCATCGCCTTTTGCGGGTAATCATCGTAAAGAATGGACAAATTATGATATTGTCTGGTTCGATGAGCAGGAAAATGAGGTTGATGATGTAAGCAATTCATTCGTAACTCTTGGAGGAGCAATTATAGGTGTGGAGAGTAAAATTAACCACTTAGCTCCGGGTAATTATTATGCTAAAATTCAAGACAAAGGACGACTATTCGAGATCGCAGGTGCAGCACCACTCCAATGCGAAAAAACCACATCATGGATAACAGTTGAAGGACCGGATCCATTAACCATTACTGAAACTTTACAAAATGTATCTTGCAATGGAGTGGCTGATGGAAGTATTACCATTAGCCCAGAAGGAGGTACTCCTCAATATACGGTTGATTGGTTTACAGGCAACTTTGAGAATGAAAACTCCCCTGAGCCTGCTGAGTTGGTGGTTTTACCAAAAAATTCCGGTGAAGATGATTTTTCTAAACAACAATTAAGCCCTGGAGAATATGCTGTTTTAATTACAGATCAAAATGGCTGTTTTTTGGCCAAAAACTACACCATTAGTGAGCCAACTCCATTGACTTTAACTGAACTTCCTGGGCTCAGGCAAGATGTTAGGTGTTTTGGAGAAGAAACTGGGACCATTGCGATCAAATTGTATGAGAATACCCCAACTCCGTTCTCCATAGAAGTTTTCAAAGACGGAACACTTTTGAAAGTTTTCGGCCCTGAAAATAACATAGCCTCAGATACCATCTATTTTTCAAATTTAAAAGGAGGCCTTTACGATTTTAGAATTGAAGATAACAAAGGCTGTGATTTTCTTCTGGAAGGTATTTTAATTGATCAACCAGAAACAGGTTTACTTATACAGGACACGATTATTTCAAATTATAATGGTTTTGAAGTATCTTTTCCGGAGGCAAATGATGGTAACATTTCCCTTGATATCACTGGCGGAGAAGGTAACTATGACTATTACTGGACCGGACCGAATGGCTTTGAAGCCTCTACCAAGGATATCAGCAACCTTGGCCCTGGAGAATATCAGTTTATCGTAACTGATGATAACAATTGTACTGCTCGACTTTCTTCAATAATTTTAAATGCCCCTCCTCCTTTAACCCTAACCCCAAACATCCCTGAGGTCAATGGCTACCAAATAAGTTGCTTTGGTACAGCTAGAGGAGTTATAAAACCAAACCCTTCTGGTGGTACCGGTATTTATACCTATAACTGGACTGGACCTAATGGCTTTAATTCTACCGATAGTTTCCTTGAAAACCTTACTGCTGGCTATTATTCCCTTGAATTAGCGGATGAAAACGGGGCAAGTATAGAAGCAACCTATAAAATCTCTGAACCCAATGAATTAATCTTATCTGAAGCAATCGATCTGCGGGTGCCAGTGGCTTGTTTTGGAGAAAGCAATGGTGCTTTCACAATTAATATAGACCAACCTTCATTGGCTCCTTTTACCCTCTCTTTGGGGATAATGGGTGAATTGCAAACAACACGAACAGTTTCAAATTTCAACAATGATGCTTATACATTTGACAACCTTCCGAGTAACCTTTACTGGGTAACAGTAGAAGATGCCAATGGTTGTATCAAAAGACTTGACGATATTTTAGTAGAGCAGCCTGAAACTGGCCTTCAACTCACAGACCTGGAGCTTTCCCAATTTAATGGATATGAAGTATCATGTGCAGGAGGAATGAATGGTTCGATTTCATTTGTTATTACAGGAAATCAAGGGGATTTATCTTATAGGTGGACAGGACCTAATGGCTTTACTTCTGCCGAATCAAATCTTGAAGGCCTGAAAGCCGGAAAATACCAAGTTATAGTCACCGATGACAATGGTTGTACTATCAGCAGTGATTTTGACTTAAATGAACCTGCTCCTTTAACCCTGCTGGACAATGTTTCTAACTATAGTGGATTTGGAGTTCATTGTAATGGAGGCAATGAAGGGTTTATTTACCTAGACATTACAGGAGGATCTGGAACAAGCCAAATCCAATGGAATGGACCTGACGGTTTCATTTCTGATTCTGACAGTTTAAAAAATATTTTTCCGGGTATTTACCATGTCAATATAACTGACGCCAACGGTTGTGAAATCAACAAAAGCTATACCCTTACAGAACCCCAGGGATTAGAAATAGAAGAACTGACAAATGAAAAAGTACATGTTTCCTGCTTCGGCCAAGAGACTGGAGTATTGGCTGCTTCTATTACCCGGACTTCGGCTGGCCCATACAGGTATGAGTTATCGAAAGAAGGTGGTGAGATCATTAATACATCTCCCCTTACCTCAGAAAGCAATTGGTTTTTTACAAATCTTGCTGCAGGTAAATATATGATTACAGTAAGAGATGCCAACGATTGTTTCAAGGAAATTACAAATTTAGAAATTACCCAACCGCTATCAGGGTTGAAAATTGATGAAGTTAAAGTTTCTTCCTTCAACGGATATAATATCAGTTGTTTCGAAGCTGCCGATGCTTGGATTGATGTATCCATTTCAGGAGGTTCCGGAAACAATAAATTTGATTGGTCAGGTCCAGAGAATTTCTCCTCAAACAGTCCTTCTATCAAGAATTTAATACCTGGTGATTATCACCTTACTATTGTGGATCAAAATGGTTGTGAAGCATTCACTGAAATTATAAGTATTACCGAACCCAAACCATTATTAATTAATTCCAAATTAGCAATCACAAATGGATATGAAATCAGTTGCTATGGGTCTAATGATGGTCATATAGAATTGAACCCTACAGGTGGTAGTGGGAATTATAGTATTGAGTGGACTGGCCCAAATGGATTTACTTCTAATGCTTCAAGTCTAGAAGCTCTTTCTCCAGGGAAATACAGTGTGACTGTTAGAGATGAAAACGGTTGTAAAGTAAGCGAAGAATTTAACATAAGGGAACCTGACCCACTTTCTATCACAAAGGTTGAAAAATCAAATATTTCCTGTTATGGCGCTGCTACCGGTAGTATAGCTTTGCTGGTTGAAGGAGGAGCAGCAGGAACTTATAATTTCCATTGGACCAAGGATGGTGTTCCTATGGCACTTGATACCCCAAGTTCTGATGAACTTTTTTCAGGTACTTACGAAGTAGCTGTCACTGATGCCAATGGTTGTCAAATCATCAGTTCAGCCATCACTATTTCCGAACCCAATGCCCCATTGGAAGTATTGATGGAACAAACGGAAGTATCTTGCTATAATGCCAATGATGCCAACCTTTCTATAGACATTACAGGCGGTGTTAAGCCTTACAAAATCAATTGGAATACAGGAGCAACCCAAAGTTCGTTTGAGGGAATTGGTCCAGGCTTTTATCAGGTCACGGTTACCGATGCGAATGGATGTACAGTGATAAAAGAAACTACCATAGAGGAAGTTCCTATATTCAAAATAGATCCTGTTGTCAATCCTGTTTCTTGTTTTGGTGCCACAGATGGAAGTATTTTACTGAACCTCGAAGGAGGTAAAGCACCTATAACGGCCACCTGGGAACATGGTCCAGAGCAATCTTCCCTATACAATCTTGCACCGGGGGTTTATAAGGTATACCTAAAAGATGCCAGCAACTGTACAATCGAAAGAACATTTAATTTAATCGAACCTGAACTTCTAGTAGCAGTAGGACTAGTGCAAGATGCTACTTCTTGCAGTAATGGTCAAAGTGGTGAGATTTCACTTATGGTGTCCGGTGGCAGACCTCCTTATAACTATAATTGGAGCAATGGAGAAAGTAGCACTTCAATATACAACCTTACCAATGGTAGCTATTCAGTAGACATAACAGATCAATCGGGATGTTTTGTTAGCCAAACCTTTGAAGTCAAAAGACCTGACCCGATATCGATAAGTCTTTCAAACAAGACTACTTCACAGTGTGAGCCCAGAGAAATATTAGAAATTTTTGAGCTAAGTATTGATGGAGGTGTAGCACCCTATTCCATACAGTGGAGCAGTGGAGAAGTATTCGATAACGGTTATCGGATGGAAGCCAATGCCCCCGGAAATTACCAGGTCACAGTTACTGATGGAAATGGATGCATACAGACCAAAAGTTTTGCTGTCCAAAACAACATCGTTCTAATCAAAGGAGAATACTTATCTGAAGCATTTCCTTTGTATGGAGAAAACCTAGTTAACTTTGACGTTCAGTTTATCAATAAGAGCAATGGAAATATTGGTTTATACTATTGGGATTTTGGTGATGGAAACAGTTCCTTGGAAGAATCTCCCGTTTATCGTTATACCAAGCCAGGAACCTATATTGTCACTTTGGTAGGTACCGATATTTGGGGTTGTGAGACAAGTAGCTCCTTTCAAATAAAGATCACAGACTTTTTTCTAAAAACACCAAATGTTTTCAGCCCAAATGGAGATGGACTCAATGATTTTTTCTTCCCTAAATTCCTAAATATAAATAGCCTTGTTTTCATTATTATGAATACTTGGGGAGAAATCTTGTACCAGTCGAAAGACCTAAAGGATCCAGGATGGGATGGCACATTTAGAGGACAAAAAGCAAGTCCTGGCAATTATGTTTATAAATTAAAATATACCACAGCAGACGGAAGGAATTTTAGTAACACCGGTGCATTCATGCTTTTGGAATGAGAAATATTAAATTCATAATGCTATTTATCACCTGTTTTTTATCCGATCCTATCGGTTTAAAGGCGCAGGATTTTCAATTTACGCAGTTCTATGCAGCGCCACTTAATCTAAGTCCCGCTTTTGCTGGAGCCATGGAAACGACGAGAATTGGCATCAATTACAGGAAGCAATGGCCTGGATTGGGTTACGATTTCAATGCTTCAGGAATTTATTATGACAATTTCGTAGATGAGACAAATGTTGGTTTTGGCTTTTCAGCATCCCAGTTTTCAGAATCTTTACTAAACATAAGGTCTACTGATATTGCAGGTTATATTTCTTATAAACTCCTACTTAACAATGAAAGCTTTCTTCGCTTTGGTGGGCAATTGGGGCTGGTAAATAGAAGCCTAACCTTGCAAGAAATGGTTTTTGGTGACCAAATAGATCTACTGAACAGGACAGTAAACTCGGCCACAATTGACCTTTTACCTGGTGAAGATAGTAAATGGTATCCAGATATAGCATTTGGTGCATTGCTTCAATTACCTGACTTTTGGTTTGGACTAAGTAGTAGTCATGTTTCCCGTCCAAACATCGGCTTTCTGGAGGATGGAATTGGGAATAATCTACCTATAAAATGGGATGTTCATGGAGGCTATGTAAAAAACTTGGACAGGAGAATGTTTAAATCCGGAGAGATGCGAAAAGTACTTTCAATCTCTTTCAATTACAAAAGACAAGGAACTTTTCAGCAAATAGAAGTAATACCTCAAGTACAGGTCGAAAATTTTATTGGAGGTCTGGGATTCAGAAATATAACCAGATTCAATGAATTGCCAGATCAAAACTCCATCAATGCAGTTTTAGGATTTAGTTTATTAAGTGGTATAACTATGGCTTATAGTTATGATTATATGCTAAATAAATTTAGCAGTCCTGCTCATGTCTCCCATGAGGTATCCATTTATTTTACAGACTTAAGAAGAAAAAAGTTTATGCAAACCATTCTTCCCTGTCCTACCAGCAATGGAAGAAGGAATTGAAAGCATGGTAAAAATAGGTCCATTTGACAAATCTACAATCTTATAGTTAATTAGTTTAAAAAGTCCTTGCCCTTAATAGACCAATTGAATAAGAATTATATTGCCAAGACTCTATATAAACGGATTAATCTATCAAAATGTCTTCCAGTAACCCATATTCATTATCTAAGCCTTATTTGCTGAGAGGAAAATCGCATGAAACACCTGATTGTTAAGTATTTTAATTAGGTTAAAGTAGGGGCTAATGGTTTTTTAAGTCTAGTATTAGTAGCCTGCCTTAAAGCTTATAAATCAAAAAAGCAATGAAAAAAGGCTTTTTATAGTCATAATAAGCAAATCTTATAAATAAATATCTTCAAATTTTAGTAGGATTATAAAATTTTTGTATAAAAATAAAATTAAGGTATTTTTTTAATATGTTATGTCTAAATTTAATCGTTGATCTGAGTTCAGTTTTAAATAAGTCGAATTTTTAATAAACATTTTGAAATTGATTATTTTTACAAAAAGTCTATTAAAGCGCTTAAAAGATTTTGAGAAAATTTTATTTCCAGGGGTAGTTTTATCTTTATTGCTTACCTATCAAATTTTCGAATCCAAAGGCGAGATATTCTCTGTTTTCGCCCCGGTTACAATTACCGACCAAGTGGATACATTGGTTCTTTACAATGGGGAATTAGACATTTCTCTAGATATGCTAACCATTGGTTATTCAGGAGATAAATCCAATCTAATTTTGGAAGTCTTGGCCGGTGTAGGATATACATTCAGTGGGCAAACCATCCAGCCTGATATTCCCTACGACGATACCTGGGAAGCAAAAGGTAAGGAAATAGTTGTAAATGTTCAGGTTACCGATGGAGTAGATGTCAGCGACGTTTTTCCATTTAGGCTAATGGTAACCCCACCAATATTACCATTGGCTTACTTTGAAAACAGTTGTCAAGGCACCATTTCCTTAACTGTAAGTGCCTTTAAACCCGACCAAAGATCAGAAATATCATTCCCATTTACCTTTAAATTAGTAGATGAATTAGACAATGTCTTGACCACTGTAACAGTAGACAATACGGCCCCATTCCAAAATTCAGCTTCCGTTACCTTTGGGCTTAACAATGAATTGGATAGAGAGGCACAATACAAAATTTTCGTTGAAGACAATATAGGAAGGGAGTATTTCAGAAATGCAGGGCCACTTGGGCAGGCCTACTCCTTGGATTTTGAACTAAATTTTGCTGGCTATCTTTGTCCTGATGATGACACAGGAGTGGTAGAGTTTATCATTTTTAATGCAGCACTTCCTGTAAATAATTTTGTAATTATTGACAAAGATGGCAATGAAACCCCTACAAATTTTGATGTGGTTTCTGATGATGATGGATTTGCTGTTATTCAGGTTCAAGATTTAGAAGTTGGGTCTTATACACTTGAAATCGAAGATAGGTTTCAATGTAATGGTAGGGAAAGTTTTGAGATAATTATTCCTGAACCAATGGAAATAGTTGAAACAGTTGAACATCTGAATTGCTATGGAGATACCAATGGAGAGATCAGCTTATTTATAAGTGGAGGATGGTCTGAACCATTCCCTGGTAACCCACGTGAAAACTGGATTAAATATGGAATAACCTGGTTTGATGAAGAAGGCAAAGAAGTAGAGGGCAGCATTTCTACCTTCGTCACAGAGGAAGGCGAAATTATTGGTATGGAAAGTAAACTCGGCAATCTTCCTGCAGGGGATTATTACGCCAAAATAACTGACAGAGGAAGATTGTTTGAAATTGCAGGTGCAGATCCACTTTCCTGTGAAAAATCAACACCTTGGATAACCGTAGAAGGTCCTGATGAACTTGAACTATCCGAAACCATTCAAAATATTTCATGTCATGGAGCAGATGACGGGCTCTTATCCATAAACCCTTCTGGAGGAGTTCCAGGATATACCATTGCTTGGTATACGGGCAATTTTGATAATTTAAATGCTCCCAATTCCGATGACTTGGATGTTTTACCACCTAGTGCGGAGGACGATGTATTTACAAGGAAAAAATTAAAACCCGGAAATTATGCTGTTTTATTAACAGATGAGAATGGATGCATCATAGCTGAAAATTTCATTATTACTGAGCCGAGCACCTTATCCTTAACGGAGCTAAGTGACCTTAGGGTAGATGTGAGATGCTTTGGAGAAGAAACCGGAAGCATTGCCATTGCCTTACAGGAAGATACACCTACACCGTTTTCTCTAGAAGTTTTTAGGGATGGAGATGTAATAGAAATGTTGGGACCAATAAATGTCCTTACTTCTGATACGCTTTACTTTACAGATTTAGCAGGAGGTGTATATGACTTTAGAATAGAAGACAACAATGGTTGTAATTTTCTTCTTGAGGACATTTTGATTGATGAACCTGCAACAGGTTTGCTTATTCAAGACACACTAATCTCTGATTACAATGGCTTTCAAATATCTTGTTTCGGGGCAGCCGATGGAAGTATCTCCCTAGACATAACCGGTGGAGTTGGCAACTTTGACTATCTTTGGACAGGACCAAATGGGTTTGAAGCCACAACCAAAGACATCAGCAATCTTGGACCAGGAGAGTACCAGTTTTTCGTAACTGATGAAAACGTTTGTTCGGCCCGAATAGCTTCCATAGAATTAACAGAGCCAAGCCCACTAGTCTTAAATGAAATCATCCCTGAGAACAATGGTTTCCAAATAAGTTGTTTTGGAAGTGCCGATGCAAGCATTGACCCCAACCCTTCAGGTGGAACGGAGGTTTATACCTACAGTTGGTCTGGTCCAAATGGTTTTACTTCCACAGACAGCAAACTTGAAAACCTTTTGGCTGGTACCTATTCTCTAGAATTAACAGATGAAAACGGCTGTGTCATTGAAGGTAATTATGAAATAACTGAACCGGATGAATTGATTGTCTCCGAAGACGTCGATTCCCGGGTACCTGTTGCTTGTTTTGGAGAAAGCAATGGTGCTTTTACAATTACTATTGACCAAGCATCCCTACCCCCTTATACCCTTACTTTGGAAACAATGGATGGATCAACCACCATCCAAACTGTTCCAAACTTCTCGGGTGCATCTTATACTTTTACTAACCTCCCTGGGGATCGTTATAAGGTAAGTATTGAAGATGCAAATGGCTGTATTACGCTACTGGATGATCTATTGGTAGATCAACCTGCAACTGGGCTTCAGCTTGACGACCTTCAATTAACTGATTACAATGGCTTTGGAATTTCATGTGCCGGGGAGAATGACGGATCAATTTCTTTTAACATTAGTGGTAATCAAGGAAATTTATTGTATAGCTGGGATGGTCCAAATGGCTTCACCTCAGATGAGGCAAACCTAACTAGTTTAGAAGCAGGGAAGTATGAACTACTTGTGACGGATGAATCTGGCTGTACTTTAAGCCGAGAATTTGACATTGAAGAACCTGCTCCTTTAAACCTTATCGATGAGGTTTCTGATTACAATGGATTTGGGGTTCAATGTAACGGAGGAAACGAAGGGTATATTTATTTGGATATATCTGGAGGATCAGGGAATTCGATCATACAATGGACCGGCCCAGATGGCTTTGTTTCTGATCAAGACAGTTTGAAAAACATTTTTGAGGGAACTTACGATCTTACAATAACCGACAATAATGGATGCCAAATTGTAAAATCTTATACCCTCACAGAACCACAAGGATTGGAAGTAGGCGAATTAGCTGATGAAAAAGTGAATGTATCCTGTTTTGGTCAAGCTACTGGCGTATTGGCCGCAGTAATCAACAGGACTTCGGCAGGACCTTATACTTATGAGCTGATGAATGAAGGAGGAGATGTAATAAGTACCTCCCCCCCCACTACTGAAACCACTTGGCTTTTCACGAACCTCGCTGCTGGAAAGTATTCTTTCACCGTAAGCGATGTGAATAATTGTATACAGGAAGTCGAAAACCTGGAAATCACCCAACCAGCTTCAGGTTTACAAATCGAAGATGTATTCGTTTCTGATTTTACAGGCTTTAATATATCTTGCTTTGGTGCTGACAATGGCTGGATTGAAGTAACCACCTCAGGAGGTTCTGGTAATTATCAATACGAATGGTCAGGGCCTGATAACTTTACAGCTGACAAGCCTTCCATTAGTAATTTAAAGCCTGGTGATTACCAACTTACGATCACTGACCAAAACGGTTGTGAAGTAATTACAGATGTTATTAACATCATGGAACCCGATCCCATTGCGGTCAACCCCAGTGTAAGCAGCTACAATGATTACCAGATCACTTGTAATGGGGCGAATGATGGAAGCATTGAACTAAATCCAACAGGTGGAACAGGTAATTACACACTTTCTTGGACGGGTCCAAATGGCTTTTCTTCTGATGATTTGATGGTTAATAACCTTGCACCAGGAAACTATGAGGTAGCTATAACAGATGAAAACAATTGTGAAATAACTGAAGCATTCACCATTGAAGAGCCAGATCCTTTGTCCTTAACGCTTGTTGAGAAAATAGATGTACTCTGTTATGGAGATGCGACAGGTAGTATTTCTATTTTTGTTGAAGGGGGCATTTTAGATTCATATACTTACAATTGGACAAAGGATGGATTGCCAATCGCATCCAACACAGCAAGTATCAATAATCTTTTGTCAGGAGTCTACAGTGTAGTTGTTACAGATGCCAATGGTTGTCAAATAGGCCTATCTAATATAAAAGTTTCTCAACCAGATGCTCCTCTTGAAGTAAGCATAAAACAAACAGAAGTTTCCTGTTACAATGCCAATGATGCCGACCTATCAATAGACATTCAAGGAGGCGTAGAGCCCTATCAAATAAGTTGGAACATAGGGTCTACCCAGAGTTCATTTGAAGGCATAGGCCCAGGCTTTTATCAGGTCACTGTAACCGATGCCAATGGTTGCTCCCTAGTAAAAGAGACCACCATTGAGGAAGTTCCCGTCTTCGAAATAGACCCTGTCGTCAATCAAATTTCTTGTTTTGGTGCTACTGATGGCAGCATTTTATTGAATCTAAATGGAGGTTCTGCTCCTGTTAAAGCTACTTGGTCTCATGGCCCTGAACAATCTTCCCTTTATAATTTGGCTCCTGGTGTCTACAGCGTCTATCTTGAAGATGCCAATGGATGTACCATTGAAAGAACTTTCAACTTACTGGAACCAGATTTACTTATAGCCATGGGGCAAGTACAAGATGCTCTGGATTGCCAAGATAGTGAAGGTGGGGCAATAAATCTCACCGTTTCTGGAGGAAGACCACCGTACAGTTATACATGGAGTAATGGAGAAACCAGTCCTTCGATTTTCAATTTAACCAATGGCAATTATTCGGTTGAGGTTGTCGATCAGTCAGGATGCTATGTTAGCCAAACTTTTGAAGTACGGAGACCAGATCCCATTGTTATTAATATAACAAGTACCACTTCTACACAATGTGAACCAAGGGAAATCCTTGAGACAATTGACCTTAATATAGATGGTGGTGTTGCACCCTATACTATCGATTGGAGCAGTGGACAGGTGTCAAATAACGGTTACCGAATGGAAACCAATGCCCCAGGAAATTATCAGGTAACAGTTACGGATGGCAATGGTTGCATACAAACGCGAAGTTTTGATGTTGAGAATAACGTAGTGTTAGCAGAAGGGGATTTTTTATCATCTGCTTTCCCCCTATACGGAGAAAACCTAGTGAATTTCGATGTTCAATTTATCAACAAAAGTAGTGGAGAAATTATGCTTTATTACTGGGATTTTGGTGATGGAAATAATTCATTGGAGGAAAATCCAAAGCATAATTACCTAGTCCCTGGCGCCTATATGGTTTCTTTAATGGTGACTGATGTTTGGGGCTGTGAAACTTACGATACATTCGAGATAGTTATTACTGATTATTTCCTTAAAACCCCCAATGTATTTACTCCCAACGGAGATGGGGTGAATGACACCTATTTCCCCAAATTTGTTCATGTAGAGAGCCTTGCTTTCACTGTAATGGACAAATGGGGAGAGATTATATTCCATTCCGAAGACCCTAACGATAAAGGATGGGATGGGCAATTTCGTGGGCAGAAGGCAAGCCCGGGCAATTACGTCTACAAACTGAATTACACTACATCAGACGGAAGAAAATTTAGTGAAACCGGTGTATTTATGCTTTTAGAATGAGAGAAATAAAAATCATACTGTTATACATTATTTGTTTGTTCTCTGGACAAACGGGTCTGATGGCACAGGACTTCCAATTTACACAGTTCTATGCTGCTCCCCTTAATCTCAGCCCTGCATTTACCGGAGCAATGGAGGTAACTAGGGTAGGTATCAACTATAGAAAACAATGGCCAGGGCTAGGTTATGATTTCAATGCTTATGGTCTGTATTTTGATACCTATATTGATGAGACCAATGTAGGCTTTGGCTTCTCTGCTTCTCAGTTTTCAGAATCCTTACTTAATATAAGATCGACGGATTTGGCGGGATACCTCTCCTACAAACTTATGCTAAACAATCAAAGCTTTCTACGCTTCGGCGGACAGCTTGGACTTGTTAATAGAAGTTTAACCTTACAGGAAATGGTTTTTGGAGATCAGATAGACCTGTTGAACCGTACCATCAATCCTGGCAGCATGGATTTACTACCTGGAGAAGACAGCAAATATTATCCAGACATTGCCTTTGGGGCTTTGCTTCAGGCACCGGATTTTTGGTTTGGAGTAAGTAGCAGCCACCTCTCTCGTCCCAATATTGGATTTCTAGAGGATGGAATAGGAAACAACCTTCCTATAAAATGGGGAGTACATGGGGGCTATGTCAAAAACCTTGACCGGAGAATGTTTAAATCCGGTAACATTCGTAAGGTGTTTTCTGTGTCCTTCAATTACAAAAGGCAAGGAACCTTTCAACAAATTGAAGTGATCCCTCAAGTACAGGTGGAAAATTTTATTGGTGGCCTAGGCTTCAGAAACGTTACCCGTTTCAATGATTTGCCTGATCAAAACTCCATCAATGCTGTTTTGGGATTTAGCCTATTGAGTGGCATTACCATGGCCTACAGTTATGATTATATGTTGAATAGGTTTAGCAACCCTGCACATGTGTCTCATGAAATTTCCATCTATTTCACCGACCTTAGAAAGAAACGATTTATGCAAACCATTCTCCCTTGTCCTCCAAGTAATGCAAATTGGAGGTATTGAGTACTTTAACTTCAATTAATATTTGAAATTTAGAAAAGTATAAGGTATCTAAAATAGAAATAGCCCCTTTTTTTCCCTCAATTTGAGTAAACCTATTAGGTATTACTCTTTGGTATTCCCCAAAACTAATTTAGAATTTAGCAAAAAGCTAGAAATCCTTGGGATCGATCATTATGCGGAAATATACATTAGTGACCAAACAAATAAAATTTGGACAGAGGACGGCAGGGTTATACCTTTCTTTTATAGATTTTTAAATTTTTAAAATTAAATTCTGGTTTATAACCAATCCATAACCTTGTCTAGGAAGTAAATAATCTATAAAAAAGGGACATAACAGGTTTTGCCTATTTGATAAAACCCAGCATTTTTTGTTTATTAGACAAAATATTAACAAACAAATAAACCCATTCATGATCCTAAAAAGAAGAATATTGCTTAGCTCTAGCCTAATTTTTATGCTATTGGCAATGGTAGGTAATCCAATGGTATTTGCTCAAAACAATCCCTTGAGCCAAACCGAAATAGAAGATTTAAAAGATCAAGTTGATGCAACATTAAGAAAAGGGGTTGCCTTTTTCCATAGCGTTAATACCCAAGGAGGTTATGTTTACTTTGTAACGCCGGATTTGACTTTGAAATGGGGAGAAGTTCCCCTTGACGATAACTCTATAGAGGTTCAACCTCCAGGAACACCAGCTGTGGGACAATCATTTTTAGCCGCCTATAAATCAACAGGTGATGAGCAAGCTCTTGAATATGCAAAAGAAGCGGCATATGCCTTAATTCGCGGTCAAACCAAAAGTGGTGGTTGGGACCATACAATCAACTTTAAAAAATTGGATAAAGATGTGGTAAGTTTTGATGACAATCAAACCCAATCTACAGTCAGTTTTTTAATGGCTTTAGATCAGGAGATTGACGACCCACTTATTAGCACCGCAACCAAAAGGGCATTGAAAATGATGATGCAAACTCAATTAAGCAATGGAGGATGGCCCCATAAGTACCCCGAACAAGGGAACTATCATGATTATGCTACCTTCAACGATGGGGGAATTAATGATTGTATCCGTGTAATGATTGAAGCTTACACCTATTACCCCGATGATGAAGCCATAGAGAAAAGCCTTCTTAAAGCGGCTCGATTTATGAATATTTCTCAATTACCCCCTCCTCAACCAGGCTGGGCACAGCAATACAATGAATTTCTCCAACCTGCCTGGGCGCGTACCTTTGAACCTGCAGCAGTTTGCCCTTCCGTCACCATAAACAACATCAATACTTTAATTGATTTATACCTAGTATTTGGTAAATCAACAATTCTTGAACCAATTCCTGATGCCCTAAGGTGGCTACGCGAGATAAGATTGGAAAATGGGATGTGGGCACGGTTTGTAGAACTAGGTACAGGCAAGCCTCTATACTATGATAGACCAAGGATTCGGGTGGAGAAACTAGAGGACCTTCATCCCGAGCGCCGAACCGGCTATGGTTATCAATCAAATTTACAATCAGCACTAGAGAAAAGCACTGTTCGTTATGAAAAAGCATTAAAACTAGGCGCTAAAAACTTGTGGCAAGAGGAAAACCATTTACAAACAAAAGAGCAAGTATCGATGCGTTTACAGGAAATTACTGGAGAGGTGAAAAAAATAATTGATGCCCAGAATAAATCCGGTGCCTGGATAACAAAAGATGATAAATTTAAAAAGAGAATGCCTAACGGAGAACGTTGGAATGGGCAGTATTTAACCATGGACAGAATAAGTAGTGGTGTTTTTAATGAAAATATAGGGACACTATGTGAGTTTATAGCTTTAACCAATCAGCTCGAAACATTCTAAGGACAAAGCAAAGCTTGGCTTTGAGAAATAAGAAGAATGATTTTCTTTCTTTTAATTATTACCCAGCAAGCCTAAGTCCAGATTAAACGGTAGAAATTTTATATTGACATTAAATCATAAAAATAAATTATAGAATTTCAGTGAATACAATTTTAGGTTTTGGCTAAGGCCAAGGAATTAAGGTAAATGAAAAAACCCTTTGCTTTAGCCAATTTATAAAAGGAAAAATCCATGGATTTGACTTTCTTGAAGAACGCATTTAATTATCGCTGGGTATAGCCCACTCCTACCGCTAGAAAACTAGCTTATGATGCCTACAATCCTTTTAAACCCGGATTATGTAATAGGATTTCTCCGCCCTGACAATGGTCAGGGGTGAAGCCTGTCCCGTGTTTGCGGGAAGTGTTGCAATCGCAAGAAAATCAGACTGTTTGGAGATTTTAGCATAGCACCGCTATGGTGAAATTGAAAACAGCAACGAAGTGGCTGATTTTAAAGCGATTTCAGCACGTAATAGAATGTCTATTGCATATTTCGGGTT
>NZ_JBSXOH010000046.1:0-2503 GCF_056859355.1 Cyclobacterium sp. L-R
CAGGGCGTTAATGGGAAAGGACTGCCCCTACAGTATCCAAAACAACCACAAGTCAGTGGTTAGGGAGATCAAAACTGGGGTTTCTGGCACCAAACACCCCAAACTCTCCCAAATAACGAAACATAAATGCCCATAGACAGGCCCCCGGTTTTCCCGAAGAAAACGGGACAGGCTATCCAACTAAGTTTTAACCGCAATCTAAGGAACTCCATCTTAGATAGTTATTTTTTTTGGCTAGATTGCGTTTAAAACTCTTTACGTTAGGCACAAGGCAGAAAACGAATACGCAAAAAGTATTCAATAATCAGTAATTTGAATACATTCACACTTTATAGATGCTCTAATTTTGCTTCAGAATTAATTGTAAATCTTTAAAAAAAGAAAAAATGAGCAAAACAATTTTAATAACAGGAGCATCATCAGGAATTGGAAAAGCAACAGCCAAAAAATTTCAAGCAAAAGGATGGAATGTAATTGCAACAATGCGTAATCCTGAAAAAGAGAATGAGCTAACCTCTCTAGAAAATGTTTTCATTACCAAACTAGATGTTCAAGATTTAACTAGTATCACAAGTGCCATTGAAGAAGGAATTGATAAGTTTGGAAAAATCGATGTCGTCCTTAACAATGCTGGGTACGGTATATTGGGTACTTTTGAATCTGTAGCTAGAGAAAATGTTTCGAGACAGTTTGATGTCAATGTCTTGGGTCTTTTTGATGTAACAAGAGCCGTATTGCCGCATTTTAGAGCAAATAAAAGCGGAATGTTCATCAATATATCATCGGTTGGTGGTAAAACAACCTTTCCAATGATGCAACTTTACCATGCCACAAAATTTGCGGTGGAAGGTTTTTCAGAATCTTTACAATACGAATTAGAACCTATTGGCGCAAAAATAAAAATAGTGGAACCAGGTAGCATAAAAACAGATTTTTCAGGTCGTTCGATGGATTTTCAACACAATGATGAATTAACAGAATACAAAGAATTTGCATCAGGGGTTATGAATATTTTTGAACAATTAATGAGTTCTGAAAAAAGGAACAGTCCAAACTTGGTAGCAGATGTGATTTATAATGCCGCAACCGACGGAACCAATACGCTTAGATATGTAGCGGGTCCAGATGCTGAACATTTATTAAAGGCCAGAAAAACGATGAATGATGCTGAGTTCCTTAGTATGATGAAAACTAACCTAAACATTAAATAAGAAATAGAAAAGCATACTTTAGGGATGAAAGTGTGCTTTTCTGTACAAAACTTAGCACATTGAAAGATTTTATAAAAATAGAAACCATATCGGAATTTCATCAGGTTTTAGGTTTAGCAAAGCCAAAACATCCACTCATATCTGTATTACGATTAGGTTATGCTCGAAAAAAATTAGAAGTTGATAACCTAAAGTATTTACTAGGCTTGTACAAGATCAGTTTAAAGGATAATTGTCCTTATAGCATTGTCAATTACGGTAGAAATTCATATGACTTTCAAGAGGGTACAATGATTTTTACAGCACCAAACCAAGTGATGGAATATAAAAAAGCTGAAACAGCCGAAACTGACAAAGGCTGGATTTTAGCTTTTCATCCGGATTTGATTCGGAAAGCAACATTGGGTCAACGCATAGAAGATTATTCATTCTTTTCCTATGATTCAAACGAAGCCTTACATCTATCCGAAGAGGAAAGAAAAACGGTCACAGATACCATTGAGAAAATCGAGAAAGAAATCAGCAACAATATTGACGCACACAGTCAAACTTTGATTATTTCAAATATGGAATTGTTATTGAATTACTGTATTCGTTTTTATGATCGACAATTTTATACTAGAACCAATCTAAATCAAGACATTGCCAGTCAATTCGAGCAACTATTAAAAGACTATTACAAGCAAGAAAAGCAGTTGGAGTTGGGAATCCCCACCGTTCAATATTGCGGAGACGCACTTAATATGTCGCCTAAATATTTAAGCGATTTACTACGAAAAGAAACCGGACGAAGCACACAAGACCATATTCATCTATACATCATTGAAAAAGCAAAAAACAGACTCCTAAATTCCAACGAAAGTGCAAGCGAAATAGCTTATGCTCTGGGGTTTGAGTATCCACAATATTTTAGTAAAATCTTTAAAAAGAAGACAGCGATGAGCCCAAGCGAATTTAGGAGAAATCTGAATTAAGGAAGCCCAGTGCCTAACACAAGCTATACGTCCATGCTCCTAACGTCGCACGGCGCATAGCCAAACCGTTGAACAAAACCTCCTGCGTCGGTAGTTTTTTACTTTTCTTATATTAATGATCTTATTTTCAGGTATATAGATTATTTTTATTCCATGTTTAACCTTTAAACTTTACTAATCATGGAAAAAAAAGCCTACGTCAGCAGATGTATCAGGAGATGCAGATCAGAAACTACTCTCCCAGAAGTATCGAAAATTACATTTCCCAAGTATCACTAGTTTCCGGCCATTTTGAAAAAAGTCCCGACCAGATCAGCC
>NZ_JBSXOH010000047.1:0-74222 GCF_056859355.1 Cyclobacterium sp. L-R
GTTGCTGTTTTCAATTTCACCATAGCGGTGCTATGCTAAAATCTCCAAACAGCCTGATTAATTACATTCACCAAAATCCCGTAAAACATAGATTTACAAGATTGGAGTTACAGTTCTTACTGGTCTCATCTTTCAGAAAAACCTTCATTGCTCGCAAGAAAGGAAGTAATAAGTTGGTTTGGGGGAGCAAAAGAATATGCTAATTTTCATACCTCCACCACTGCGGAGCTTCTCGAAAAATGGGAATATTAAACCCGAAGCAGAAGCCGACCGCTTTATTTACTCCATTTATGATTTGAAGGGAAAAGAGATCGGAATTGTAAAATAAATTCCCTTCGACACCCTTCGACAGGCTCATGGTACGAGAACGCCAACGAATTATTGACAGCGTTTTGAGAATTAGTCTTACTTGAGCCAAATGAAATGAAGAAACAACTGTTTAGAAAAATAAATTCTCGAAATTTGGAAGGTGATATTACTTTCTACGAAGAATCAAGATTTAGTTACTACCTATTATGATCAGTAAATCTCCTGTTGCGCAGCAAATTCAATACGTGACTAATTTTCAAGACTTTCTTTCCACGCCTTTTCATGGAAATAGCAATGCGATTTGTTGGACACGTAAGCTTATAGGGGATTTTTCTGAGATTGTTAATCAGGTAATACTTAAAGAAAATATGGCCGAACTTCTTCCTGATCAACTTCTTGAGTTTCAGTTGAGTAAGCAAGGGCAGCTTGCGCGGGAAATTCTTTTACATGATTTGAAGGTCTTGAAAGCGCATGGTGCCTCTCCCACACTTAATGTGATTCAGTGCTATGAAAGGGATGATAGTTACCCCTTTTTTCCCACCGATGTTTATTCCTTTCATGTAGATCGCGCCCCTATACCTGTCGATACTTTTTTATGCACTTACTATGGGGAGTCAAGTGAAATATTGCCCAATTCACAAGCCGAACAAAAAGTGCTTGTTCATGAAATAAGAGATGAACTTAAAAAATTACATGACGGCGCAGAGGATTCTTTTGAATCCTTTTTGAGTGAACAGTTCTTTGACCTTCATTACCTAGCCAAAGCCAATGCACAACCAATAAGCTTAGGCCTGGGGCATTTATGCAGGTTGGCCACGGATCACCCTAATAGTAAAGTTCCCCCTTGTATTCATCGTGCCCCACAGGAAAAAAATGGACAGAAAAGGTTATTATTAATCTGTTAAATAAAGCCTGGAGGGAACCTGAAGAATGCTGTGTCAGCCAATCAAACCCCTTTAACAGGCTCAGGGGCCTCTTTAATGAATTATTAACAGGGTAATCGGTATCAGCATACAGTATTTTTAATCCTAATCTTTAAAAATATAGTTTCCAGACTAGATTTCTTGTTCTAAATCATTAATTTGAAAGGGAATAACAAAGCAAAGGAGCCGTGTACATAGTTGATGTATACGTAACTCCAGGAAAAAAACACAAATACACAATTGTTGGGCAACATACAGAAAAATTCACCGCACAAACAGCACATTTGGTTTTTCCCAACAAGAAAGCCAACGCTGAAAAAACCAAAAGAGCTGTTTTTTGTCAACGCTCTAACAAAAATTGATTATATGACACTAGAACAACCATTGAAATCATCTAAACACTATAACTAATGGATTTTCAGAATTTAGATGAATATTACGAATACCTTGAAAATGATACCAACTTCCAATATCTGGATTTAAACACGTACAAATACATAACTGCTTTACGTGATAAGATTGAAGATGAAGGCACAAAAAAGTTATGTTCGTATGAGTTATTTTTTGCTGAATTTTCCATTGAAGAAGGTAAACATATTCCAAAATTCCAAAGCGGTGCAAATGCTTATCCAACATTAGAGCTATTTGACGATAATTTTGATTACATCAAGACTCGTGCAAATAACGTACAAAACCCCAAATACAAAGCAAAGTACAACCATCTACTTTGGTTAAGTCCACAGAAACACATTGATTTTGCTAAAGAAGCAATTGAAAGTTATTTATTACTTTTAAAAAATTCTTCGTTTGACGTTGAAGATAATTTGCAATGCTTATCATTTGGCAAGTACTTCAAAAATCTTTTTATCCTTAGCCAAACTGTAAATCACAAAAAAGATGACATTATAAATTATTTGGTTTCGCTTTTAGAAAGTGATAAGCTAAACGCTTTTACAAAGTATTCATTAATGGATTTTCTCATTGAGAATGGCAAAAAAATAGATTCATCAATCACTCAAAAATTCTTCGATTACTCAAAAGACAAGATTTCCGATTTAGATGAAAGGGTTTTAGAAAGCTATCTAAAATTACTCGTGATTCTTAGTCGAAAACTTAATACATCACCAAGTGAATTTCACGAAAAGTTAGGCGACTATCATATATCACAACTCGAAAATGAAAAAAACAAAGGTTTTATTGCTCATCATTATTACACAAACGCTCTAGAAGAATATAAAAAGGCAAATAATAAAGAAAAAATTGAGCAAACTGCTGTTTTATTGGAGCAAGCAAAAAAGACTATTGACCTTAAAAAAGTTTCATTTGAATTGGAAGATGAGAAATATAATAAGCTTTTAAACCAATGGTGGGATTCTACTAAGGAAAAAGCGACACAATTAATCGAACACGGTAATGCCAAGGATATTTACGGCTATCTGATTTTAGAAAATTTATTACCTAAAGCTTCTGTATTGAATGAAGAAATAAAACCTGTTATGCTTGATTTGGTTTCCACAATAACATTTGACATCAACAAAAACGTTAGCAAGAATAGATCAGGTGTAATTAACTCTTATTCAATACACATAAATAATTTTTCTATCAACCATATTTGGCTCGTTGTTTCAAGAGGAATTAAAAGTGGCAAAATTTCCTACGAAAGTTTAATTGATTATTTAAATATCAATTCTTGGTATGGTCAAGATTTCACTTACATAGATTCAAACAACGAGTCTCAAGGGTTTAATTGGATTGAGCTACTTTCACCATCTCTACAAAGCTTTTTCGTTCAAACAGAAATCGATTTAAAAACAAACAGTCATAATCCACAAGGCTACATATTAGCAATAGACAGTTTGGTGTTAAAATTTGAAGGTTTATTACGTGAATTCTCAAGAATGATTGGTGCACAGACAATAGAAATTAAAGAAAATGGCACAGAAGAAAGGATTGGTTTCGATAAATTATTGGATAATGAAAAACTAAAGGCATTGATTCCTGAAGATGACATTGCCTTTTTTAAATTTCTTTTCACATTAAATGGAATGAATCTGAGAAACAACGTTGCTCATTGCTTTTTTACGACTAAGAATTACACATCAGCAGTCATCCTATTGCTAATTGTTGCATTATTAAGACTTGGTAACTATGAACTTAAAACAAAAGAAAAAGAATCTTAAATGAAAAAGCCAACGCATAAAGCCATACACATTTGCAATTCGCACCAGCCAATACTCAAGCCAAAAATTGCAAAAGAGTATGCCTTTGCCAACGCTGATTGACTGACGAGAAAAAGTACGATTGCCCAATCGAGTAGACGGCCGTGAGCCATAAGCTCACGGTGCGCCTCTCACACCACCGTAGTGCGGGTCTCGTATACGGCGGTTCACCGGATTGTAGGTTGTGATTTGAGGTAATAGGAAAGCATGGATTCATAACCTTTTCTTCTTAGGCGAGACAATGTGATAGTAGTGATCAGAATCGGACTCTAAACTGCAGCCCATCCCCCTTATCTACCCTCCCGCCATCTGGCCCCTCACTATAATGACCTAAAGAGGTCATTTCTTTACGCTCAGTCCTTCCATGCGTAAGCATGGTCTTGGTCCACTCCCAATCTGATCAGGTTTTTATACTTCCACTCGGGCTTTTTCTTCCGGTTGACCGATACCAGACACTTTGAAATCTCAAGAGAATAGTTTATTTTTGTATCCATTAGGATACAAAAATTCATGATCAGAACAGAAAAAACAGCTGAATTCGATAAATGGATTAGAAAGCTCAAGGATATTCGAGCTAAAGCAAAAATTCTATTCAGGATTCAAAAGTTGGAGACTGATGAACATTTTGGAGACTGTAAACCTGTAAGCGATGGCATTAGCGAAATGCGGATAAATTATGCGAAAGGTTATAGACTCTATTTTAAACCCGAAATATGCAATAGACATTCTATTACGTGCTGAAATCGCTTTAAAACCAGCCACTTCGTTGCTGTTTTCAATTTCACCATAGCGGTGCTATGCTAAAATCTCCAAACAGCCTGATTTTCTTGCGATTGCAACCCTCATCACGAATTCTATTACATAATCCGGGTTAAAGAGAAGGAAGACAAGATCATCATACTATTAATCGGCGGTGAGAAATCAAGTCAACAGAAGGACATTAAGAAGGCACAAGAAATCTGGAATAAACTAAAGAATGAGTAACATGGCAATAACAAAATTTGACCTTGCAGACTATCTCGACAACGAAGAAATGATTGCAGAGTATCTTAACACTGTTCTCGAAGACGGGGACAGCTCTGACCTTATTGTAGCTATCGGACATATCGCGAAAGCTATCGGAATGACAAAAATCGCTGAGAAAACGGGAATGAGCAGGCCAAGTCTGTACAAGGCTTTAGCCGACGGGGCCAAACCTCAATTCGAGACCATCATGAAAGTTTTAAAAGCGGTCGGTGGACAGATAAACATAAAACCATCCAGTTAAAAAAGAAGAAATACCACACCACAACATCTCATATACTACAAACCCTGAGCGTTCCAGACGATTAAAATGGATTTTGAAAAAGAAATACAAAGTTTGATAAGCGGATACTCAAATCCAATAGGCATTGAAAGGTTACGCTTAAACATCCTTCAAGAAATAAAATCTTATTATAAAGACAATGGCTACCCTAAGGAACTGTCAATACATAAGTTATCCTTAATACCAAGTTTATTTCAAGAAGCGAACTATGACAATATTGTGTGGAGTAGTCAAAATGGGGAATTAGGACATTTGAACATTCTATTTCAGCTTGATTGTATGTTTCATAATAGTGGGAAATCACGAGAGAAGCTTTCCGAAAAAGATTTTTTTAAATATGTTGACTTTTCATCTCAAGCAATAAATAGCTTAAAGAATAAAAATAAACAACCTACAACTATAGCTCCCCCCAATAACCGGGTCATACATAAATTGAAAACTTGGTTCTCCTAACAAGTTCGCAGAAACATTTATTTGGCTTTTAATGAATAAAAAAACTAGGAGTAAAAGCAAATTTCGAATAATGTCAATCAAATCTTACCTTTTACAGAAGGGATGAAAATAACATTGTGCAAATTGTCAGAATTCCTCAGCTAAGAATGGAAATTTAAACCAACTGAAATAAAAACCTGTCCACAAAAACTAAACCTTCTGACAACAGGCCCGTCGGCGCTCTTCCACAGGCTCAGGGACCGTGCTCAGGGTCCACTTTAATGAATGAATAGAGTAATCGGTATCAGGATACAGTATTTTAACCCTAACCTTTAAATAATGTAGTTCCTGCACTAGATTTCTTGTCCAAAATCCTTATTTTGACATGTAGAAATAAGCGCTAAGCCTCTGCTAAGTAAGTCATATGCAATTCTATAGGCATATAACTACAAAACATTTTGGCTAATTAGAAAAATGAAATTATTCGGGTTCAATAAAAAAGAAAATACGTTTCGAATAACCGACCTTGATAGAGAATGGGTTGAGGATAATTTTAAATGGTTGATCAAGTTTTGTGGGTATCCTAATAGACAAAGTGAGCAAATTATTATTACAGAGAAATTCTTTCCAAATGCCTTTTCTAATAGGGGGTTATTAATCCAAAACGTTATAAAAGACTTGAGCAACTTGTTAGGTCTGCATTCTAGCAAAATCAAATTTGAAATCCACGAAGATTTACGAGATGTTTATGGGATGCCATTTGAAATGCAGGGAAAGCCATTTGAAACAGAAACAGAATTTACAGATGACAATTATACTATCCACATTGCTAAAACAATTGCCGATCGACCAAATCGCCTCATTTATAGCCTGATTAATGAATTCATTAAAATTCGGTTAACTGAAAACAAACTACAATTTGACACAGGAGATGACACTTCCCTGTTCATTTTTATAGCAGGAATCTATTTCGGCTTTGGGATTCCACTCTGTCAAAACTTAACCGATAGAGGAAGAATTGATGACGGGTTTTGGGAAACCAAATGGGACTATGTCTCTGAAATGCCAACCGAAGTCATGGCATTTGGATTAGCAACCTATTCAAAGCTAATAGAACAGGATAATCCGGACTGGAAAAATGAATTGCATCAAGAACATCGAGTACAATTTGAACGTGCTATTGCTTTTCTAAATAATTCTCCCTCTAAAGCTTTCAGTAAAGCTGAATTAGATGCAAATGACTTATTCAATCAAGCAACCAAAGAATACCAAAACGGAGATTTTGAATCTGCAACTACTACGCTACAAAAAATCTTATTTTTAACTGAAGATGAAATGTTAAAAGCGGAAGTTTTTAACAATATTGGTTACCACCAGCTCAGATGTGAAGATTATGAAAAGAGTATTTCTAATTTTCAAAAGGCACTTAACATAGACAGTAGTAATGGCTTTACTTATGACAATTTAGGCTATGCCTTGATCCAAACAGGTAAAATCGAAGAAGGTAAAAAACAACTTGTTCAGGCTTTGGAAACAGGCAACCATGACATTGCTTACTCCTATAGAAACCTAGCTTTATATTACTCTGCTAAAAATGAAATAGCAAAAGCAGAAACCAATTTTCAATTAGCTTTTGAATCCGAAACCGAACCAGTGGACCTCCTAGAATTACATTACGCTAATTTCCTTATCAAACAGGGTAAAACAGAAAAAGGGATGGAATACTTGAGAAAAGCCGTTAAAAAAGGTGAGCCGGAGGCAAGGAGAAGAATGAATGAAATAACAAAAAACTAAATGAAACAAAAAGTCGCAGTAATCGGAGGAGGCATAGCGGGACTTACCTTTGCACGTTGCCTTTCTACGAATCAGTATGAAGTCCACATTTTTGAACAAAAACAAGAATTCGGAGAAGTGGGCGCTGCTATCAGTGTCTTTCCAAACGCTCTATCTGTGATGGATGAAATTGGACTACTTGATCCAATACTGAAAACAAGCGGAAAATTTGAAAATGTCTACCTCAAAACGAAAAAAGGAAATATCCTTAGTAAGTCTTCACCCAAGAGTGATTATCCTGTCGTTTGTATACACCGAGCCGACTTACACAGAATTTTACTAACCGGCATTAATGCTCAACTGCATAAGGGTAAAAGTGTAAAGCAATTAGCGAATTTAGATAATGGTCAGGTGGAAGTGACTTTTGAAAATGGTGAGTGCTCAAATTTTGATGCAGTAATCGGAGCAGATGGCATACATTCTGTCGTTCGAAAACACATCATCAAGGACGGAGATCCTATATTTAGAGGTTACAACGTTTGGCGTGGTGTGGTTGAAACCAATTTTGACATTGGTTATGCAAGTGAAACCTATGGAGAAGGTCAGCGAGTGGGTATTGTACCTATTAAAGATGGGGTATATGGTTGGTGGGCAACTTGCAATGAAGCATTTTTGCAAGATGATATTCCAGAAGGAACAAAAAGCAAGCTGAAACGGCTTTTTGGAGATTGGCATCAGCCCATTCCAGAGTTAATGGAAAACACGGAAAAAATTTTAAAAAACAGTTTGTCTGATCGAGTGCCGCATAAAGGCTGGACCAAGGGCAATATTACCTTAATCGGAGATGCAGCCCATCCAACCACTCCAAACTTAGGGCAAGGAGGATGTATGGCAATTGAAGGAGCATATCTTTTGGCCCAATGCGTAAACAAATATGGACTTTCTCCTAAAGCATATGCCCTTTACGAAAAACATCAATTTCCACGATCCAAAGAAATCGTAAATGAGAGTTTGACACTTGGAATAATAGGGCAAATTTCAAACCCCATCTTAATAGCTTTAAGGAACTTTCTTTTCAAAATAACCCCATCAAGTGTGGCAATGAAAATGATAGCAAAATACTTTTCCTATAGAGTAACCGAATTAAAAATATAAAGGCCAGCTGCCAATAAAACCTATATGCCAAAAACATCTACTTTTGCGTAGGAGTGTTCATTACCATTTGAATAACTATACAAATGAAAAATCTTATAAATCATATCAACTCACAATTCTCATTAACTGATAATGATATTGGTTTACTTAAAAAAAGTTTTATTTCAGCCAATGTCCCTGCCCAAACTAAGCTATTAGAGTCAGGGAAAATTGAACGCTATATTTACTTTTTAAGTAAAGGGATTGTTAAAGGGTATCAAAACATTGATGGTAAATTAGTAATCCAACATTTGGTCTCAGAACAAGATTTTTTCACATCTTTAGATAGCTTTATGAGTGAAACACCCTCTTTGGATTATTATGAAACGGTTACGGATTGTGAATTGGTAAAAATAGCGAAACCTGATTTTGATCTTTTACAAGAAAACACCCTTTTTTGGAAGGATTTTGTAAAAACCGTAACCAATGAACACTTGAGCTGTAAATTGGAACGTGTTAAAGATTTTCAAATCTTGACAGCAAAAGAACGTTACCTAAAGTTTGTAAATCAACACCCCAAGCTGGCCTTAAACGTTTCCGTGGATAACATTGCTTCCTTTTTAGGTATAGAACCCCAGTCTTTAAGTAGAATACGCAAACAAATTTCTTCCTAACAAATGTTATTTTTGGTTTACTAAAAGACATCGACATTTGCTCAAACATAAAACATAAAAGATGAGCGAAGAAATTTCATTAGTTACAGGGGGAAACGGACATTTAGGGAACAACCTGGTTAGAACATTACTATCTAAAAACCAAAAAGTTAGAACAACAATAAGAAACATCAATAACCAAGGACCTTTTAAAGGGCTAAATTGCGAAGTTGTTCAAGCTGATCTTACTGATAAAAAATCTTTAAAAAAAGCATTTCAAGGAGTTAAAAACCTATATGCTGTAGCAGCAAATTTTAGTATGTGGGCTAAAAATCCAAAAACTGAAATTTATGACAACAATATGCAAGGCACTCAAAATGTATTCGACATTGCAAAAGAATGTGGCATAAAGAATATTGTATATGTGAGTTCTGTCGCCAGTTTAAATTTCACAAAACTACCAGCCAATGTAGATAATGGATACAATAAGGACAGAAGAAATTGGTATTACAACTCTAAAAATGATTCGGATAAATTGGCCTTAGAATTAGGAAAAAAATATGGAATAAGAACTGTCCTAATTCTCCCTTCTGCCATGATTGGTTCTATGGCTCATAACCTTAGTTATTCTAACAATCTTGTCTTGCAAGTTTTAAATGGGGAAATTCCTGTAGATACAAATGTGACTTTAAATTGGGTAGATGTAAAAGATGTGGCTTTAGGCGCCTATAACGCAATGAAAAAAGGCAGAGATGGAGCACGTTACATTTTATCCAATGAATCCCATACCACCTTACAAGAAAGTGTGAGAATAGCAGCCAACCTATATCCTGAATTAAAATTAAAAATCCCAAAAAAAGTACCTAAATGCTTATTGTATACTGTTGCTGGACTAATGGAATTTAGCAGTAAATTAACAGGAAAAGAGCCACAATTACAGCGGCATTATTTAGACATGTTTTATGGGCTAAAACAGGATTACAATATTAGTAAATCAATAGAAGAACTGGATTTCAAGCCTAAATCATCAATAAAAGCATTAGAAGAAGCTTTGGAATACCTGAAAAATGATTGGGATAAGGGAAAACTAAGTGAATAAATGGATTATAGAACCATTGTGCTAACTGAATTTAAAATCTTTTCTTGGGACAGTGATTGTTTTCTCAAATTGCATTTTGGATCCTTACTACCATTCTGACACCCTTCGTTAAGCTAAGCATCCAATTCAATGATTTAGTTAAACCCGAAATATGCAATAGACATTCTATTACGTGCTGAAATCGCTTTAAAAAGCACTTACCAAAGTTGAAAATATAGATTTGGGTCTCTTTTCTGATGTAGAAGATGAACTTGAGTTCTTCAACAAACACATTAGGAAATAGATCAACTAAATTGGAACTAGCCAACCAAATTATTTCGAGCTTTATCAAAGTATGGTCAATAATGCGGCAAGTCCCTTTTGACGGTTCAGCATTTAGATTTATCTTCACCGTTTATATTAAAAACGGTGATCCCAACAAGGCCTGATGGTTATTTAAAACCGAGGTCGAATTCAAGAAAAACTAACCTATGAAAATTCTTTTTTTCCTAACCATCTTATGTATGGTCTTTGGAAGCTGCAAAAATCAAGCAAGTCTAGAAGCTTCAAATCAACCAAACATTGTTTTATTTTTTGTTGATGACATGGGTTGGCAGGACACATCAGTTCCTTTCTGGCACAAAAAAACTCCTCTCAATGAGCGCTACCATACACCAAATATGGAAAAGCTAGCTTCGGAGGGCATGATGTTTACCCAAGCTTATGCCACACCTGTATGTTCTCCCACTCGTATAAGTCTAATGACCGGCATGAATGCTGCCCGTCATCGTGTAACCAATTGGACCCTACACAAGGATGCCCTACAACCTATGGAAACCAACCATAAAGCGTTGTCTTTTCCTGCTTGGAATGTAAATGGGATGAGTCCGGAACCTTTGGATCTTGCCGTACATGCAGACGCCCTTCCTTCTCTGCTCCAAAAAGCCGGCTACTACACCATTCATGCCGGAAAAGCACATTTTGGAGCCATCGATACCCCGGCAGAAAATCCGGAAGCCATCGGTTTTGATGTCAATATAGCCGGACATGCTGCCGGAGGTCCCGGTAGCTATTTGGGAGCAAACAATTTTAGTGCAAATTGGCGAGGAGGCAGTGCTGTATGGGATATACCGGGCCTTGAAAAATACCATGGTCAGGAAATATTCCTAACTGAAGCACTGACAAGGGAGGCAATAATCGCTATGGACAAGGCACAGAATGAAGACAAGCCATTTTTTATGTATATGTCGCATTATGCGGTACATGCCCCCATAGAGAAAGACGAGCGCTATTATCAAAAATACCTGGATAAAGGTCTTGATGAAAAAGAAGCCAGCTATGCCGCCCTTATAGAGGGCATGGACAAAAGCCTGGGAGACATCATGCAACATCTCAAAGAAAAAAAATTGATAGAAAACACCATCATCCTTTTCATGTCAGACAACGGGGGATTGAGTGTACATAGCAGAGGCGGAGAAGCACATACCCATAACAAACCCCTATCCAGCGGCAAAGGGTCCATCCACGAAGGTGGTATCAGGGTACCAATGATCGTAAAGTGGCCCGGCGTAACGATTCCCGGATCAACTAATGACAACTATCTGATCATTGAAGATTTTTATCCCAGCATTTTGGAAATGGCAGGAGTAGAAGACCAACCCACTGTCCAGACAGTAGATGGAAAAAGTTTCGTTGGCATGTTGGAAAGCAATAATTCCCAAAAGTCAAATAACCGGCCTTTGTTCTGGCATTACCCCAATGAATGGGGACCAAAAGGCCCGGGAATAGGTGCTTTCAGTGCTATTCGTAAAGGAGATTTTAAATTGATTTATTATCATATCGATGAAAGTTTTGAATTGTTCAATATCCGAGAAGATATTGGAGAGCAAAACAATTTGGCAGCTACAAAACCGGAAAAAGTAAAAGAGTTGGCTAGTATTTTATCAGCCCACCTTAAAGAGGTAAATGCACAGATGCCCATTCACAAAAAAAGTGGAAAACCCGTAGCCTATCCTGGAGAGTAGCCATTAGACACGAATAATGACGGATATCACGTTTAGACAAATAGGAGTAAAAGACCTACCACTGGTTTTAAGTTTACTGAGGGAAGCAGCCGAAAAAATACATAGGATGCAGATTGACCATTGGCAATATTGGAAGAACCCTCCACAAGAAAAAGTGCTATGGATTGAAGAGGGTATTAAAAACGGTGAATTCTTTTTCGTTGATGACCATGCTAATAACAATATCGGTATGGTGAGAATGTTAAATGAAGACCTACTCTATTGGGGTAAGCAAAAAGATAAAGCCATCTATGTGCACTCATTAATTGTTAAGGAAGCTTATAATGGTAAAGGAATTGGACAAAGGATCTTAGAAGAAATTGCACATAAAGCCAAAAATAAGGATTGCCAATACTTGCGATTAGATTCAGATTCAAAAAACCCTAAACTTTGCAAGTACTACGAAAATCTAGGTTTTATGAAAGTAGAGGTTATAGACTTGCCTTTATCTCGCTACAATTTATATGAAAGAAAAGTACAATGAGCCTATGATCAATAATAAGAACTCTTAAAAGACAAATGCATTAAAATAGATCCGTGAGAACTTTCTTTCTTATTTTTTTAATCAATATCATTTTTTTCAAATATCCATTTAAACCCCTCTACATGAGCGAATTAATTGACTTTTCATTTGCAAATTCTAATATTTTTTTTTACTTTGAAGTAAGCTTCCTGTGAACCATACGTCCAATGTCATGCTTCTCACAACCTACCATACAAACGATTCTTTCCAAATATCATGTGCATACCCATCCGTTATACAACCGGGTGAAGAACTAAAAATTTCATTGAACATCACGGCTATAAAAACTTGTGAACTTAAAAAAGTTACATGGAATCTAGATGGAATTACCAATAAAACAGTCAAAATAGACATTGCAAACTTAGGGCTAAATCAGGATTTGTTGGAGGGAAAATCACTTGACCACGAATTGATATTTTCTACCGAAGTTGGTAAAGAGGGCTATGGAGAAATAAATATGACTTTGGATTTCTCCACTGTAGATGGTTTAGAAAAAGCTTTTAGCTGGGACTTATGGATTTCTATATTTAAGAGAGTCCTCGCAAACAATAAAAATGCATTGGAAGACGATTTAAGAAAAAGGCTAGTAAATGTAGTCAACGCCAGAACAAGAAATGGGCATATCTTTATGGCGGATCATGTGCGTTTTTTCTCTGAATTCCTCAACGTTGAAGTAACTGCTGAAATCGCAGCCATTTTAACCGATGAGTTGCTTCTTGAAGAAGAAGGCTTGCCAGTAAATGAAGAAATTTTCTATGCAATTGTCACAGGGCAAACTCAATTTTATGGAATGGAAAAACTGGAGTTGATCTATGAAGAATATTGTAATGAAAGTGATGACAATTTCGACACCGATGATGCTCGAGAAGTACCATTAAATCCTATATAGAGGAAATTTAAGACAAACCTTAAAGGCAAAACGATATGTCGTGGGCAGCAGGCTTTACATTAGCACTCGAAATAAATCAACCCGTTATCAATCTTGTGCTAGATAAGTTTTTACAAACTTTACAGCCCCAATTGCTTTACCAAGCAAATCTAGGAAGCATTGGTTCCTTTGAAGCTAAAGTTAAAGGTTTGGAAATTCTGGACCTGGTAGATCCAGCCCCACTTGGTGGCGTAGTAACAGATTTACAAGCGCTGGCAGATTTCAAATTAAAGCTTTTTGGAATTCAGCTTGTCAATACAACCATGAAATTCACAATCAACAATGTTGAACTTCAACTTTCAAAGACTTCCGCTGGCCAACCCAAAGGAATTGTCATTAAAATAACTCCTACATTATCCATAAAAATTACTTTTACAGGGGGTCACTTCCTAGCCAAATGGATCCTGAACGGGATCATTGCCCCGCTTGTATCCTTTGGGATATGGATTGCTTTTAGACTTATCAGAAGTGTAGAAATTCTGGTTTGGGATCTCATTGATATATTCGGTGTTTTAGGACTTCGATATACACCTAACAGTCCTTTACTAACTGCCCAGAAAACTGTTACTCCTTCTTCTCTTCTTCTAGCTTCAGATTTTAACTTGACCGCTCCCGCTATGGGTTTTGGTCAGCAGTTGAAACATTTCAATCCACCAAACACCAGTATAGGAGCCGTAGTGAACGAGAAGGTCATAAGCGCAGCTGTTCAAATCGCATTTGCAAAGGGATGGGTACCCTCACAATTCCGTGTTTCACGTTGGAAAATCTACTTGAACTCCATTCATGTAGCTTTTGAACAAGATAAAATTGTAGCTACAGGGTCATTAAAAGCAAAGCGTGGAAAATGTTGGTGCAGAGTAAAAGCAAAAATTTCCTTTCGTGCTGCAGTTACACCAAAGATTACAGGGACACCCAATCAGCCTGCATTAGACTTTACATATGATGCCGATATAAATACACAAATATCAACATCTGGAATGCTAGTCGTATTGGGGGTCATCTTGTTTGCTCCCGTTTTAATGTCATTGACCATCTCCATGTCATTCCTTATTAATATTGTGCTTAATCAGTTTTTACCTTTTACTACAAATTGGCAACAGAGTGGCCTTCAACTTTCTATTGCTGCAAATTCAGTGAATTACGCGGGGTTCACCCCATTATCAATGCAGTTTCCCCTCCAGCTAAGTGGTAGCGGATCTTACGATTTAACGAAGTTCAGGCAATTTACACTTCCAGGAAATGGTCCGAGCTTTCAAGTTGAGTACACGCAGGAAAGTCTATCTATTCAACCTAAAGAAATGAGGCTAGCCATTGATTTAAAGTAAGAAGCTATTTTTTATTTTCTTTTACTTTTAAGGTCACTTAATGAGTAAGGTCTTAATCAATATGGATTTGGCACCTTTCGCCTGAAGGGAGATTACCTATAGCATACTTGTCACCCTAATTCCTGAAAGAACAACGCCAGTGGAAATTCATAATAGCGGCAACCAACCGTTCTCAAAATACAGGTTTTAATTCAAGAAAATCATCTAGAATAAATGCTTAGGTATATTACGAGTTTGGCAGAGGTTCAAAAAGCTAATAGTCAATGGACTGCGAAAAGATTCCATCCAGACCCAAGCCCACATTGATATTTGTACGGTGGCACATCTTATTGACCGTATTCCAGTAACTCTCCACTAGAGGGAAGTAACCGCCAGAAATGTGGCTTGGAAATTTCAGCCAATCAATTAGGAAAAATAGTAGAAACAAAGATGAAATAGGATATTAAACAACTGACTTACCATCAGAAAAGGTATTTAAAAACCTCTTTCCTCAATTAAAATAGGATCTAAAGGAAAAAATCAGGACTTCAAGAAAACATTCAATTTTAAAACCATAAAAAGATAATTTGACTGATGAAAAAATATTGTATCAACTGCTTATAATCTTATGTTTTCTTTAATGAACTAAAAAAAGCAATAACTTTGCAATAAATACTTAACTATGGACGCAACTTTTGATGCCGTTGTCGTAGGATCTGGACCAAACGGTCTTTCAGCGGCAATTGTTTTACAAAAGCATGGACTAAATGTCCTACTAATCGAGGGTAAGGATACAATTGGTGGTGGCATGCGAACAATGGAACTTACCCTTCCTGGTTTTAAACATGACGTTTGTTCAGCCATCCATCCCATGGCAGCTGCAGGCCCTTTTTTTAAGACATTGCCACTTGATCAATATGGCCTTGAATTTATTCATGCTAAAACCTTGGCAGGACATCCGCTACCAGATGGGTCCGTAGTTTCCTTGCACCGCTCCCTATTTGAAACTGCAGATCATTTGGGCAAGGACAAAAAAGCCTATATTGATTTATTAAAACCCCTTTGCGATCATTGGGACACGCTTTCTCCAGACATTTTATCCCCATTAAAATTTCCAAAAAATCCGATAAAACTGGGTTTATTTGGAATTAATGCACTTAAACCCTCGACGCTACTTGCTCATAAATTCAAAGAAACCAATACCAGGGCACTTTGGGCGGGGATGGCAGCGCATGGTATCCAACCCCTAACCAATATAGCTACTTCGGCTATAGGCATGGTATTGATGGCTGCTGGCCATCATAGTGGCTGGCCAATGATAAAAGGAGGCTCGCAATCCCTCGCTGATGCTTTAGCTAATTATTTTCTATCCATAGGAGGTAAAATTGAAAAAGGGAAAATGATAACTCACCACAGTCAACTACCTAATGCAAAATTGGTAATGTTTGACCTGAGTCCTAAAAATTTATTAAAGATAGCCGGGGACAAGTTCTCCAAATTGTATCGGTGGCAATTGAGTAGATATAGGTATGGAATGGGGATTTATAAAATGGATTTCGCACTTTCACAACCTATTCCATGGAAATCCGAAGCGCTTAAGGGTGCTGGCACAGTACACCTAGGAGGTACGCTAGAAGACATTACAAAATCCGAAAAATTAGTTTGGGAAGGTAAATACAGTGAAAACCCCTATGTCCTTCTTTCCCAACAAAGCCTATTTGACAATACACGTTCCCCAGAAGGTTATCATACAGCATGGGCATATTGCCATGTACCTGCAGGGTCCGAACGCAACATGACATCCACTATTGAAGATCAAATAGAGAAACATGCGCCTGGTTTTAAGGACACGATAATTGGAAAGCATACTTTCAATAGCAAGGAGATTGAAAATTATAACCCAAACTATATTGGAGGAGATATCAATTCCGGGGTGCAGGACTGGTCACAAATATTTACGAGACCCGCACTAAGGACATCTCCTTATAGAACCTCCTTCAAAAACTATTATATCTGCTCAGCATCCACCCCACCGGGTGGCGGCGTTCATGGAATGGGTGGCTATTATGCCGCAAAAAGAGCTATTAAAGATTTATTCTAAGTTACCATGTACAATTTTTAAATTTTTTATAAAGGAATACAAGATGAATAACTTCCTGAAGAAATATAAAATTACTTTGGTCTTCTACCTTACCGTCATTTTACTCTTCGTATCGATGGTATTTGCAAGACTAGTCAGAGAGCCATACCCAAGTCTAAACATGCCCGCTTTTACAAGAAGTGGCATTAATAATGACATTTTACCTGCCACATATTTTGAAGTCATTTACATGAACAATGACGAAGAAGTATGGAAAGGGAATTTACAGGATATTTTCGACCCAGAAAACTTAGTTGAATTTCGAAATAATATGCGCTTTATTTTCTTCAATAATGCAGGAGCAAAAATGGAAGAATCCAAAAAACAAAAGCGAAGGATAATTTCTTTAATCCCTGGAGGAGTTAAAATGCATGAAGCACTTGAAAAATGGACAACACACGATGTAATAGGAGGAGCAGACAAAATAGCACCTGAACTCATGTTTAGAAAAAAACCATTTGAATCTGATAAGGTAACTGGCTTTATTATTAATGAGTACAAAGAATATTACCACTTAGTGGATGGGTTTCAGAATAGAGAAATTGTTAGACACAAAGAATTTAAATTTGATGACCATACAATTAATTAACCAAAAAATTACCAATTGGCTTTTAAATACATGGAAGCCAACTTTTTTCCAATTAGGCTTGGCCAGGATTTTGTTTTGCCTTGGATTTTTTATTTTTGGGATTCCTCAATTCATTGGGATTTCAAGTCTTGAATTAGCATTTTTTGATCCACCTCCAGGGGTTTCTCAATTGATAGGCCCTATTACTTCAAGTAATTTTTGGTGGACTTTCGATTTGGTTTTGAGAATTATTTTTGTCTCAATGTTGGTAGGTTTTAGAACCAAGGAATCCTCCATAATTTTCGGATTGCTTTTACTATTTGGTTTTACCTATAGCTACAGTTACGGAAAAATTGACCATAACATTTTCCCTGTGATTTTTCCTTTGATTATGGCTTTCACCAACTGGGGAGGGGCATTGTCTATAGATTCACTTAAAAATAAAAATACGAAAATTGAGCCTAAAGGCTGGCCATTAACCTATCTTTCATTTTTGCTTGGATGGGGTTATTTTACCGCAGGCTTGCCAAAATTGATTGGAGGATGGTTAGACCTTTCGTATTCAACCACTGCAGGCTTTATTTTAAGAAGATTTTATTCAGGAGCAGAGCCCTTGTACTTAAATGAAATGTTTGTAAAAATAAACAATTTATTTATTTACAAATCACTGGACTACAGCACCTTACTGTTTGAATTAGGATTTATAATTACGATATTTTGGTCAGCCTTGTTTTTGAGAGCAGTGGGAATGGCAGCTCTTTTTCATCTTGGAGTGTTATTAACAGTTAACATACCCTTTACACTACACGTCTTGGTTCTACTTCCCTATATTATTTATTTTTATTTCGAAAATAAATCACAGCTTTCAGAAACAGCTCAACTCTATTTTATTCGAAATAAAAAGGTTTTTTTAACGGCCTTTCTATTATTAGCTGTAATAATAATCTCCGGCTATTACCCTAGACCATTCCCAATTCACCGCCATACTATCTTATTTGTGGTTTGTATTCCTTCGATATTTATGATTTTACCAGAATCAGCGCGTCTGTATTTTAATAAAAAGACAAGCCGACTCTTTACTAAAAAATAATTGAATCTATATCTGAAATTAGAGCTATCCCTATCTTGGAATTTAACAAGCTAAAGATTAAACCCGAAATATGCAATAGACCTTCTATTACGTGATGGAATCACTTTAAAATCAGTTACTTCGTTGCTATTTTCGACTTCACCATAGCGGTGCTATGACTCAGTCTCCAAATAGCCTGATTTTATTGTGATTACACCACTCATAACGAATCCTATTACATAATCCGGGTTTAACGAAAATAGCGATAGGCTTTACTTAGTTCAATTCCTGAAAGAATAGCGCTGAGTTAAACTGAAGAATAATTTTGATACATAGGCAATTTGAGATTTTATGGTTTTTATTTTTACATTGAACTTTTAAAAACAATCCTTCTTGACTAAATATTTATCAGCAACAAATGAGACCAATTGCTTTAATCTTATTTTTAATGGTTTCCATACATTTGGAAGCACAACAAATCATAGACCTCTATCAGGATGCTATTCCCAACAGCAAGCCGTATCCAATGAAAGAAATAGTCACTGAGAAAAACGGACAAATTGCTTGGATTCAGAAGGTTTCAAAGCCAACATTGACCATCTATCAACCGGATAAAGAAATAGCCACTGGCGCAGCAGTAATTATATGCCCAGGTGGTGGTTACTCTGGAGAAAGCTATCTTAAAGAAGGAACCATAATTGCAGAAACTTTTGTACGCAAGGGAATTGCCGCATTTATACTGAAATACCGTTTACCCAGTGATTCAATCATGGTGGATAAATCAATAGGCCCCTTACAAGATGCCCAACAGGCAATTAAAACGGTACGCCAAAATGCTTCAAAATGGGAATTGGACCCCGAAAAAATTGGCATTATGGGATTTTCCGCGGGTGGACACTTGGCTTCTACGGCCGGAACCCACTTTGATAAATCTTACATACCAAATGATGAGAACATTAATTTAAGACCTGATTTCATGGTTTTGATTTATCCTGTAATCAGCATGAAAGACGAGCTAACCCATCCCGGTTCCCAACAAAATTTACTTGGAAATGCTCCTTCTGAAGAACAAAAATTATTGTTCTCTAATGAGTTGCAAGTTGGTCCCAATACTCCACTAACATGGTTAACTCACACTGGCGATGACAATGTGGTTAGTGTTGAAAACAGTATTCAATTTTACCAGGCATTAATTCGAAACGAAATTCTTTCAGAAATGCACCTCTACCCAAAAGGGAATCATGGGTTTGTATTGAGTTTACCTACCGAAGAGTGGATGCAACCTTTGTTTGATTGGATGGATAAAAGCGGAATAGTCAATTGATAAGTAACTACTCTGGAGAAATTAAATGCCCAATGCTAAATTTTCAAGATTATCAGAAGCTTGGAATGGCTAGACCTGTACTTGATTTATAGGGCCTTTTATTTACGCTGTATTGTAATGGAATCAGATAACTCGAAGAACAAGGGTGAGATATGTGTTGAACATCTTGCGTTTTTTAATTTTGAGTATTGTTTTCATTGACAAACAAGCCAAAATCGTAAAAGGTAGCTTTGCCACTAATTTTGCATCCCTTTGGGAGATAATGCAACCATTAACAGACTAGGCCTAATCTTCTGACGTTAATCATCATGTTTTCTAAATCCATGTAAAATTATAATTAATAAAAAACAATAATTTCTTATCATTGTCTGATTTTAAGAGTAAATTATTTAAATCGATTGTTTTTTAATGGGAAAAACATAGTTTTTTGCTTTAATACCCATTCCAATTCGGTCAATTTCTTCTCCAAACAGCATAGAACAGGACAGTTAATTATAGTGAATGAAGTATATTCGCTAAATAAAATAATTGAATTTAAATTTATTAAATAACAATATGGCAATTACAAAAGACACTTTTAAGCACGTAGATTATCTATGGGATGATGAAAAAGCAAAAGCTCTAGGAGACGATCAAGTAGCTCTATTGCTTTATCGCTCTAATATTTTGGGAGCAGATCTTAGAATCACCAATTATGGTGGTGGAAACACAAGCTGTAAAACCATTGAAAAAGATCCGCTTACAAAAGAGGATACCGAAATAATGTGGATCAAAGGTTCAGGTGGAGACATTGGAACATTGAAAAGGAGCGGACTTGCTGGATTGTACATGGACAAGTTACTTGCTCTTAAAAATGTATACAGAGGTTTGGAATTTGAAGATGAAATGGTGGCCTTATTCAACCATTGCATCTATGACTTGGATTCTAAAGCGCCTTCCATAGATACCCCTTTGCATGCTGTCTTGCCTTTCAAGCACATCGATCACCTTCACCCTGATGCGGCCATTGCAATAGCAGCAGCCAAAGACGGAGAAAAGATCACCAATGAGTTATTTGAAGGTCAAATTGCCTGGGTTCCGTGGCAAAGACCTGGATTCGACCTTGCGCTTCAATTAGACAAGGCGTTAAAAGCGAATCCTGGTATCAGAGGAATTATGCTTGGAGGACATGGTCTTTTCACTTGGGGAGATACTGCTTACGATTGCTATATCAATAGCCTTGAAGTAATTGACAAAGCTTCTCAATACCTTGAAGACAACTATGGTAAAGATCGTCCCGTATTTGGTGGACAGAAAGTCAGTTCTTTGCCAGCGGAAGAAAGAAGAGAACAAGCTTCTATCATTGCTCCTCACTTAAGAGGTCTTGCATCAGGTTTTAACCGCATGGTAGGTCACTTCTCAGATGATGAAAGAGTATTGGAATTCATCAATAGCAATGACCTTGAAAAACTTGCTCCACTAGGAACAAGCTGTCCTGATCACTTCCTAAGAACCAAAATCAGACCTCTAGTATTGGAAATTGCTCCTGATACGGACCTTTCTGACATGACAGAGATTAAGGCTTATCTTGAAAAAGAATTTGAAGCCTACAGACAATATTATACCAAATATTACAATGACCACAAACGTGACAACAGTCCTAGTATAAGGGATTCTAATCCAGTAGTTATTTTATGGCCAGGAGTAGGTATGTTCTCCTACGCTAAGAACAAACAAACTGCAAGGGTGGCAAGTGAATTTTACACGAATGCCATCAATGTAATGAAGGGTGCCGAAGCTGTTTCTTCCTACGTTTCTTTGCCATTGCAAGAAGCATTTGACATTGAGTACTGGTTATTGGAAGAAGCCAAACTTCAAAGAATGCCTAAAGAACAACCTCTTTCCAGAAAAGTAGCATTCGTAACCGGTGGTGCTGGTGGAATCGGTAAAGCCATTGCTGATAAAATGGCTGAAGAAGGTGCCTGTGTATTTATCACAGACATCAACAAAGACAACCTTGACAAAGCCCTTGCTACTTATGGCAAAGATACTGGTTCAGGAGCCTTGATGGATGTAACCAATATGGAAGACATAGAAAAAGCCCTTAAAGCTGCTTGTCTTAAATTTGGTGGTGTTGACATCATCGTAAACTGTGCTGGTTTGGCCATCTCTAAACCAATTGCACAAACCACTGAAAAAGATTGGGATATTCTTCAATCTGTATTGGTAAAAGGACAATTTGCTGTATCTAAGGCAGCTGTTGCGATATTAAGAGCTCAGGATAAAGGTGGAGACATCGTTAATATTGCCAGTAAAAATGCCTTGGTTTCAGGACCTAATAACGTAGGGTATGGTACTGCCAAAGCAGCTCAGGTACACATGAGCAGATTGCTTGCAGCTGAGCTTGGCCCAGACAAGATCCGAGTGAATGTAGTCAACCCTGACGCAGTGATTGAAGGTAGTAAAATATGGGAAGGCGAATGGGCCAAAGGCAGAGCCAAAGCTTACGGAATCACCGTTGAAGAACTTCCTGCATTCTATGCCAAGCGCACGATCATGAATGAAATCATATCGGTAGATGACATTGCCAATGGCGTTTTTGCTTTCGTTGGAGGTCATTTGAGCAAGAGTACCGGAAATATCTTAAACGTAGATGGAGGAGTTGCTGCTGCCTTTGTCAGATAATGTATTACCATGAGAATTGATAAAAATCAAATCAATACAATAAATAACAGAGCTCTCCCGGATCACCGGGAGAGTTTTGAGTATCTAAGCAATAAATTAAGTACCAAAGGTCTTGACACTAGTCTTTTAATTAAAAAGATCCAGGATTTTCAAATCGCCATTCCTAGCTGGGCCCTTGGCACTGGAGGAACTCGATTTGGTAGATTCCCTGGAGGAGGAGAACCAAGGTCGCTTGAAGAAAAAATAGATGATGTAGGCCTAATCCATGCGTTAAATGCAGGATCTGATGCTATTTCCCTACACATTCCTTGGGACATCCCTGGCGATATTGATGCTGTAAAGGCCCATGCCACCTCTCACAACTTACTTTTCGACGCGGTCAATTCCAACACCTTTCAGGATCAACCTGATCAGGAGCACTCTTACAAGTTTGGCTCTTTGTGTCATGCAGATGCTAAAGTAAGGCAACAGGCTGTTGACCATAACCTTGAGGTAATTAAATATGGGGACCAGCTCGGTTCTAAAGCTTTAACAGTTTGGCTAGCAGATGGATCTTCCTTTCCAGGACAAATGAATTTCCGGAAAGCCCTTCAAAACACACTGGATTCCCTAAAAGCCATTTATCAGGGGCTTCCATCAGATTGGAAAATGTTTGTGGAGTACAAGCCTTACGAGCCAAACTTTTACCATACGGTAATTCAGGATTGGGGAACCTCGCATTTATTGGCTTCCCAATTGGGAGAAAAGGCATTTACCTTGGTAGATTTAGGTCACCATCTGCCCAACACAAATATTGAGCAAATAGTAGCGACCCTAATGATGCAAGGAAAATTAGGTGGGTTCCATTTTAATGATTCCAAATTTGGTGATGACGACCTGACGGTAGGCGCCATGAAACCTTACCAATTGTTTCTAATATTCAACGAATTGGTTGAGGGAATGGAAGATAAAACATCCAAAAATCCTTCTCCTGCATGGATGATAGATGCCAGTCATAACCTAAAAGACCCAATGGAAGATTTGCTTCAATCAGTTGAAGCCATACAATTGGCTTATGCACAGGCATTGACGGTAGATAGAGTTGCATTGGAAAATGCAAGAGCGGAAAATGATGCTGTGCTGGCACAGGAAATCTTGCAAAATTCCTTTAGAACAGATTTAAGGCCTTTAATCGCAGAAGCAAGGCTTCAAGCCGAGGCGGCCATCTATCCTGTAGAAGTATACCGAGACCTGGCTGTGAGAAAAACCCTGATCAAAGAAAGAGGTGCCAAATCACTTGCTACCGGTCTATAAGTTAAATCAATCCATTCAATAAAATACTAAAATACAATGCCCATTCCGGTAACCGCCATCTTTGATATAGGAAAAACAAATAAGAAATTTTTTCTCTTTGATGAAAATCTGAATGAGATTAAAGAAGAATATGTACAATTTCCGACGATTAAAGATGACGACGGATTTGAGTGTGATGATTTAGAAAAAATCACAAAATGGGCCAAAGAAAATGTAGAGAAATTGTGCAAGGATCCTCAATATGAGATCAAGGCATTAAATTTCTCTACTTATGGCGCCACCTTCGTTTCTATAGGTGAAGATGGCAAACCCGTAACCCCAATTTACAATTACCTTAAGGATTTTCCTGAGGATGTTCATCAGGAGTTTTATGCCAAATACCCTGAAGAGAGCATCAATCAAACCACCGCTTCCCCCACACTTGGGATGCTGAATTCTGGTTTACAGTTGTATTGGCTTAAGAGAAAAAAACCTGAGGTATTCAAAAAAATTAAATACTCCTTACACCTTCCTCAGTACATCTCCTATCTCTTTACCGGAGAAATAGTAACTGAACCTACCTCAATTGGCTGCCACACCAAGTTGTGGGATTTCCCCAAAGGAGACTACCACCAATGGGTATATGATGAAGGAATTGCTGAGAAATTACCCCGACAAGTACCCACCACGCATAGCTTTGAGAAAGAAATTTGTGGCCAAAAAGTACAAATAGGCGTAGGGATTCATGACAGCTCATCTGCTTTGGCCTCTTACCTTATAAAAATAAAGGAACCTTTTCTGCTTATTTCTACAGGTACCTGGAGCATTTCGCTCAACCCTTTCCCTAAACGAGAGCTGACTTATCAAGAATTACAAAATGACTGCTTGAATTTCTTGTCTATTCATGGCAAAACGGTTAAAGCCAGTAGGTTTTTCCTTGGTTATGAATTGGATCATCAGCTGGCCAAAATGAACAATGTCTTTGGTAAAGAGCCCAAATTTTACAAAGGCATCAGTCCTGATGAAAAATTAGTAAGCCAATTGCTTAATGGGGAGCTTGCAGGAACATTTTATCCTGAAACAATTGCTAGAACACCGATGGTGGCAGAGATATTCCCCGAAAACAATTGGGACATCGCGGCCTTTTCAAATTATGAGGAAGCTTTTCACCATTTAATTTTTGGGCTAGTCCGGATGCAAGTAGCCTCTTTGATGCTTGCTAAAGGTGCAACAACTACAAAAAAAGTGTATATTGATGGTGGTTTTGTCCACAATAAGGTATTTATCCGTTTTTTAAATGCTCTACTAGAAGGATATGAACTTGAAGTTTCAGATTTCCCTTTAGGATCAGCTTATGGGGCAGCTCTGATGTTGAATGCTTTTAAATAATCTAAACAAACCAATATCAATGAACCAGTTTTTTCTTGTTTTTTGTTTCGTTTTAATAATGGGATCAGTAAGTGCCCAAAATCAATCGCTCATTATGGACCTATATCCTGGGGAAATTCCATTTCAAAAGGTTACCCAAGTAAAAGAAGTAAGTAAGAGTGAAGGAATTGTCCGAATCAGTAATGTTCAAACCCCTCAGATACAAGTCTTTTTACCATCAAAAAGCTCAGCAAACGGGCAAGCAGTAATCATCTGTCCTGGTGGAGGATATGGTATTTTGGCCTATGATTGGGAAGGGACTGATATAGCCAAATGGTTAAACAGTCATGGCATAGCTGGAATCGTTTTGAAATACAGGCTGCCTTCAGCTATAACACAAACGAGTCCCCACCTTGTACCTATGTCTGACGGACAACAGGCCATTAGATTGGTAAGGCATCATGCTGAAGAATGGAACATAGACCCTGACGAGATTGGCATTATGGGCTTTTCGGCTGGAGGACATCTGGCATCAACGTTAGGTACTCACTTTGATTCTGGTAACCCTGGATCAGATGATCCTATTTTGCAGCAATCTTGCCGACCAGATTTTATGATATTGGGCTATCCGGTAATATCCTTTAATGAAAAATTCACACATATTGGTTCAAGAAATAGCCTCATAGGCAAAAGCCCTGAAGCCAAATGGGTAAATTATTTCAGCAACGAAGAACAAATTAGATCAGACACCCCCCCTACCTTTATTTTTCATTCACAGGATGATACGGGGGTACCTGTTAAACACAGCCTAATGTTTTATGAAGGTCTTGTGGCTAAAAAAATCCCAGTTGAGATGCACTTGTACCCTTTAGGACAGCATGGATACTCACTCTCTCTCAACAAAGAAGGCACACAAAAAGATTGGCCAAATAGCTGTATTAACTGGATGAAACATTTACAATGAAAATGAATTTGCCAGCACTTAAAGTTGGCGAAAATAGCCGTTTCTTGGTCAATCAAAATGGAGAACCATTCTTCTGGCTGGGAGATACCGCTTGGGAGCTTATCCATAAGTTATCCTTAGCGGAAACACAATTGTATTTTCAAAACCGGATAGAGAAAGGTTTTACTATAATTCAGACTGTAATATTAGCTGAATTGGATGGCCTCACGGTACCCAATGCCAATGGAGATCTCCCATTAAAAGACTTAGACCCCTCCCAACCAAATGAAGCTTATTTCAGCCATGTAGATAAGATAATAGAGTTGGCTAATGAAATGGGACTTTACCTTGCCCTACTTCCTACCTGGGGGGATAAGTTCAATAAAAAATGGGGCACTGGTCCTGAAGTTTTCACACCTGAAAACGCCAGAGCCTTCGGTGCTAGTTTGGCTAAGCGATATGCCAAGCACCAACATATCGTCTGGGTTTTGGGTGGAGACAGGGTACCTCAGGACAAAGAAGATGAGGCCATTATTGAACAAATGGCTATGGGAATCCGTGAATTTGACAAGGATAGCCTGATCACTTACCATCCCAACGGTGGTGTGATAGCCAGTGATATTTTTGGTAAATCCACATGGCTACAAGTAGACATGTTCCAGTCCAGGCACCAGAAAAATTTCCGGGAATACACCTTCGTGAAAAAGGCCAGAAACAGGCAGCCAGTGAGACCGGTTATCAATGGTGAACCAGGTTATGAAAACATCCCCAACCTTTTAAACAAATGGAATTTCCAACGGCTGGATGCTGCCGATGTCAGGTTGTCCGCCTATTGGAGCATGCTGTCTGGCGCTGCCGGGTACACTTATGGCTGCAATGAAGTCTGGCAAATGAACACTGCGGAATCAACTCCATTATTTGGCGCCCACCTTTCTTGGCAGGAAGCTTTAGATCTCCCTGGTGCCAGACAGATGGGAATTTTAAGAAGTATTTTCGAAAGCTTACCTTGGCAACAAATGCATGCTACCAGGCAAATATTCGCTGGAATAAATTGGCCATTCAGTCCTCCAAAATTGGCACTGAGTACCTCAGACCAAAGTTGCTTATTGATTTACCAATCTACAGGCAGCAAAATAAAACTGAAAATAAAAAAAGGAATTTTAAACAATAGTGCTGTCTATTGGATTAATCCCCAAAACGGTAGAGTTACTCCCACTAAAGCAAAAGGTTCAAACACCTTTTATTCCCCAAACAGGCTTCAGGATTGGTTACTTTTAATTCTATCAAACAAGCAAAGGGACCAATGGCACTATACAAGCTCTTGAATTTTAATCAGTTGTCAATTTTAAGTGGATAAAATTGTGGATAAAGTAATAAAATGCCGTTTTTATAGAACATTTTATTAAAAACTTCATTCTCCCATCGCAGTAAGCACTAGACTCCTCTCACCACCATAGTTTCGAAATTCTCCAAGGTAAATCCCTTGCCATGTGCCAAGGTTCAACCTCCCTCTTGTGATAGGAATTTGCACTGAAACGCCAAAAATGCTTGATTTTAGGTGCGCTGGCATATCATCTGGCCCTTCCATAGTATGAACAAAGTGGGGATAATCCTCAGGAATCAGGTAGTTAGTAAAGGTTTCAAAGTCCACTCTTACAGAAGGATCCGCATTCTCATTGATCGTTAATCCTGCAGAAGTATGCTTTATCCACACCTGAAGCCATCCTTTTTCGATTTTTTTTAAATCCTGAAAGTTATCCACAATATGTCTGGTTATGAGGTGAAAACCCCTTCTATAGGCGGGCAAATTGATTTCTTTTTGATAGGTTTTCATAAATTAAATCAGCTTAAAATCCATCCTCAAATATAAAAAATTTAAGAATTGCAGTTTATTAATTATATTTAAGATTAAACATTTTAGAACCTAATCTCTCAACGATGCAGAAGCTAACATTATCATTTTTAATATTGTTATTCACCGTAGTAAGTTATTCTGCGAACGCGCAACAAACCACCAGAGTCCTATCGCTAAAAGATGCCCAAACAATCGCCAATGCTGCAGAAGCAAAAGCCAAGGCCAACAATTGGACTGTCGTTATTTCCATAGTTGACGCTGGTGGAGATTTAGTGCTACTAAAAAGAATGGATGGTACCCAAGCCGGAAGCATAGATGTGGCACTAGAAAAAAGTGAAACCGCAATAAAATTTAAGAGATCAACCAAGGAATTTGAAGACATGGTAGCAGAGGGTAGATTAAATATTTTAAGTCTGCCAGGTGTATTGGCCATGGAGGGCGGACTTCCTATAATTTCAGGAGATCAGTTCATAGGCGCCATTGGCGTGAGTGGAGCAGCCCCTCCAGAAGATGGAATTATAGCTGGAGCTGGAGTTGCTGCTTTTAAATAAACTTTGTATTTCCGGTCCAAAATATTTTCTGATGGACTTTTATTAATTATGACAAAAGGAAAAAATTTACCCTCAAAATTACCTTATGTTGGCACTACCATTTTTACGGTAATGTCCAAACTTGCTACGGATGAGGGCGCATACAATTTATCTCAGGGCTTTCCAAGTTTCGATTGTTCTCCGAAACTTAGTGAATTGGTATGCCACTATTTGAAAAATGGTTATAACCAATATGCACCTATGTCTGGCGCACCTGTTTTCAGGGAAAGCATAGCTGAAAAAACTGCCAGAGTCTACGGGGTTTCTTATGATCCTGAAACAGAAGTGACCGTTACATCAGGAGCCACCGAGGCCATATTTTGTGCGGTCACTGCAGTTGTTTACCCAGGGGATGAGGTGATCGTACTCGAACCGGCCTATGACAGCTATGTTCCGGCCATCGACCTTAATGGCGGCATTCCAATATTTGTAACCTTGGATGCGCCAGATTTTAAAATCGATTGGGAAAAAGTAAAAGCCAAAATATCTCCCAAGACAAAGGCCATTATTGTCAATACACCCCACAATCCTGTAGGGACCGTATTTAGCAAAGAAGACCTCAATAACCTGGCAGAAATTATTCGTGACAAGGACATCTATATTATTAGCGATGAAGTTTACGAGCACATCGTTTATGATGGAGAAATACATCATTCCATGATGTGTCATCCGGAGTTAAAAGAGAAAGCTTTTATTTGTAATTCTGTAGGAAAAACCTATCATGTCACGGGATGGAAAATCGGTTATTGCCTAGCCCCTGCTGCCCTGACCAAGGAATTCCAACGCATACATCAATACATCACTTTCTGCACGGTGTCTCCAATGCAATTTGCGCTGGCGGACTTTCTTAAGCTACCAGAACACTACGAGCAGTTGTCTGAATTTTATCAGCGTAAAAGAGACCGGTTCAATGATGCTTTGAGCGGATCCAGGTTTACATTGAAACCCTCTAAAGGAAGTTTTTTTCAAATCGTATCTTATGAAAAAATCACAGACGAATACGATTACGATTTGGCTTTCAGATTGACCAAAGAAATCAAGGTCGCCTCTGTTCCCGTTTCTGTTTTTTACAAAGAAAAGAGAGATGATAAATTGTTAAGGTTTTGTTTTGCGAAGGACGATGACATCCTGGACAAAGCCGCAGCCTTATTATGTAAATTATAAATCATTTAAATACGAATGCTAGAACTAGGTTTTGTAAGTGCCATATTGGCTGAAAAAAGTTTTGAAGAAGTAATCGATTTCGCTGCTAAGGAACAATTTTCCTGTGTGGAAATAATGTGCTGGCCAAAAGGAAAAGCGGAACGGCGTTATGCTGGGGTTACACATATTGATGTGTCCAATATGGATGAAAAAGAAATCCAGCATATCAAAGATTACCAGAAAAAAAAGAAGGTATATGTATCAGGTTTGGGTTTTTACCCCAACCCTATGGATCCGGATGAAAAAGTAGCAGAAAATGCGCTTTCCCATATTATGGAGGTAATTGATGGTGCGGAAAAATTAGGCATACCTGTGGTCAATACTTTCATTGGAAGAAACCCCTCTTTGAATGTCTCAGACAATTTAAGACTTTTCGAAGAACGATTTCCTCAGATCGTACGCCATGCTTCAGAAAAAGGCATCAAAATAGCAATTGAAAATTGCCCCATGCTTTTTACAGATGACGAATGGCCTGGAGGGAAAAACCTTGCCATTTCTCCGGCTATTTGGGACAAGATGTTTACCATTATACCTGACGCCAATTTCGGACTGAATTACGATCCTTCCCATTTAGTATGGATGCAAATGGATCCCGTTCAACCCATCTACGATTACAAAGATCGACTTCATCATATCCACCTTAAGGATGTAAAGGTTTACCAGGAAAAATTAAACAGGGTAGGTATCCTTGCCAATCCATTGGAGTACCATTCACCAAAAATACCGGGCCTAGGAGATGTTCCTTGGGGTCGTTTTTTTGCTGCCCTTACCGACGTAGGTTACAGAGGTCCCTGCTGCATAGAAGTAGAAGACAAAGCTTTCGAAAAATCTGAGGCGGATGTCAATATGGCCATTTTAACTTCCAGGAATTATTTGAGGCAGTACATTCCATTTAGAGAAGAATAACTTTCGTAGCCCTTGCAGGTTTTCAAACCTGCAAGGGCTACCATTTATAACTTTACCTTTCTTTTTTGTAGATGTTCACTATGATTTTTTTGTATCCAAAAGAGAAAGCCCTTGGGAAAAACAATGAACCCAACACAATTTTACTTTCCCCGTAATCTGCTAGTCGGATTAGATCGTCAAAATATTTGGATTGGCTTTGCCTATCGTCTCTTCCGTCCAATTTTTTTCCTCTGTATCAAGTGCCTCTTTCTTGTCTTCTTGTTCATTTTCCGGCTTAAGCTTCAGTTTAATATAAATAGGAAAGTGGTCAGAGGAAATGGAAGGTAGCCTTCTTATTTTCCTAAGTACAAAATCATCTGAATGAAAGATATGGTCCAAAGGCCATCGAAAAGGCAGGTACTTTGCATTGTAGGTATTAAAAAAACCTCTTCCTTTTCTTGGGTCCAAAAGCCCACTAATTTTTTGAAAAAGCCGTGTTGTTCTAGACCAAGCCACATCATTGAGGTCACCAAAAACCAAGGTTGGTAGGTCAGCATCTTTCACATTCTTACCCACTATAAGAAGTTCAGCATCACGAGAAAGAGAGGTATCACTTTCTGTAGGACTAGGAGGTTCGGGATGAATACAATGAATCTGTATAGGTTTTCCTGAAGGAAGAACTACGGTAGAGTGAATGGAAGGGATGTCATCTTCTACTAAAAAATGTACTTTAGTATCCTTCAATTCCAAATTGGAATACAAATGCATTCCGTAAAGATTATCTAAAGGTATTTTGACCTGATACTTGTATTCCTCCTCCAATACGGACATCTGATCTTCCCACCACTTATCTGATTCTAAGGTAAGTACCAGATTGGGATGGTGTTTGTTTACCAGGTTGATTAACTTTTCAACATGTCGGTTAGGAGTGAGCACATTACTTACCAATATGCCAATTTCATTTTCAGGGTTACTAGTCTTATCGTGATTGACTTCCTTCCCGGCCACTATGGTATAAGGGAAAATTTTTCTCGCCTGGTAAAACCAAGTAAATACCACCAAAGCGAAAAAACCAAGGTTAAAGGTATTGAATGAGGAAAAAGGCATAAGAAAAAGAACTATCGCCAGAGTGGCCATAACTAACAACTGAATTCTGGGAAAGTCAAATACACGGACCCACCAGTTGCTGACCTTTAGCTTTGAAGCTATTACGGCCAAGACACTGATGACACCTAATATTATTTTAAAAATATTTAATACCAGATCCATTGCTACGTGAGGTTAAATTTGATACTTACCAAGTATTTTAGTTTTGTCAATAATTTACAATATATACGAAAGCGATAAAATTATTAATAATTTTATGCATCTATTTAACAAACATTTCACTTCATGTCCTATTTAAAATCGTTTTTTCGTCAAGAATTTGAAGCCAAAGGCTTGGACATGGCCAATGAACCCTTTATCCAAGCACTTGAAATCGCCTTGCATACCAACAAATCCCTATTCCTGACTGGTCGGGCTGGTACTGGTAAAACAACGTTTCTGCATACCCTAAGAAAATTCAACCCTTCTAAGAACATGGTAGTAGTAGCTCCTACCGGAGTCGCGGCCATAAATGCAAAAGGCAAAACCATTCATAGTTTTTTTAAAATTGATCCCAGGCAACTTTTTCTACCAGGAGACCCCAGACTACAGGCCAAAGGTTCCAAGCAAAACATTTTTGACACTTTTAAATACACCAAAAGCCGCTTGTCTGTCATCAGAAATCTGGATCTATTGGTCATCGATGAGATTTCAATGGTACGGGTAGAGATACTCGATATTTTGGATCAGATATTGCGTGTATTTAGGAAAAAAATGCACCTTCCTTTCGGAGGCGTACAGCTTATATTGATTGGCGATCCATTTCAATTACCACCTGTTGTCAAAGACAAAGACTGGGCTTTACTGTCAAGCAAGTATGAGACCCGATTTTTCTTTAGCGCTTTTGGCTTTAAAGAACTAATGCCTTTTCATATTGAGTTAAAAAAAATATACCGACAGAAAGACAGTATTTTTAAAGACCTCCTAAACAGAATTAGAGAAAGCAAACATACCTATGAGGACATTGATTTTTTAAACCAACGAGCTGAGGCTTATCACTTTGACTTACTGGACCAAGGATATATCATATTAGGAACCCACAACAACAATATTCATCAAATTAACAAGCAGAAGTTAGAGCTAATTAAAAGCGAAGAGAAGGTTTACAAGGCAGCCATCGAGGATGATTTCCCTACAAATATGGCCCCCTTCGAACCCATAGACATCACGCTCAAAGTCGGAGCGCAAGTCATCTTCATGCGCAACAATCCTGAAAAAAACTACTACAATGGAATGATTGGAAAAGTAGTAGAAATGCATGAGAACAAAATTCTGGTAGAGGCAAATAATGGTACTTTCTATGAAGTAGAAAGAGAGGTATGGGAGAATGTGGATTTTCAGTACAATGAGCAAGAGAAAAAAGTAGATGCAAAAGTTATTGGTAGATTTACCCAATTTCCATTGAAACTTGCTTGGGCCATTACTGTACATAAGAGTCAAGGACTTACTTTTGAAAAATGTATCGTGGAAATAGACAGGTCTTTTGAAGCCGGTCAGGTATATGTGGCCCTTAGCCGATGCACGGATTTGAATGGTTTGGTATTAAAAAAGGCCATAGGTATGCAAAGTGTACTGGTAAGTCAGGACAGTTTGAATTTTAGTTTACAACGTCAGGAAGAATCACAGGTAGAAGAAAATTTAAGGGTTCAAAGAGCCTTTGCCTCATTGCCTTATGCCTTCGACGCCTATCGAAAAGGCGATTTAAACAAAGCCAAGGCCATTTTTGATGAAGTTCAGCGCATTCATGACATCACTACTTATGCAAAGTTCAGACAATTTTTAATGCTAAAACCATGGCTAGACTACAAAAATAAATGCAGATAAATGAATTTTAAATATCTTTTTTAGTCGTTTATCAAAAATAAATGCCTGATTCCCTTGTCTTTTAATCTCAAATGCATAAATTTGTATTTTAACAGCAGATTAAAAATCTATCATCATCAAATATTTTTAGAAATGAAGGGGATTTTGAGAGGAGTAAATAAGGACAGAAACTATTTTAACAGCGTAGTTTTATCCATCGTATTATTTTTAGCTTTTACAGCACAAAGCTATGGTCAATTGGCTTGTAGTAATACTGAACCAGAAACACTTACGAAACCATGGCGAGATGGAAGTTCTTGGCAGAATGGTTATCCAACCAATGTTTGGAATGCCTATGTTTATCAGTTAACTGATTATTACAACCCAAACGGAGCAAATGCTGGTCATAATGAGCCATCAGAATTTAAAAAACCACAACCTGATGAAAACGGAATTTATTTTTCCGGACAATATAAGGGGATGCTTTTGAGAGATGGTGCAAATTTCCTTCCTGTTTCAGGAGTAAATTTTGACACGCATTTTAGTGATCCAAATCCTGGTAATGGCTATCTTTCTGACAACCTTTTTTTTCAAACCGGTATTAACCCTACAACTTCAGGCGGATGTGATACCCAATTAAACCAATTCGGTGTACATATGCGGGGCAGGTATGTTCCTACCCAAAATGGTATTTACCGTATACGCATAGGAAGTGATGATGGCTCCTATTTCAGTATGTTTTCAGACATTAATAACCCTAGTTCAAGTGGGGCTGTTGATGTGAACGGCAATAACCTCATACATAACAACTGGGTAAAGAATGAATCGGACACCTTATTGTATGACGGCGTCGATAACTTCGTGTATGAGAACAACATCAGAAATTACTATGTTGAATTAGAAGCTGCTCAGGAATGGTTCATGACATTGAACTATTATGAAAAAGACGGTGCCAATAGACTTGCTTTTGAAATTGAATTGTATTTCGGCCCTGGGGAGATAAAAATGGGAGCTGATGCCTCAGGATCAGTTGCTTTTTGTGGAATCAATCCTGACCCTACCATCATCAGTTCAATAGGTCCTGCGGTATTTGAAGATGGAGAAGTGACTAATTATTTTTGGCAATATGCCACTTCGAATGATGAGTCTGCCACTTGGAACACCATTTCCGGAGCTACTGAAAAAGATTATAAAATCCCAGCTTATGAGGACGATAATTGGACCGGGTCTAGGTATTATAGAAGAGGGGCAACCAATACAATTGCAGTAAATGACTCTACAAGTACCGATGTTGATGTATTTTCCAATGTGCTGGAAGTAATCATGAATCCAATTCCTGATTTGGACCGTACTGAATATGGTACCAATGCATGGATAGGACATACTTATGATTCCCCTAGAAATTTTGCTGCATCAAATTATTCAGGAAGAGTTACTGAGACGCCTAACTTCACTGAAAACTTCCCTTCTGGAGTAGGGTGTAATTCTCAAAAAAACAACTTTACCGTTCAGTACAGAATGCGTTTAGATGTCCAACCTGGTACTTATGACTTTAATGTCAATGGTGATGATGGGTACAGATTATCAATCAATGGAACTACCGTGATTGACGAATGGGCCAAAGTCGGTGGTAAAAAAGTCACAGATGACACCTATCGAATGGAAATCACAGAAGATGGCGTATTAGAATTGATATTAGATTATTATGAAATTGGAGGTGACCAATCCATATCTTTTAACTACGTTGAAAATTTACTTATACTTCCACTTGAGTGGGGAGATTTTCTTGGACAATCCTGCGGTGAGAATAATTGCTTGAATTGGAGCACTTTACAAGAAAAAAACACCAGCCATTTTATTATGGAAAAATCCAATAATGGTTTTTCTTGGGAGGAATTTGGAGAAACTCTTGAAGCGCAAGGCAATAGTAACCAAGAGGTCTTTTATGATTATGCCGATCATTCAGTTGCAAACGATGTTACCTTTTACAGAATCAAGCAGGTGGATTTGGATGATACTTTCAGTTATTCAGACGTAATCAGGGTAGAAAATAATTCAAATAGAAATAAGCTTATGCCTTTCCCTAACCCTACCACTGATTTACTTTTCGTAGATTCTCAAGAGGGTATATTAAGTGTGGAGCTAACCAGCCAAGATCAGAGAGTAAGAGCGCAACCACTCCTTGAAAAAATTAGTGACAACAGGTATCAAATAGATATGCGACAATTCCCAAGCAACCATTATTTGGTAACCATTCATACAGAGAAGTCAAGGAAAACTTACAAAATCATGAAACGATAAGTTTAAATATAAATTACAGTATTAAAAACCTATTAGTACCAATAGCATCATTTCTACTTAGCCGACATTCTTACAAAGGATGTCGGCTTTTAATTTTTTAATAACATTTTATCATTTGTAGGGTTGGCTTGGTATCTTTGCACATTATGGGTACAACTACTGTCAATACAAATACTTCACTCGAGAATCTAGATCCTAAATCCTTTATAATTATAAAGAATGCCCGGGTCAATAATCTAAAAAACCTAAGCATAGCCATTCCTAGAAATAAGTTGATAATAGTTACAGGCTTATCGGGTTCAGGGAAATCTTCCTTGGCTTTCGACACGCTTTTTGCAGAAGGTCAGCGGATGTATGTAGAGAGCTTAAGCTCTTATGCTAGGCAATTTTTAGGAAGGATGGAAAAGCCTGAAGTAGAATACATCAAAGGAGTTTCACCAGCCATAGCCATACAACAAGGTGTAAACACCAAAAACCCAAGATCAACAGTGGGCACTACCACAGAGATCTACGATTATTTAAAGCTTCTTTTTAGTAGAATTGGCAGAACCATTTCTCCAATTAGTGGTGAGGAAGTAAAACACCATACCGTAACTGATGTGGTTGCTTATATCCACAGCTTCGATGAAGGTGATAAGGTAATGATAAGTTGCCCTTTGCATTTCAGCCCTGAAAGGTCCAAAGAGAAAGAACTGGAAATCCTATTGCAAAAAGGTTTCACCAGGGTTTTGGTAGATGGCGAAGTGTCATTTGTAGAGGAACTGCTGGAATCAGAAAAGTTACCTGAAGGGAACTTCGAGATATTAATAGACAGGGTATCAGTAAAAAAAGAGGACGAAGGAAATCAATTCAGAATCGCAGACAGTGTTCAAACATCTTTTTTTGAGGGATTGGGAGAATGCAAAGTTGTGATTCCAGACAAAGCCATCAGAAGCTTTAGTGATAAATTTGAATTAGACGGCATTCAATTCGAATTGCCTACAGTGAACTTTTTTAGTTTTAACAACCCTTATGGGGCATGTAGGACTTGTGAAGGATTCGGCTCAGTTCTGGGAATAGACCCTGACTTGGTAATCCCTGACAAATCGCTTTCTATCTTTGAGGGAGCTATTGCACCATGGAGGGGAGAGACCACCAAAAAATGGTTGCAACCACTATTAAAGGATGGAATAAAATTTGATTTTCCCATCCATAGACCCTATGAGGACCTTGACGAAAAAGACAAAGCCATTTTATGGACAGGTAACAAATATTTCAAAGGCCTGAATGACTTTTTTGCTTTCCTACAAAGCAAGTTGCATAAGATACAGTATAGGGTAATGCTTTCCAGATTTAGGGGAAGAACTTCATGTCCTGATTGTAAAGGCACAAGGATCAGGAAAGATGCTTCCTATGTAAAAATAGCAGAGAAATCCATAACCGATCTCGTGCTTTTACCAATAGACAAAGCCTTACCATTCTTTGAAACGCTAGAACTTACAGAAACGGAAAAGAGCGTATCCCAGAGACTCCTAAAAGAGATCATCAACCGACTGGAGTACCTCGATCAGGTAGGACTTGGTTATTTAACGCTCAACAGGCTTACTTCATCTCTCTCTGGAGGGGAATTCCAAAGGATAAAACTCGCCACTTCTCTAGGCAGTGCTTTGGTGGGCTCTATGTACATCCTCGATGAGCCAAGCATTGGCCTACATCCAAGAGATACCGAACGGCTCATTACCGTATTGAAAGCCCTAAGAGACTTGGGCAATACAGTCATCGTAGTGGAGCATGAAGAAAAAATCATACTTACAGCAGACCAGGTAATAGACATCGGGCCTGATGCGGGTGTTCATGGTGGGGAACTGGTTTTTCAAGGTACCCTGAAAGAATTAATGGCGGCAGGAAATACACATACCGCCAGGTACCTAAGTGGAGAAGAGTCAATAAGTGCCAAAATCCACAATAGGAAATGGGATGAATACATTTTAATTAAAGGTGCCACAGAGAATAACCTGAAAAACATCACCGTTAAAATTCCATTAGAAGTCTTGACCGTAGTGACGGGAGTGAGTGGTTCAGGGAAATCTACTTTGGTAAAGAAAGTATTGTACCCGGCTATAGGTAAAATCCTAGGCTCCGTAAATGATGAAACAGGCCGGTTCGACAGACTTGATGGTCATTACAGGAACATCAATAGGGTAGAGTTTGTAGATCAAAACCCAATCGGAAAATCCTCAAGATCAAACCCGGTTACTTATGTTAAGGCCTATGACGGAATCAGGGCTTTGTATGCGGATCTTCCCATCTCCAAGCAAAGAGGCTATAAACCTGCTTTTTTTAGTTTCAATGTAGACGGAGGCCGATGCGAAGCTTGTCAGGGAGAAGGCACCCAAAAGATCGAAATGCAGTTTATGGCAGACATTTACCTTACCTGTGAATCCTGTAAAGGAAAGCGTTTCAAAAATGAAATATTGGATGCCAAATACAAGGGGAAAGACATTTCAGAAGTATTGGGCTTGACCATAGATGAGGCCATGGATTTTTTTAGTGAAAAATCAGCCATTATCCAGAAATTAAGCCCCCTTCAGGAAGTAGGTCTTGGCTATATTGGATTAGGTCAATCCTCCAATACCTTGAGTGGTGGAGAAGCACAAAGAGTAAAATTGGCTTCCTTTTTAGGTAAAAATGATTCCAGAAATCACGAAAAAATATTGTTCATATTTGATGAACCTACTACTGGCTTACATTTCCATGACATAAAAAAATTACTGTTTTCCATCAACTCTTTGATCGACCAAGGGCACACTGTACTCATAATTGAGCACAATACAGAGGTAATAATGGCAGCGGATTGGGTCATCGATTTAGGGCCGGAAGGAGGAGAAAAAGGGGGCAATGTTATTTTCGAAGGGATACCGGAAGATTTAATGAAGGAAGAAAATAATTATACCGGAAAATACCTCGTAGAGCTCAACAAGGAATAATAATATAAATATAAATAGGAATTTAATTAATTTTCTAGACAAAAAGTGATTTAAATGAATTTTATATATAGTTTTGTGCTATATATAAAATTTAGCCTTCTTTTGAATACAATCTAAGAGGAGCCTAAATCAAATATTTTGTTTCTACCTAATTATTTATATTGCCATGTTATTCAATTCAATTGAATTCCTAATTTTTTTACCACTAGTATTTTTCATTTATTGGTTTCTATTCCCTAAGAATTTAAAGCTTCAAAACCTATGGATTTTGATAGCCAGTTATGTCTTCTATGGCTGGTGGGATTACCGTTTTTTATCCCTGATTTTTTTCAGTTCGTTAGTAGATTTTTTGATAGGGATACAGCTAAACAAACGTCAAAAAATTAACCAAAGAAAGTTTCTACTGTTTATAAGTTTGGCAGTTAACCTCGGTTTTTTGGGCTTTTTTAAATACTATAATTTTTTCGCAGAAAGTTTTGCCGATGCTTTTACTTTATTAGGCAATACCATGGATCCTTCTCGGCTAAACATTATTTTACCGGTAGGCATCAGTTTTTATACCTTCCAGACAATGAGTTACACCATTGATGTGTACCGGAAAAAGATGGCTCCCGTTTCAGAACCCGTTGCATTTTTTGCTTATGTAAGCTTTTTCCCCCAGCTTGTAGCAGGCCCTATTGAAAGAGCAACGAACCTTTTGCCACAATTCTTTAAAAACAGAGATTTTAACTACACAAAAGCCAGCGATGGTTTGCGACAAATACTCTGGGGCTTATTCAAAAAGATCGTTATTGCAGATAATTGTGCGATCTATGTAAATGACATTTTCAATGATTACCAATCCTTTTCAGGTTTCACCTTATTATTAGGTGGGGTATTGTTCGCCTTTCAGATTTACGGAGATTTTTCAGGTTACTCAGATATAGCAATCGGAACATCTCGCCTATTCGGGTTTGATTTAAAAAAGAATTTTGCTTTCCCGTATTTCTCGCGTGACATTGCTGAATTCTGGCGAAGGTGGCACATTTCCCTTTCCACCTGGTTTAGGGATTATCTTTATATACCTCTTGGAGGAAGCAGGGATGGCCATGCTATTAGAAATATCTTTATCATATTTATTGTCAGTGGTTTTTGGCATGGAGCCAATTGGACATTTCTTTTTTGGGGTTTATTAAATGCCACCTTTTATCTCCCATTACTGTTGTCCAAAAAGAACAGAGTGCATACATCTGACACAGTAGCCGCAGGCAAATACCTGCCAAGTATTAGAGAAACTCTTCAAATGGGTATCACTTTTTTTCTGATTGTCATTGCATGGATATTTTTTAGGGCAGACAGCTTATACATGGCATTTGACTATATATCCATCATCTTTTCGCCAAAATTCTTTGTCCTGCCCATCCAGGATTTTTGGAGTATGAATACCGGCAATCATTTAATATACCTGTTCTTTTTACTAATAGGCTTCATTCTTGTAGAATGGTTCCAACGAGAAAAGAATCACGGGCTCGAACTAGATTCCCAAAAGTTACCTAAAACGGTAAGGTGGGCATTTTACTACGTGGTAATTATCTTTTGCTTCATTATGAATGGGGTACAACAAGAATTCATTTATTTTCAATTTTAAGTACCATGAAAAGATTTATAAAAAATAGCCTATATTTTGTAATTCCTTTTGTGCTATATAGCTGTTTAATTGCTTTAATTGATCCATTCAATTATCTAAATGGCTTTGGAGTTACCAGTGAAGAGAAGAAAAAAGCCATTGCCTTGGACATTGAGCCTCACCTTTATAAAATGATTGACTTTAAAAACAATCCAAAGAAAAACTGGGTATTGGGTGACTCAAGAAGCAATGGATTATACATTGCCATGGACAGTTCTGCCTGGTCTAATTTGGCTTATGGAGGTGCAAGTTTAAAAGAAGTAATTCAATCGTTTTGGTGGGCCAGGGAAATAGAAAAACCTGACACCGTTTTGATTGGGATCAACCTAAATTTATACAATAAATTCAATCGTCGTTTTTGGGTAGAAGAGACCATCAACAGAAAAAGTAATTTTTTCACTTATGCCTTCAATAAATATACTTTCAATGCAACTTTTGCAATATTGGCTATCAATAATCAAGGCGAAGAAGAGAGCGAGTCACAAGTAGAATTACCGGGAGCAAAAGAACAGTTTTGGAAGAAAAAATTGAATGGTACTGACAAGTTTTATAAAAACATTACTTACCCGGACGAATACCACAAGCAACTAAAAGAAATTGCAGACCATTGTAAAAAAGAGGGTATTAAGTTGATTTTCTGGATCCCACCCCTTCATAAAGATTACCATGAAGTATTGACAAAATATGAATTGGAGGAATTCGAAGCCAAATTCAAACATGATTTGTTTAGCTTAGGGGATGTTTTTGATTTCAATTATTCTTCTAATTTAACATTAGATGAAAACAATTTTAGGGACCCTGTCCATTTTAATGCACGGGTGGCCAAGCTAATTGAGGAAGAAATACGAAGTTATTCCCCACACCACTCTACTCTATATAAAAAGAAATTGTTGGACTAAATTGAATAATTAAGTAAGTGGAAAATCTATATCAAATGATATTTACTTGAATAAGGGATAACTCACTGATTTAAAACTAATTTTTAGGCTGCATAAATAAACTTATAACAGCAAACCATCTTACAATATTAAACTATCTAGTCCGAAAATCTTCTTATAAGTTTATATACCGTTTATCCTTTTTTTAAAAGGATAATGCTGTCTAAATGCGTGAAATTTTCAATATTTAAAAAATTAAGGTAATTTAAGCATTCAATTAATTTTTATTAAAAATTGAAGTACATTACAAGTAGTTAACTTAAAGAATACCTAAGCCTAATCCATGTTAAAATTATTAAAAAGAACTTTATTTTTGGGTTCTATTTCATCGGTCTTGTTTCTCGCAAGTGCATATCAATCCATTGAAAACTTTGAACCCTACTCACAAAAAATTCCCGGAACAGGAATCTCATTTGATATGGTACCTATCCCTGAAGGGAGCTTCAAAATGGGAAGTAGTGATGGGGCATCAGATGAAGCCCCTGTTCACGAGGTAAAAATAGATCCATTTTGGATGGCGTCTCATGAGACCACTTGGGATCTTTACGAATTATTTTTAGACAAGAGCTTTGAGGCTTCTTCAAGTGAAGGTCCGTTGACACCAGAAATTGATGGGTTGACAAGACCTTCTATACCCTATTTGGACATGACCTTCGGAATGGGTAAAGAGCATAAACCGGCAATAGCCATGACTCAATATGGTGCCATTCAATTCTGTAGATGGTTGTACCTCAAAACTGGTGTGTTTTTCCGTCTACCTACAGAGGCAGAGTGGGAATATGCCGCCCGTGCCGGCACCAAGACCAAATACTTTTTTGGAGACGACCCCTCTCAATTGGGTGAGTTTGCCTGGTACAAAGACAATAGTGAAGGCACCACGCATAAAATTGGACAAAAGAAACCAAATCCTTGGGGACTGTATGACATTTTAGGTAATGTCAATGAATGGACCATGGATCATTACGATGCCAATACCTACTCTAAACGAGGAGCTAAAGCAGACAATCCAATCCACTTATCTGAAGAACTATATCCTAAAGTGATAAGAGGAGGAAGCTATGATGACAGCCCTGAAGAATTGACCAGTACCAAGCGTGGTGCAAGCACCCCTGAATGGAAGAGAATAGATCCTCAAATACCAAAAAGCCAATGGTGGTTTCCAGAAGCACCATTTTTGGGAATGAGAGTAGTAAGGCCTCTTACTAGCCCAGATCCTGAATTCATTGAAAAATATTACGGCACTGCGCCGATGGAAGATTATTAAAATAAACTCAAAATAATAATGAAGGTAAATAATAGTAATGAAAGAAGAAATTTCATCAAAACTTCAGCAATTATAACTGGAGGTGCCATGTTAAGCCCACTTACATTATCCGGAGCTTATGCAGCGGGAGATGATGCCATAAAAATTGCCGTTATTGGCTGTGGAGGTAGAGGGACAGGAGCAGTGTTCCAAGCATTTGAAACCGGTCAAAACATTAAATTGGTGGCTATGGCAGATGCTTTCAAAGATCGTCTAGACCAAAGTTATGAACGTATATTAAAAAAATACGGTAAAGATAAAGTAGTTGTTTCTGAAGAGCAGAAATTTGTAGGCTTTGATGGTTACAAACATGCCATGAAAGAGGCTGACGTGGTGATAATAGCTACCCCACCAGGTTTCCGTCCTGATCATTTTGAAGAGGCTGTTCGTCTTGAAAAGCAGATTTTCATGGAAAAACCAGTAGCTACTGATGCAATTGGTATCCGAAGAATTTTGGCCGCAGCCAAAACCGCAAAGGCCAAAAAACTAAACGTAGTTGTAGGCTTACAAAGACATTATCAAGACAATTATATCCAAACAATTGACAGAATTCACAATGGCGAAATTGGTGACATTATAGGTGGCCAGGTTTTTTGGAATGATGGTGGAGTTTGGGTAAGAGAACGTCAACCAGGCCAGACAGAAATGGAATACCAAATGAGAAACTGGTACTATTTCAATTGGCTATGTGGCGATCATATCACAGAACAGCACGTTCACAACCTAGATGTAGCCAACTGGGTGAAGAATAGTTACCCTGTTAAAGCAGAAGGAACAGGAGGAAGAACTGTAAGAAGAGGGAAAGAGAATGGTGAAATATTTGACCATCACGTCGTTCTTTTTACTTACGAAGATGGCACTGTCATCCACAGTGAATGTCGTCATTTCCCCGGTGCCCACAACCGAGTGGATGAAAGCTTCCAAGGAACAAAAGGTAAGGCCTATATGAATGCCGGACATGTGGGTAAACTAACAGATTTGAAAGGGAATAGCCTTTATGACCATGATGGCGCGGGCAATGCCAACCCATATCAAGTGGAGCATGATAAATTATTTGATGCAGTAGTGAAAGGCGAATACAAATACGCTGATGCTGAAAACGCGGCAAAAAGTACCATGACCTCTATTTTAGGACGTTATGCAACTTATTCCGGCAAACCTGTTACCTGGGATGAAGGAATAAATTCAAATGTAAACCTAAGACCTGATAAGCTAGCATGGGATGCATTGCCAAAAGTACTTCCTAATGAAGATGGTTTTTATCCTTATGCAATACCTGGTCAAACTAAAGTAGTATAAGCTCATGGAAAGAAGAAAATTTATAAAAAACGTTTCTTTGGGAACCGCAGCGGCAGGAATAGCCGGAGTAAGGACCAGTCAAGCTACTCAGTTGAATGCTGATAAAGCAGATGCTACATTTAATTTAGACTATGCTCCTCACTTTGGCATGTTTAAAAATCTAGCAGGTGATGATCTTCTGGATCAGATTACCTACATGCATGAGCGTGGTTTTAGAAGCCTTGAAGACAATGGTATGATGCGTAGGACTCCTGAGATGCAGGAGAAAATAGGTAATCACCTCGCGAAGCTAGGCATGACCATGGGTGTCTTTGTTTTGGACAAAGGTGGCAATGGAGCAAATACCCTTGCTGCTGGAAATCAGGAATATGTGGATATATTTCTTTCAGGATGTAAAAAAGCCGTTGAAGTATCCAAAAGGGTAAATGCAAAATGGACCACTGTTGTTCCTGGAGATTATCATAGAAGCTTACCTCTTGACATTCAAAATGCAAATGTTATAGAAGCTCTTCGCAAAGGTGCTGAAATACTGGAGCCTCATGGTCTAACCATGGTGCTTGAGCCTCTCAGTGACAACCCAAACCTATATTTACGCTACTCTCCGCAAACTTACCTTGTCTGTAAAGGAGTGGATAGTCCTAGCTGTAAGATATTATACGATATCTATCACCAGCAAAAAAATGAAGGACATCTCATTACGTTAATGGAGACCTGTTGGGATGAAATCGCCTATATACAAATAGGAGACAATCCTGGGCGTAAAGAACCCGGTACAGGTGAAATCAATTTCCAAAATGTTTTTAAATACATATACGAAAAAGGTTTCAAAGGTATATGTGGTATGGAGCATGGGAATTCTAAGCCTGGAAAAGAAGGTGAAGAAGCCGTAATTCAAGCCTATAGAAAAGCTGATAGTTTCCTCTAAAGAGAGAAAAACATCTAATAATAAAAAGGGCTGATATTCAAGATATCAGCCCTTTTATATTTATCCTTTATTTGTAACTAAGCCAAAAACCCTTTTCGTTTCAAGATGGTCTCCACAAATTTAATCTCGTTTTGAGAATTGAAAATTCTAAAAGGAAGGTGAATAAACTGAGCCTTAGACAAAACTAGAATATAAGCATCCTCCTTGATTTGGGCATCCTTTATCATTTCCCACTTGATGGGCATACCCTGCTTACTATTGATTTTCATAAGCACCTGGCGGCTATCTATTTCATAAGAGAGTTTCTCAAACATCACCTTATTTTGCTCCATTTGAGTGACTCCAGCAAACTGTATTACCCAAAAAAGCCAATACAATGCATAAGCAAGTAATGCCATGCTAATCCACCACCAAGAAGGAATCCAAAAATAACCACAAGCGATGGCCACAGCGATCAATACCACCCACCATTGCTCCTTTAATATGTTTTTTAACCCCTGTTTGATATAGGTACCTGTCTCCAGTTTGTATTTTTTTGTTTTTACGATCATTATAAAATATTCATTTTGCTGGGCAAATATCCTACCTTATCCATTAGATAGCAAGTTTATTTCTTATCCCTTTCTATTTTTTTACTTTTTTATATACCAATTTATGGCCAATGTGGTATTCTAAAGCCTTTTTTCCCTCATGGTAGGAATACTAATTTGTAAGTAAGCCTTCCTTGATTTCCTTCCATTCAGCTCTTCAAAATTAAAATCAACAAGGGGTATAAAAACTAAATATGTTTTCATATTAGCTTGGATTTTGCTCCTGAACCAAAAAACATAAGTTCTTTACAGACATGCATTTACCTGTAAGAAAATAAAATACTTACAGGTAATCCTGAGACCAACAAGTTGATTTATTCAAATTATTATTGTAACTTATTGGTTAAAGATTCGATATGATGAATAGCCTGGTGATAGATTTGATTTTATGTGGTGTAGCCTACGTGGTATTAATTTATTTTGTAGCCACACTTACTAAGTCTAAAATCAAAAGAAACCGGAAGAACAATGACGAAGATGGTGATGGAGGCGTAGAAGACAATACACCACCAGTAATCGATTTACCGCCAGGTATAGTTTGGCCTTCAGATGAAAAGGACAAAAACCCAATTGCCTTTTAATTTCACTTTTTGCACTTATTACAAACCCCCTGAATCAATAAACTCATTTCCCTTAGTTCATATCCTTTAGGAAGTGAAACCTTAGGGAGTGAAATTTCCTCCAAACATCTGGTATTTCCGCACTTCTCACATTTGAAATGTACATGTTCGTGATCATGTCGGGTTTCAGCGGAACCATGATTACACAAGGCATATTTGGCAGCCCCAGTATCGTCAAGCACCTTATGAACAAGGTCATTCTCCAAAAATGTTTTTAGGGTTCTATATATAGTAACCCTATCAAAATTTTCTTTCAACGCATCTTCAAGGTCAGAATGAGATAGTGCTATCTTTCTATTTAGAAAGGTAATAAGCACTTCTCTCCTACAACTGGTTACTCTTAGGTTATTGTCTTTTAATATTTCAGCCGTTTTATTAGCCATAATTTTTCCGTTTGTACGACATTATTAATTAGCTGTTAGGTTTTCCTCAAATTAGAAGAAAACCTAACAGCTAGTTTTTGTCCCTATCAAAGAAATCTATCCTAATAGATTATCTCATTTTCTTCCATGCCCTAAAAACAATTATTCCTCCTGCCAATGAAATAATGGTAGCAATGGTCGCTGGCAAAATTTGCCCATAAATCCAAAATCCCACCCCAAATAAAGCTGCATAAACCATTATAGAAGCGATCAACATCAAACCAATTTCCATTGGAAGTTGACCTGTCTCTTCTTTCACCTCAGGGTATTTTGCCAATAATTTTTTCCAGCCATGAGATGCCGGTCTTACTTTTTTATAGAAGGCAAGCAACACTTTATCATCTTCAGGTTTGGTCAATAATGTAACAGTTACCCAAGTTATGGTAGTGATAGAAACACCGAAAAGCAATTTCAGGTAACTCATTTCTTCCGGTATAGGTAAGAAACCCAATTTATTGTGAATTGATTCAAAATAGATTGCCACAATAAAGGAAACGATCATAGCAGAGATTTCTGTATAAGCATTAATCCTCCACCAGAACCAACGTAAAATAAAGATTAAACCAGTACCTGCTCCTATTTGTAACAATATATTGAAAGCTTCCAAGGCATTGGAAAGTACCGTTGCCAGTAAGGCTGCAAGCACCATAAGACCAACCGTAGAGATTCTTCCAACAGCTACCAATTCTTTGTCAGTTGCCTCAGGCTTAATAAATCTAGAGTAAAAATCATTAACTACATAAGATGAACCCCAGTTAAGGTGAGTTGACAAGGTTGACATTACAGCTGCTATCAAAGAGGCTAGCACAATCCCAATCAGACCTTTTGGAAGAAAAGTAAGCATGGCAGAATAAGCCAAATCATCTCCTAGTTTGCTGGCTTCTATATTTGGGAAAGCCTCTTGCATGTCACTTAACTGCGGAAATAGAATTAAGGAAGACAAAGCAATTATGATCCAAGGCCAAGGACGAATAGCATAATGAGTAATATTAAACAACAATGTTGCACCAATGGCATTTTTCTCATCTTTAGCTGACAACATTCTTTGGGCGATGTACCCTCCTCCACCTGGCTCTGCTCCAGGGTACCAAGTGGCCCACCACTGAATGGCCAAAGGCATAATAAACAAAGGTATAAGTAAGTTCCAATCAGTAAAATCTGGTATTATATTAAGTTTACCTACAACATTAGGGTGTGTCAACAAGGCATCAAGACTACCGATTTCAGGCAAGGTAACTATATAGATAGCTGCACCGAATGCTCCAGCCATGGCGATGAAAAATTGGAAAAAGTCAGTAAGCAAAACCCCTTTAAGACCTCCCAAAGAACTATAAAACACTGTGACAACAGAAACAATCAAAAGCGTCTCCCAAGAACTAAGCCCAAGCATCACACCAAATATCTTAATTGCGGCTAGGGAAACAGTGGCCATAATAACCACGTTGAAAAACACCCCTAAATACAATGCTCTAAAGGCCCTTAAAAAAGCAGCCCCTTTTCCACCGTACCTCAATTCATAAAATTCCAAATCGGTGGTGACTTCAGACCTTCTCCATAGTTTTGCATAAACAAATACGGTCAGCATACCTGTTAGTAAAAATGCCCACCATACCCAGTTTCCTGAAACTCCATTTTTCCTTACAATGTCAGTTACTAGGTTTGGTGTATCTGCGGAGAATGTAGTGGCTACCATACTCACCCCCAATAACCACCAGGGCATATTTCTTCCGGAAAGGAAGAATTCTTTAGCGTTTTTACCCGCTGATTTAGAGGCATAAACCCCTATTAACATGGAAATAACAAAAAATGAAATGATTATTGCCCAATCAAGGATTGAAATATTCATGATGACGTATTTATAGTATAATTTTTTCGAATAATGGTTAAGCGTTGATCGTTTTACTCCTTGAGAAAGAAGAAAATTTTTCTAAATAAATAAAACTTTTTCAATTATTTTAAATAATTCCTTTAAATATTTGCGGGACGGGATGCATTTACCCCTCCAAAGTGTTTCAATAGACTACAAAGGTAAATATAAACCCTTTCAATAATATATATTTAAAAGTATTGTAAATTTACCAATTGGAAATGTTAAAAGTGACAAATTAATTTCTTTAGCCAATTAGGTATTTGGATTTATTACTATGAAAGACACAATATTGGACGCGCTTAAAGCTGCCTATACCTTAGATGCAGACGACTTGGTTGCCAATCGATTTGGTTCAGGACACATCCATAAGACATATAAGGTGGACAGCAGCACGCAGTCCTACATCTTACAAGAATTCAATGATGCTGTTTTTAAGCATCCTGAAAGGATTTCAAATAATCTCGGCTACCTTCTTGATAATTTTGACCCAACCGACCTACATTTTGTCTTGCCATTACCTATTCCTAATAAACAAGGCGAACTTTTTACTGAGTTGGATGGTGGACTTTACAGGCTTTTTCCATTTGTCAATGGAATAACCCGAGATGATATAGACCATAAAGAGCAAGCCAGCAAAGCTGCTGAAGCCTTCGCTTACTTCGTAAAAGTATTTTCAAATACTGACTCAAGTAAACTTCAGGACACCATACAGGACTTTCATCACCTAGAATGGCGTTACAGTCAATTTGATGAGGCACTTAAAAACCCCGCCATTGAAATAAATGACGAAACCAGGGAGATGATTGCCTATTATGAATTGCGAAAGGATTTGCTTGAGCAATATGGCATTTACCGCAAGCAGTTACCACTTCGAGCAACGCACAATGACACCAAAATAAACAATTTGATTTTCAGTGAAGACCTAAAGAAAGTCAATGCGGTAATAGATCTCGATACCATTATGGCCGGTTTCGTATTTTATGATTTTGGTGACCTAGCCCGAACGGTAGCTTGTACAAGAGATGAGTCTTCCTTGGACTGGGGAAATATAAATATAGATTTGGTTAAATATGAAGGCCTACTCGAAGGCTTCTATTCGGTATTGGCTGGCAATATTACTGATCAGGAGTTAAGTTCCCTTCCATTTGGGGCAGAAATGATGACCCTTATTATGGGACTTCGGTTTTTAACAGACCACCTCAATGGAAACATTTATTACCAGGTAGAATATCCTGAACAGAATCTTCATCGAGCAAAAAATCAGGCGGAATTACTGACAGCTTTTATGGCAAAAAGACAGGAAATCAACGCGCTTGAAGCCGATCTCAAGAAAAAATTTCTGTGAAGCTTTAAATTGGAAGATTTGTCCGGATTCTTTGATACTAAAATTGAATACCTAAAAGGAGTAGGACCTCAGAAAGCCGCTCTGATTAATAAGGAGTTGGATATTTTTACCTTCGGTGAAATGTTGCAACATTATCCTTTCAGGTATGAGGACAGGACAAAATTCTATAAGATTAGCGACATCCGATCAGATATGCAACAAGTGCAATTGGTCGGCTCGATCTATTCATTTGAGACTATCGGAGATGGTAGAAAGAAACGGTTGGTAGCCCAATTTAGAGATGAAACCGGTGGGATTGAACTAACCTGGTTCAAAGGCATACAATGGGTTGCAAAAAGACTAGTAAAAGGCGCTCCAATGGTGGTCTTTGGTAAACCACAGCAGTATGGAAGAAAAATCAGTATTGCCCACCCAGAACTAGAACCTCTTACCAACAAGCAGCAAAAAGAGGTTAGTTTTCATCCGGTCTATCCTACTACTGAAAAGTTACGAAGCAGGTACCTCGACAGTAAAGGCATCTCCAAAATACTGGAGACCTTGCTCCCTTTGGTCCTTCCCAAGGTTCCTGAAACCCTGCCCTTAACTCTCTGCCAAGCATTAAAACTAGAACCTAAACCTATAGCATTAAAAGAGATTCACTTTCCCTCTGGTCACCAAACCTTAAAAAAGGCCCTCTATAGACTGAAATTTGAGGAATTCTTCTTCTTACAACTTCGGTTGTTAAAAATGAACCTTACCAGAACTGAACAGTATAGAGGAAAGGTATTGGACAAGACAGGTCTATTGACAAAATTTTACAAGGAATTTTTACCTTTTGACCTTACCAATGCCCAAAAAAGGGTAATCAGGGAAATATACAATAACCTGAAATCCGGCTTACAAATGAATCGGCTGGTACAGGGAGATGTGGGTTCAGGAAAAACCATTGTCGCTTTCATATGTCTTTTAGTGGCCGTTGATTCGGGCTTTCAGACCTGCCTTATGGCTCCAACTGAAATCCTTGCCACTCAGCATTACGAAGGGCTAAAAGATTTTTCCGCTAAGATGGGACTCAACATCGCATTGCTTACAGGATCTACCAGCAAAAAAAAACGAGCAATTATTCATGAAGCCTTAAAGTCAGGGGAATTGAATTTGCTGGTAGGAACACATGCCCTACTGGAAGATGTGGTGGTCTTTAAACAATTAGGTCTTGCGATTATCGATGAGCAACATCGATTTGGAGTAGCACAAAGGGCTAAGCTATGGGGGAAGAACAGCGACTTTTACCCTCATGTACTGGTAATGACCGCAACACCCATTCCCAGAACTCTTGCGATGACCGTATATGGTGACCTGGATATCTCTGTGATAGATGAATTACCGGCAGGAAGAAAAGCTATACAAACTGTTCATAGGTATGACAAAGACCGATTAAGAGTATTTGGCTTTTTGAAAAAAGAACTCCAAAAAGGCCGACAGGTTTATATAGTTTACCCCTTAATCGAAGAGTCTGAAAAAAGTGACCTAAAAAGCCTTATGGATGGATACGAAAGTATTTGTAGGGCCTTCCCAGATTTGCCTATAGGCATATTGCATGGCAATATGAAACCTGCAGATAAGGATTTTGAGATGAATCGATTTGTTAAAAATGAAACCAAAATTATGGTAGCCACAACCGTTATTGAAGTAGGGGTAAATGTCCCTAATGCCTCAGTGATGGTGATCGAAAATGCCGAAAGATTTGGTCTCTCCCAGCTACACCAGCTTAGAGGACGGGTAGGTAGAGGATCAGACCAATCCTACTGCATACTAATGAGCAAATATGAACTAAGCAAAGACAGCAGGGTACGATTAGATACAATGGTTAGAACAAATGACGGTTTTGAGATTGCAGATGTTGACCTCAAGTTGAGAGGACCTGGTGATTTGGCAGGCACACAGCAGTCGGGGATAACAGATTTAAAAATCGCGGATATTGGTAAAGACAGTGAAATACTTGTTCAGGCTCGCGCTTCAGCCCAAACTATTTTGGAAAAAGATCCACATCTTAACAGTATTGAAAATAAACCGATAGCAGATCAGTTGTCACGACTAAAAAAGAATGAAATGAATTGGAGCCGGATTTCTTGAACTATTTATCCAAAAAAGCCAGATTTTGGGCAGAACCACCTAAATTGGTATGTTTTTCGTTACAGGTTTCTTAAAACTAGACAATTATGTGGAACAAGATAATTTTTCGAAGTATGGTATTGCTAATACCTTTATGGTATTCATGTGTGCCGCAAAAGAAATACAACGAAGTAAATATAAGGAATGCAGAAATGATGCGTTCACTCAGGGAAACGGAAGGTAACCTTGACAGTGCTAGTAACAGCTTGGAGCAATTTAGGAAAAAAGCGAGCCAGCTTGAAGAAGAGTTAGCTGATTTCAAAAGAAAGAACAACGCTTTGGAAACCAAACTTGAAAGAGCCATTGCCGCTTCATCCTCAGTACAGCAGGAGCTTTCTGCCAAGGAGCAACGAATGATAGAGCAACAGGAGCGTTTGGATCTCTTGCAAAACCTACTCGATGAACAAAAAGCAGTGATGGAAGGGCTCAAGACCACCATTGACAAAGCTTTGGTTCAATACCGGTCAGATGAATTGCAGGTGTATGAGCAGGATGGAAAGTTATATGTCTCCTTACAGGACAAGTTATTGTTTCCCTCAGGAAGCGCCACAGTTAATAAGGATGGTAAAGAAGCACTTAGTAAATTAGCAGTGGTGATAAACAATAGTCCTGAAATCCAAATACTAGTAGAAGGTCATACTGACAATGTGCCTATCCGTGGCAAATTTGAGGACAACTGGGCATTAAGTACAGCTAGAGCAACAGCCATTGTACGAATTCTTACCAATTCCTATGATGTTGTACCAGAGCGGGTAACTGCTGCTGGAAGGAGTTTCTACTATCCCAAGGCCTCCAATGAAACGGCTGAAGGAAGAGCAAAAAACAGGAGGACTGAAATTATTCTTACCCCTCAATTAAATGAATTGTTTCAATTGTTGCGGTAGTTGATAATATGGCATTGGAATATTATATGATTTATAAGCCTTTTGGTGTTCTGAGTCAATTCAGTGGCGAAGGGGATACGTTAGGCATGCTTAGTGATTTCCCTTCGGACGTTTACCCTGTGGGCAGATTGGACAAAGACAGTGAAGGTTTATTGTTGTTGACCAATGACAAGCGACTGAATCATTTGTTACTTGATCCAAACTATTCCCATGAGCGAACCTACTGGGTTCAGGTAGAAGGACAAATAACTGATAGCGCTTTGAAAGAACTGGAATCAGGGGTAAAAATTTCAGTCAATAAAAAAATTCACAATACCTTAAAGGCAAAAGCCGTTTTACTAGAGGATGTAGAAAAATTATTACCTGAAAGAAATCCACCTATCCGGTATAGAAAAAATGTTCCCGATTCTTGGATAGCTATAACCCTGAAAGAAGGTAAGAACAGGCAGGTAAGAAAAATGACTGCGGCTGTAGGTTTTCCTACGCTACGTTTGGTCAGGTGGTCCGTAGAGAAATTAACCATAGATGGTTTTGAGGCTGGTGAAGTTAGACTCCTAGATGGTGACACTCTTTATTCCACTTTAGGTATTTCGAGTAAAGCACAAACCGAGCAGGGCTTTAAAACCACCAAAAATCAAAAAACGAAAAAGAAGAAAAGGCACTAAATTGTGATAAAGAATGAATTGTTCTAATTTAGGCTTCTTATAGGCAAAATATCAATAGAAATTTCAAATATCCATTATGCATCAGGAGAAGATACAGGAAGTCATTAATGAAGTAAAAAAAGTTGTAGTTGGTCAGGAAAAAATGGTCAACAGACTCTTAATTGGGTTATTTACCAACGGACATATTTTATTAGAGGGGGTACCCGGACTAGCTAAAACACTAACCGTTAACACCTTATCAAAGGTACTTCACCTTGACTTTAAGCGGATACAGTTTACCCCCGATTTATTGCCAGCTGATCTGATTGGTACAATGATTTACAATCAATTGAATGCAAATTTTGAGGTAAAAAAAGGGCCTATCTTTTCCAATATCATTTTAGCAGATGAGATCAATAGGTCTCCAGCTAAAGTACAGTCAGCCTTGCTTGAGGCCATGCAGGAAAAACAAGTGACCATCGGTGAAACTACATTTATGTTAGACAAGCCATTTTTGGTTTTGGCTACTCAAAACCCTGTAGATCAGGAGGGAACTTATCCTTTACCGGAAGCGCAGGTCGATCGATTCATGATGAAGGTAAATATAGAGTACCCTTCCAAATCAGATGAGTTGGAAGTCATGAGAAGAATGACCAACTCCAAATTTATTTCAGAAGTAAATCCAATACTGAACAAGGAAGATATTTTTGCCATAAGAAGTGCCATTAATGAGGTACAGATAGCAGAGGCTTTGGAAAATTATATCATAGAAATGGTCTTTTCTACCAGATTCCCTGAAAAATACGGCATGCACGAAGAGGCCAAATACATTCAATTCGGTGCTTCTCCAAGAGCATCTATCAACCTTAATCTTGCGGCCAAAGCCAATGCTTTTATGCAGGGAAGGGATTATGTTTTGCCAGAGGATATCAAAGAAATTGCTGAAGACGTGCTTAACCACAGGATAATTTTAAATTATGAGGCAGAGGCAGACGGTGTAAGTACCCGTGATTTGATTAATAAAATTCTCGATAAAATACCTTTGAACAAATCGGCTACTATACAGTAGCATAATTTTGCCGGAGGAAGTAGGGATTTGAATGAATAAAAACAAGCTATATTGGTTGTTACAAATTTTTGGTTGGCTGAGCTTTGCTTTGGTCAACCTGTTTTTTGTATCCATGGCTCGAGGTATAACACCCATTCAAATAGGTGCTTACTTTTCTTTGGCCATTGTCTATTTCGTCTCCACACATTTTTTTAGATATCAAATTAAACACAATAGTTGGCTTGAATTCCCAACCACCAAGCTAATTAGCCACGTATTGACAGCTGTTTTGATTTTGAGCTTGGTGAATACCCTATCACAAATCCTAATCAATTGGATTTTTGGCACCTTACATTACCCTCAAGATTTTAGGCCTTTGGTATTGATGGTCAACCTGTTTACCAGCTTTCTTTTTTATTCTCTGTGGTCCTTGTTATATTTCCTATTCTATTTTCTAGACAATTACAACTCCAGTCTGCAGTACCAGGCAAGGATCAATGAAATCAAACTTATTCACCTTCGCAATCAATTAAACCCACATTTTATTTTCAATGCCCTAAATAGTGTTCGGGCTTTGGTAGATGAAGACCCTATAAAAGCAAAATCAGCCATTACTCAATTGTCCAATATATTGAGGTATTCCCTAGTGGTAGATAAGCACAAGACCATCTCCTTATCGGATGAAATGAAAACAGTTAAAGATTATTTAAACCTCGAGTCCATACGGTTTGAGGAGAGATTGAAGGTAATCTATGAAGTTGAGCCTAAGACAAATCAGTATAGGATTCCACCCATGATGCTACAAACCATCGTAGAAAATGCCATCAAACATGGGATTTCAAATTTGATGAAAGGTGGCCTAATTGAGATTAAATGTACCGTAGGCTTGTTGGATGATTTATACATCTGGGTAAGGAATAGCGGTCAGTTAAAACCTGCCGGAACCCCCAGAAAAAAAGGGGAAGGACATGGCATTGCCAATACCGTTCAACGGCTAAAACTGATTTTTGGGAACAAGGCCTCATTCAAGATATTCAATTACGGAAATGAATTTGTGGTGACAGAAATAAAAATACCGAAACAAAAAGGTTAAATTTAGAGGAAAATATAGATATTATGCGCGTATTAGTAGTAGATGACGAAAGGTTGGCCAGGAAAGAGCTTATCAGCTTACTAAGCCAAAATGACAACATAGAAATTTTAGGAGAGGCACCAAATGTAGATGAGGCCAAAGAGAAGATTGAATCCCTACAACCTGATGTAGTGTTTTTAGATATCCAAATGCCTGAAAAGACAGGCTTTGATCTTCTTGAAGAGCTTGATTATGTTCCTTTGGTAGTATTTATTACTGCCTACGATGAATTTGCCTTACAGGCATTTCAGGTAAATGCCCTGGACTATTTGTTGAAACCAATAGAACCAGAAAGACTAACCGAAACCTTAAAGAAATTAGAAAAAAAGCTCGAAGAGTTAAAAAAAGAAGAGACTTCAGTTGCGGATCTTCCCAAAGACAAGCTTGCTTTAAATGACCAGGTTTTTGTAAAGGATGGGGATAAATGTTGGTTTGTAAAATTAGCAAATGTCCGCTTGTTTGAGTCTGATGGCAATTATATCAAAGTCTATTTCGAAAAAAACAAGCCAATGATTCACAAGTCGCTGAATGCGCTTGACGAAAGACTCGATGAAAAATCGTTCTTTAGAGCAAGTAGGAAACACATTATCAACTTGAGCTGGGTGGAGACCATAGAACCTTGGTTTAATGGTGGTTTGGTTGTCACTCTTAAGGGTGGAGAACGAATAGAAGTCAGCAGAAGACAAGCAGCAAGGTTCAAAGATTTGATGAGTTTATAACCATAAAAAGCAATTAGTTTAATTAAATGGTCAGTAAATTGATTCTTCCGTGCTTTTATTTGCATTTTAATTTGTAAATTTCGTATCAGCATCATTAATTATATTTTTCAATTAAAACAGTTTAGAAATGAAAGAAGAACGGATACTGATCGTTGAGGATGATGTAAATATTTCTGAAAACATCGAAGAAATTTTACAACTTTTAGGATATGTGAATATTGACATAGCCAATTCTGCAAATCAAGCCATTAAGGTGGTGAAAAAATATCGTCCTGACATGGTTTTCATGGACATCAAGCTTAAAGGCGATAAAGATGGAATTGAATTGGGCGAAATCATTCAACAAATGGTAGACGCACCTATTGTCTATGTTACTTCTTATAGTGACCCTGCTATTATCGAAAGAGCAAAAAGAACACACCCTGCAGGTTTTATTGTAAAGCCTTTCAATAGCAACGATATCCATGCCATGGTAGAAATTGTTCTATACAACCAAAGAACAAGACCTACCCTTTCCGAAGGATCCTCCTCTAAAGCTGCAGAAAGCCCTTACTTAGTAGTTGATGCTGTTTATATCAAAGCTGACAATAGTTTTGAAAGGGTGGATTACAGTGACATATATTATGTAGAAGCCAATGGAAACATGGTAACTATATTTTCAAAAAACAGAAACTTCACAATTCGTAAATCAATGAAGGACATGGAGGAAAAATTGCCTTCCAACCTTTTCTTACGGGTTCAAAAGTCATACATCGTCCAACTGGCACAAATAGAAAGTTTCAACACCAAGGAAATAAACCTAAAAACAGGAGATGTGGTGCAGGTAGGTCGCCAATATTACAATAGCTTCTTGGCCAAACTAAACACCATTACTGAAAGTTAAATTTCTCAAAGCAATTCATTGGCAAGATTGGCCAATTCAGACCTTTCTCCTTTTTCCAACTTAATGTGCGCATAAAGTGAATGGTTTCTTGCCCTGTCTATCAGGTAGGACAATCCATTACTTTGACTATCTAAATAAGGCGTATCGATTTGAAAAACATCACCGGTGAAAATAATCTTCGTATTTTCACCGGCTCTGGTGATAATTGTCTTCACCTCATGGGGCGTCAGGTTCTGCGCTTCATCTACAATAAAGAAAATATTCGATAAAGAACGGCCTCTAATATAGGCCAAAGGCTGGATCACCAGCTTTTCCTGGTTGATCATGTCCGTAATTCGCTGGTACTCTTTATCACTTTCTTGGTATTGATTTTGGATAAATTTTAAATTGTCCCAAAGCGGTTCCATATAGGGATTTAACTTCGACTTGATATCTCCAGGTAAATAGCCTATATCCTTATTGCTCAAAGGAACAATTGGTCTTGCCAAAAAAATCTGCTTGTACTCTTTTCGCTGCTCCAATGCGCCCGCAAGGGCCAAAAGCGTCTTTCCTGTACCCGCTACTCCCTGAATGGTCAAAAGCTTAATTTTTGGATCCAAAATGGCATGAAGGGCAAAAGCCTGCTCTGCATTTTTAGGACTAATATTGTACGCCTTGGTTTTAGAAATCTTAGAAAATAGGTTTTGCTGGGACTGATAAAAGGCAAGTATGGATGCATTGCTTTCAATGCCCTTTAAAATATAAAATGTATTGTTTTGAGGTAAGTTTTTTCTCCTCTTTCCAAAAACCTCTTTGCCCTCAAGAACACCTTTTTCGTAAAGGCTATTGATTATATTGTTGTCTAAATTATCAATAACCCCCTTGCCCGTATTTTCAATTTCACTGATATTTTTGATTTTGCCTGTTTCATAATCTTCGGCAGCAATATCCAAAGACTTGGCCTTCAATCTTAAGTTGATGTCCTTACTGACGAGAACGACTTTTCTGTTAATCTCCGTCTGTTTTAAGCTTAATGCGGCATTTAAAATATTATGGTCATTTTTTTCCTCCCCAAAGATCTCATTGGCATTGAGCTTGTTATCGGGATTCATCATGATTTTGAATGACCCTTTATTCTTCCCATTTAAAGGAGTCCAATTCTGAATCATATGGTTCTGGGAGAGCTTGTCCAGTAAACGGATAAATTCCCTGGACTCAAAGTTTTTGGTATCATTCCCTTTTTTAAACTGATCCAGCTCTTCCAATACTGTAATTGGGATGACCACATCATGCTCAGCAAAGTTCATTATGGAATGGTGGTCATAGAGAATAACCGAAGTATCTAGCACAAAAATTTTCGAGGCACTATTAGTTGTTTTTTTCAACATAAGGCTTATCTAAAAGTGAATGTCTTCTAATAATAATTATTTTAATTTACAATATTTCAAAAATGACACCGAAAATTAACGGCTGAATAAAGGATTATTTTAACCCAAAACATAAGGGACTAATAAACTGTGGTTTACAATTTCTTGAACTAATAAACCAAGTGAGTACCGAATCATGTCTCCGTCTATTATTAGGATTAAAGTGGAATTGGCAACAATCGTATCCCCCTAATTAACCGGATCAGGCCCCCAATGGTCTATTCAAGCTTACTTCCTTAATCCCGAAATATGCAATAGTCATTCTATTACGTGCTGAAATCGCTTTAAAATCAGCCACTTCGTTGCTGTTTTCAATTTCACCATAGCGGTGCTATGCTAAAATCTCCATACAGCCTGATTTTCTTGCGATTGCAACACTCATTACGAATCCTATTACATAATCCGGGTTAACCGAATTCAGGTGTGAGCTAAGATTCAAAATGTTTTTTATTCATTTTATCATGAATTGATTGCTTTCATTGGCAGACCTTTTTTTCTTTGGTGCTGAAAAACAATTTTATCATGAAAGATCCCCAAACCTTAACAGCTGTAGCTCGATTTCACCAAACATTCAAACATCCTATACTTCCCTCTCCAGTAATACCAGAGGCCAATAGGTGTAAACTTCGGGTATCCTTAATAGCCGAAGAATTAAAGGAACTAGAAGAGGCAATTGCCAATGATGACTTGGTAGAAGTCGCTGATGCACTTTGTGACATTCAATATGTACTCTCCGGTGCCGTATTGGAATTTGGCCTGGCAGATAAATTCAAAACGCTATTTGACGAGGTGCAACGATCCAATATGAGCAAGGCCTGTAAAAATGAAAAAGAGGCAATAGACACAGTTGCACATTACCAAGCTAAGGGCACAGATTGTTATTACGTTAAATCTGACGATGTATTTCTCGTCTACCGCAAGGAAGACAATAAAACCCTTAAATCAATTAACTATTCCCAGGCAGATTTAAGCTCTATTCTAAAAAATTCTTAACCATATCCCTACCATTGAACCGGCAATAGTTCCATACTGTTGTCGGGATTCATTGATTTTTTAAACAGAATAAATCACAAAATAGAAGGTCAATTGTCAATTCCGAACTAAACCTACTTAAGTACAAAACCTTCTACATCAGTCAGAATTTCATTTTTTATCTCTATATTATTCAAACAATCAATTGATTGTATTTTGTTTTAAATTTATTAGAGAAATCCAGTTACATTATTGCAGTAATTACACCTAACCTTTTGATGCCCATTCTGCTCCTTAGCACTTGAATAACCTAAGCCCAACCAAAGTTGGGATCTTTGGAAATAAATTACCTACCCCCCTTTTTGCCATAAATCCAATGATCAGCTCTAACTTCAATTCACAAGCAAATGAAAAATTTCCCTAACGCATTCGTAATTATTTTAGCAGTAATCGTTTTCTCTTGGGCATTGACTTTCATCATTCCACAAGGTATCTACGACAGGGAAATAAATGCAGCAACGGGTTTGGAAGAAGTGGTTAATAACTCTTATAAGGTATTAGAAGGTGAAAACCTCTCTGTTTTTGACTTGCTTTTGGCCATACCAAGGGGGATTATTGGCAGGGCTGATATCATCGTCTTGATTCTCTTATTGGGTGGCTGCTTCTATGTAATTGAAAAAACAGGTGCACTGTCCCAGGGCTTGGCGAAATTAGTTGCTTTATTAAAGGGCAGAGAACTTCTTGCTTTGATTATAGTATCAGCTTTTTTCACCGCTGGTGGAGCTACTATTGGGCTTCAGGAGGAGGTTATTGCACTCACCCCTATGCTATTGCTTTTCGGAAGAAGCCTTGGCTACAACGCCTATACTACGCTCTACATGAGCTATGGTTCTTCTGTACTTGGGAGTTCCTTTAGTCCTTCAAATCCTTTCGCCGTAATGATTGCTCAGAAAGTAGCAGGCCTTCCCTTACTTTCAGGAAGTGGATTAAGATTGATTTTTCTAGGCATCGCCTTTACTATTTGGATACTCTTCATTATTCGCTATTCTAGAAAAAACCCAATTGCAATAGTTGCTTCCGACCTGAATGAGAAAATAAGCAACAGAAGTAAAATTATCCTAATCCTATTGGCTTTGACCTTTGGGGCCGTCACTTATGGCCTTCTTAGTCATGGGTGGGGTTTTGAAGAACTTGCTGCTTGCTTTTTTGCATTGGGTATTCTTGCAGGGCTAATCGGTAAGTTGGGCACTAACCAGACAGGCGAAGCCTATGTTGCAGGATTCAAGGAAATGATTTTTGCATCGGTGATTATTGGACTGGCCAATAGTATTACTATCGTATTGGAACAAGGCTTGATTATAGACTCTATTGTGTACGGGCTTTTCGGCCCGCTGAAAAACATACAGCCAACGTTTTCTGCAGTTCTTATGATGCTCTCTCATATGGTATTGCATCTTCCTATCCCCAGTTATTCGGGTCAGGCCATACTGACCATGCCTATTCTGGTACCTCTTTCCGATTTAATTGGGCTTTCCCGTCAAACCTGTGTATTGGCTTATCAATATGGCGCCGTGATGGCCGACCTTATCGTCCCCACCAATGGCACCCTAATGGCGGTCTTGGCTATCAGTGGGGTTTCCTATAATAAATGGTTAAAGTTCGCCGTGAAACCGATGATTCTAATGATGATTTTAGCCGCTATAAGCATCATTTTTGCAGTGACAACAGGATACCAATAAGTGTAAATATTGCTACTACTATCACGAAATCGATTAGGTTCCTTACTGGTCGAGGTTTGAGCCGTAGCGGGAACTTCGTCCTATCTTATTGAAAGTTTTCAACTTGAGAAAGTTTAAAACATTTATCACACTAAATAAAAAAACTGAATTCACCTTATAATTTACCACCTAAAGCCAAAGTGATCTATTGATTGACTAAACAGTATGGTTTTGTTCTCTGAAATCTGTGGGGGACAGTCCCTCTTGTTTTTTGAAGAACCTACTAAAGGATTGTATGTCCTGAAAACCCAATTCATAGCCAATCTCAGAAACATCCTTTTCCGTATAAAACAACAACCTTCGGGCTTCAAGCACAATCCTTTCCTGAATCACCTGTAATGGTGTTTTTTCACATAACTTTTTGAAGGTATTGGAGATGGTTTTAGGGGCCTTAAATAGCAATTCTGAATATTCGGCCACAGTATGTTTTTCTCTGAAATGCGTTTCTACCAAATAGTTAAATTCCCTAAACAAATCATTTTGTTTGGGCGTAGGGCTATCATGAAATTTTTGCCTCTTGAAAATACGGGTACATAGAATAAGTATCCTTTTGAGCATCATTTGAAGCATCTCCAGTTGAAGATCATCCTTCATTTCAAATTCCAGAACTGCCATTTTCCAGGCAGTTTCCAATATTTCCAGTTCCTTGTCGGCTGCCTTTATAATGGGAGGAGTGGCCGCTCCATAATACAATACCCCCTTGCAACTGACCTCACTGTCATGATCCAAAATACAATAAAACTGCCGATTGAACCTTAGTAGGTTGATTGAATTGATTTTCTCATATTCCAGCTTATTGAGCTGGGACAAGCTTAGCAACTCATTTGTATTGAAAGTATAAGGAATCCCATCTATCAGCAGTTTGTTATTGTCTGAGGTAAACCAGATCAATTTCAAAACTTCCGGTTGACTTTCTAACAGGTGTTTACAGTTGGAAGAGTCAATGGATTGAATTTCAAAATATTCGTTTTGCTTGCCTGTATATATCATCTTTGGTAAATAACCCTACATTATCCTTTACTGGTAGAAGTTACGATTTGCTGGTCGAAATTTAAGCGATAGCGGTAACTTCGCCCAATCATGTCGAAAGTTTTCAGCTTGCTTAGGTCTAAAACATGCTAATTTTTTCTAGATTATCGAGGCAGAAAAACCCATTATAAGTCTAAGTTACCCGTTTCTAAATCTAAACCGGACAATAGAACCTAATCTTGCAAGCCTTCATCAGTATATTCTTTTGCCCAAATAATTTGCTTATTTTTGTATAGTGTATTGATAATGGTATAGTTATATTTAAAACAGCTGCTTTATTAAATCAATTCGGAACTTTATAAACCCCAAGGCTTCTGCCTAATAAAAAAATTTGATTATGAAGATACTTCTGGACATCCAAGATAGCAAGGCAGCATTTTTTATGGAACTACTCAAAAACTTCTCTTTTATCAAAAAAGCCACACAAATATCCGAAAATAAAGCTAAGCTTATTATGGATATTAAGGAAGCAGTAGAGGAGTTAAAGCTGGTAAAAGAAGGTAAAATGGAAGCACGAAATGCTGAGGACCTGATCGATGAATTATAGTGTTAAGGCTATTCCAAAGTTTAAAAGAACTTAAAAATACTAGCTAAAAAGTATCCTTAAAAAAGGAATACCCTGCATTGATTCAAAGCCTTAAGGTAAACGCTCAAAAAGGAACTTTGATAGGTCATAATTGCTACAAAATTCGATTGTCGATATCTTCCAAAGGTAAATCTGGTGGCGCAAGGGTGATCACCAATTTGCCATAGCTAATGATATCGTGTATTTGCTCACCATTTACGATAAATCAGACAAGGAAAGCCTCACCGACAAAGAACTTGAAGAGCTCCTGAAATATATCTCAGAAAAATAACTTTTATTAAAAACGTAGCGTCTCATGGGGGTGAAAACTTTCCTCATTTTAGGTCTAAGTTACGCTCTCCTAAACTTAGACCAGAGGCGACCAGAAGCCATTACAATTTTTCCTTCACATAATTGGTCAGCATTTTATACAAATGCCAGGTGGTATTTCCACCGTGTATCCCGTGATTTCTATTGGGATAGTAAAAACTATCAAACTGCTTGTCTGCAACGATAAGTGCATCCACCAAAGCAACACTGTTTTGAAAGTGTACATTGTCATCGCCCGTTCCATGTACCAACAGAAAGTTGCCATTAAGCTTGTTTACATGATTGATAGGGCTGAAGTCATCGTATCCGGCAGGGTTTAATTGAGGGGTCTGTAAAAAGCGCTCGGTATAAATGGTATCATAGTACCTCCAGCTGGTTACCGGTGCTACTGCCATTGCTGTTTTGAAAGTTTCATTACCGATCATCAGTGCCAGCGAAGACATATAGCCTCCATAAGACCATCCCCATATGCCAATCCTGCTAGCGTCTACATAAGGCAGTTCCGCGAGGTATTTTGCTCCTGCGATTTGATCTTCTGTCTCCAGTTTTCCCAACTGATTGTAAGTGCTGTGCTTGAAGTCTCTTCCTCTTCCTCCGGTGCCTCTATTGTCTATACACACCACGATATATCCCTCAGTTGCCAGGTGCTGGTGCCACCAGTCACGGGTACTTCCCCAGTTTTTCATTACATTCTGAGATCCCGGGCCACCATACACGTACATAAGCATAGGATAGGTTTTTGATGGATCAAAAGTAACCGGCTTTATCATATAGCCATTCAAGCTGGTACCATCTATGGTTTTAAAGTCAAAAAACTCCTTTGGCAGAAAAGCATATTCCTTCATTTTCTCCTGAAGGGCCTGATTGTTTTCGAGAACCATTATCTCTTTCCCATTTTTATCATACAAGACCGTTTGCAGGGGTAGCGAAACGGTGCTGTAAGCATCAATGTAATATTGCTGGTCAGGACTCATATTAATGGAATGAGTGCCTTCCTGTGGACTAAGTAGCTTTTTCTTTTTCCCATTTAAATTGATGGAATAAAAATGTCTTTCCAGTGGAGACTGTTCGGTAGACACATAGTATATATTCTCAGTTTTACTGTCTACAGCCACCAATTCAGTTACTTCCCATTCACCTTTGGTAATTTGACGGATTAGCTTTCCTTCCAGGTCATATTGATAGACATGTTTGAAACCATCTTTTTCGGAGGTGCTAATGAACCCTTCTCCATCAGGAAGAAAGAGAAAATTGTCATTGTAATCCATGTCCACATAGGTGTCTGCTGTTTCAGAAAGGATGGTTTTGGTTTGACCAGTTTGGCTGTCTGCAAACAAGATGTCCATCTGATTTTGCAGCCTGTTTAAACGGATAACAGCAAGGGTATTGTTGTCTTCTGCCCAATACATTCTGGGCAGATAAATGTCTGTATCTGCACCAGTATCTACAGTTTGTGTCTGCCCCTTTTCAAGGTTATAGATTTGAATATTAACCATTGCATTTTTCTCTCCAGCTTTGGGATATTTAAAATGCTCATCTTCCGGATACAAAGCTCCCCATTTTTGCATGTTAAAGACAGGCACTTCTCTTTCGTCAAAGCGTATATAGGCCAACTGTTTACCATCATTGGACCAGAAAAAGGCCTTGGACATAGAGAATTCCTCTTCATAAACCCAATCCGCAGCCCCATTGATAATTGCATTCTTGGCACCATCCCTGGTCACCTGAACCTTATTATTGGTTTTTAGATCCAGGTAGTAGAGGTTATTCTCCTTTACATAGGCGACTTTCTGATTGTCAGGAGACAGGGTGGCATAGGAGATTTTATCACCTTTTTCTAATTCTTTTAAGCTGCCTGTTTTCAAGTCAAGCAAATGATAGATCGCTTTGGTAGACCGCCTATAGATGGGCTCTACTTCAGATGTAAGTAAGGCCATGCTCTCTTCCGGATTGAAAGCGTAATTGCTAAAATTGAGGCCCATTTCCCTACCATCTATCAGCACTTCACTTTCCTCCCCGGTGGCCACATTTATCCTTACTACCTGCGGAAAACCTGCTACCATTTTTAAACTGCTGTAGTATTTCCCATCCTTCATCCAGTTGATGCCTTGAACGGTTTTAGGGGCAAACACCTGGTCTTTAATGACCGCTTCAAGAGTTAATTTTTTATTATCCTGTGCCAATCCACTATTTGTAAAGAGTAAGACATAGACCAAAAAGGCCTGTATTTTAAAGTATCGTTTCATATTTTTCTCCTTTTAGCCCTATGCCTAAAAGACAATCCGGCTTATATGATGCCCAAAGGTAATTAAACGGTAATTACTTTAAAAACCGCCAACATGGCAATCGGGTCTTGCAGTGAAATTGTAAAGTCATCTCGATTATTTTCCGGAAAGTTATTCAGTAGTCACCTAACAAAACACATTGGCCCTCTTTTAAAATCAACCTTAGGCAATTAATTGATTAATAGTTTTTTAACGCTTTTAACTTTTCTAATTCTCAGACAATCAGAAATATTTTCATTATCTTAAAATCCCAACAACCGATAAGCCCTCATGTTGAAATTAAAAATACTTTTTCTAATAGTACTTATTGGTTGTGGCTGCGAGGAAAAACCAGTAGCTGTTAACTTTCAGCAGGGTTATCATGGGAAAATTACTGAAGGCCAATCAAAATTAATCCATACGGAAGCAAAAGGTTTTTTCAACCAAACCCAGTTATCCATAGCTATAATCAAGAATGGAAAGCCGGAATTTTATGGAGTGAAAATAGAAAATGACACTCTATTTTCAGTGGAGAACCAAAATAAGGTCTTTGAAATTGGGTCTATCTCAAAGGTCTTTACTGCCACAATACTGGCAGACTTAAGTCTCGAAGGCAAGCTAAATCTCAATGACCCTGCGAGTAAATATTTGCCATGGAAACTGAAAAATGAGCCGAAATTCACCTTGCAACAACTTTCCAACCACAGCTCAGGTTTGCCTAGGCTTCCTGATAATCTGATCCTTTCAGAAGTGGATATGAGCAATCCCTACAAAGATTATGGTGAAGAAAAATTAGGCTTTTATTTTACAGAACAGCTAGAACTACAACAGGAGCCAGGACTAAAATTTGACTATTCAAATCTTGGGGTGGGGCTATTGGGCTACATCCTCACCAGGATAGATTCCTCAAGCTATGAAGAAATGATACAAAATAGGATTGCCATTCCATTTCAAATGGAATCCACGACCGTCAATAGAGAAAAGGTATTGCTTCAACTTGTCAAAGGTTTGGATGTGGAAGGTAAAGAAACGCCCAATTGGGATTTAAACGTATTGCAAGGTGCTGGGGCCATCCTATCAAATACCCAAGACCTGACCAAGTTTGCACTGGCCCAATTCAACCCGGCCAATCAGACATTGGCGCTTACACAAAAGAAAACCTTTTCCATCACCGCCCATGAAAAGGCCATAGGATTAGGCTGGATGATTGAAAATAAAAAATATGGTAAATGGTTGTGGCATGGTGGTGGAACCGGTGGCTATTCTTCTTCTATTACCTTGGATTTGGATAGGAAAAATGCCGTTATCATTTTATCCAATGTCTCAGGTTTTTCAGAGGATGTGGTAAACATTTCAAATCTAGGTTCTCGGTTAATGGAAATCATCGAAGATTGACTCCTCTCCTCCATGTCTGCCATGATTACGCTAACAAACTGACATCAAGAAAAATGGGCTTATATATCCAAATTAAAACTTGTGATTTGATAAATACCTTTTAATGTCAAATTGCCATCAACGGTTTTAAACCGCTCTCCCAAATTATTCATTAAAGAAGACATTCCTCCAGTCAAAATCACTTGATAGTTACAATTGGTTTCCTGCTCTATAGCTTCAATCATCCCTCTCACCAATCCGGAATAACCATAAAAAATACCTGCCTGAATGGCATGAACGGTATCTTTACCCAAGGCTGATTCAGGCATTTTTAATTCCACTTTAGGCAGTTTAGCCGTATTGGTAAACAGCGAATTGATTGCCGTTTTGATACCAGGAAATATATTGACTCCTGTTACCATACCACTTTGATCTACCACACTAAAAGTAAGAGCCGTTCCAAAATCTACAATGATACAGGCGGAGTTGTATCGCAAATAAGCAGCAGTAATATTGGCCATTAAATCCGTTCCGATTTCTGTCGGGTTCATTGCCTTAACAGGAAGCAAACCATAACTGTTTTCATTGATCACATAAGGCGCTTTGCGAAAGAAACCCAAACACAAGCGTGTCAATACTGGCAACAAGTCTGGAACAACAGTACTCAATCCGATTTGATCTATTTTATCTGCAGTCCAATTTTTCTCTAGAAAAAAGAGGGCCAATTTTTTTTCCAGGTCATATACTTTCATCCCTTTCTTTGTGGGAATACGAAGCTCTTCTTCCCAGGAATCATCTGCTTGCTGATAGAAACCAAACACAATATTAGAATTGCCTGCATCGATGGATAAAAACATAGGTCGTTGAATTTAGTGTCAAAGATAAAAATAGTAAGTGAAGCAGTTATAAGGAATCTGTGAATAATATTTTCGAGAAAGGCCCGACTGGTTAAAGGTAAAGTTGCTCAATTTTATTAATTTCAAGTTATGTATACTGTAAGAAAAGGAAAAAAAGAAGACTTGCCAGCTATTCTTGATTTGATCAAAGAACTGGCCCTTTATGAGAAAGCACCTGATGAAGTGACCAATACACTTGAAATGATGGAAAAAGACGGGTTTGGCCCGGAACCTGTGTTTGGCTTTTTCGTTGTCGAGAAGGGGGAAGAGAAAACCATAGTAGGTACTGCCATTTATTATTACCGCTACAGCACTTGGAAAGGCAAACGTTTGTATTTGGAAGATTACATTATAACCGAAAAAGAGCGTGGCAAAGGTGCTGGCAAATTACTCTTCGAAAGGGTACTGGCAAAATCATTAGAAGACGGTTGTACCGGAATGATGTGGCAAGTTCTGGATTGGAATGAGCCGGCTATAAATTTTTACAAAAAATATGGTGCAAGTATGGAAGAGGAGTGGATCAACTGCAACCTTCAGTCAGAAGAAATTCAGGCGCTTATATAATAGGTATTCTCCAACTAGTTACTTTTACTGGCACTATCATTGACAATAAAAGAAGATGCCATTGGACTGCTATGCTGATACTAAAACGTCAGTATGTGACTGGTTTTTATATGATTGTGACCACGCACAGTAGTGCTAAGGACTGTTTCAAGTATAATTTTCCTAAAGGTATTTGGTCAAGTTTAAACCTCATGCCCTAAATTCTTGTTACCCTACTATGAAAGGTTTTAGATTCAGCAAATTTGTCCCTGAAAAGGACGAAGATAAAAATACTTTTGAGCAACTTTTGGATATCTTCCTTCAGTTGGTCACCATGACAGGTGGAGATGCAGCTGAGGCACTTAGCTGGCTTACCGATTTGGACAAGCGATACAATATGACCAAGCCAGGCTATGGCATTGGAGACTTTATTGAGGACCTTAAGAGCAAAGGCTACTTGGATGAAAAACAAGGAATTGGAGGTTTTAAAATCACCGGAAAAGCGGAACAAACCATTCGTAAAAGTGCACTGGAAGAAATATTTGGCAAACTTAAGCGAGGAAAAGGTGGACAACACAAGACCAATCATACCGGGCCCGGCGAAGAAAGGGGCACCGATCGCAGACCTTTTGCTTTTGGAGATAACCTTGACCAAATAGCCCTCACCGATTCTTTGAGGAATGCCCAGATCAACCATGGTTTTTCTGGTGACTTCCTGCTAACCGAAGATGACTTGGAAGTGGTGGAAAGCGAAGCCAGTACACAGACCTCCACCGTCTTAATGATCGACATTTCTCACAGCATGATTCTATACGGTGAGGACCGGATCACTCCTGCCAAAAAAGTGGCAATGGCTTTGGCTGAATTGGTCAAAACCAGGTACCCAAAGGATACGCTGGATGTAATTGTATTTGGAAATGATGCTTGGCAAATTGAAATAAAAGATCTCCCTTACCTTCAAGTAGGCCCTTACCATACCAATACCGTGGCAGGTTTGGAATTGGCCATGGACCTGCTTCGAAGAAGAAAAAATCCTAACAAGCAAATATTTATGATCACTGATGGTAAACCTACCTGCTTGAAGGTAGGCATCAAATACTATAAAAACAGCTTTGGTATAGACAGCAAAATCCTAAAGGAAACGTTAAAACTCGCTGCGCAATGCAGAAAAATGAAGATCCCTGTAACCACCTTTATGATTGCCTCCGACCCCTACCTAAAGGAGTTTGTAAAGGAATTCACCACAGTGAATAACGGCAATGCCTATTATAGCAATCTGCAGGGGCTTGGACATTTAATTTTTGAAGATTACAGAAGAAATAGAACGAAACGTTTTTAAAACATGGAATACACAGAAATGAGCAATAAAGATCTACTAAAAATAAAAACCCTAGGACAATTAAAGGCCGTTGGTTACAGTTCCAAAACCATCAAAGAAGAACTTAGAAGCAACCTTATTAAAAAAATCAAGAACAAAGAAAATGTTTTCGAAGGCGTTTGGGGTTATGAAGATACTGTTATTCCTGATATAGAAAGAGCCATTCTTTCCAAGCACAATATCAACCTTTTGGGCTTACGGGGTCAAGCCAAAACAAGGATTGCAAGGATGATGACTATGCTATTGGATGATTACGTACCTGTTGTGGAAGGAGCAGAACTGAATGATGATCCTTTAAGCCCAATTTCTACCTTTGCCAAAGACTTAATCGCTGAAAAGGGTGATGACACCCCCGTTTCTTGGTGGGCAAAAGAAGACCGCTATACTGAAAAACTGGCAACACCAGACGTATCGGTTGCAGATTTGATAGGTGATGTAGATCCCATCAAGGCCGCGACAATGAAACTGTCATATAACGACGAAAAAGTAATTCATTTTGGCTTGGTACCACGATCCAACCGCTCCATTTTTGTCATCAACGAATTACCGGATCTGCAGGCAAGAATTCAGGTAGCTCTCTTTAATATTCTTCAAGAAGGCGACATACAGATCAGGGGCTTTAAATTAAGGCTTCCTTTGGATCTTCAATTTGTCTTTACTGCCAATCCAGAGGATTATACCAATAGGGGAAGCATAGTAACACCACTTAAAGACAGGATCGAAAGCCAGATCATTACCCATTATCCAAAAAGCATCGCAATTGGCAGAAAAATAACCGAACAGGAAGCCAAAATCAAGGACAGGCCTATGTCTCAGATTCACGTACCTGAGCTGATGAAGGACCTGATCGAACAAATAGCGGTAGAGGCAAGAGAAAGTGAATACGTGGATGAAAAGAGTGGCGTATCTGCCAGACTGACCATTTCCGCTTATGAAAACCTGATTTCCGCTGCCGAACGCAGATTGTACCTGAACAATGAAAATGATACCATTGTCCGAATTGTCGACCTTATCGGCGTAATTCCGGCAATCACGGGCAAGGTAGAACTTGTTTATGAAGGGGAACAAGAAGGCGCCGGAATTGTAGCTTACAATCTAATTGGAAAGGCCATCCGCACCATGTTTGCCCAAAACTTCCCTTCACCTGAGCAGAAAAAGAAAGCCAAAGAAGGCAATCCTTATGTACTTCCCTTATCTTGGTTTGGTGAGGGAAATAGCCTGGATATACTCGCTTCCCAAAGTGATAAAGAATACAAAAAGCTACTTCATGATGTACCAGGCTTAGAAAGCATCACCACCCAATTTGTAAAAGGCCTTCCTGAAATGGAAAAAGAGTTCTACATGGAGTTTGCACTGCATGGTTTGGCCGAACACAGTCAACTGAGTAAAAAATTACTGGACACAGGCATGCAATTCAATGACTTGTTCAGCAGCATGTTTGACTTGGGTGCACCTGGAGAAGAAGAAGAGGATGATGACTTTGACGGACAATAAACCCAGATAGATTGGGATTAGGGCATTTTTACTAAGCCTCCACTTTCAAATGCTCCTTTGATAACAACAGGAACAATATCCCAAGGGAATTGTTCCTGTTGTTTTGACCAAACCATTCGACCGACACCTAATGCTCAAAGAGCTGAAATAAAGCGCTACTTCAGAAGCTTAGGCATTTCAAAAGTATTAGCTATTTAAGCTTGCTTTGTTTTGCAGGTTTTCAAGCCAAAAATTCTGTAAAGTGGACAGAAACTTATCAGGCTAGTTAATAAAAATATGGCAGAAATAACGATTAATATTATCCCAACTACTCCCGTCACGGTCCCTGAGAAATAGAGATAGATTGCAACTATAGCAATTAATGTTCTTACTATTCTGTCGGCTGATCCCATGTTTTTTGTCATGATGATTTTATTTTTGTTGAAAAAGAAATTTGAAGAGCATAGGAACCCATTATGAGCTCATGCATCTAACACAATAAAAATAAACCTTATAATTCAGAATATAAGTGATTTATATCACCTAAGGCAAAATCTCTTCAGCAATCCTACACTTTAAAAACCAACACTTACTTATTGACCAACAAATTGTGAAATTTCGTTTACCATCAGCTCTTTCTCGGTAAATGGAATCAAATGTCCTTCCCCTTTTATGGTTTTAATCTCCAACCATTTTTCAGGGATTTTATCCTCCGAAAACTTAACATTCCCATAAGGTACCAATCCATCCTTATCCCCATGGATATGTAAAATTGGAGAGTTTATCTGATCCCAGCTGGTAACAAAAGTCCGAAGTTCTTCTTCATGAGAATACTTTTCATCGGCAGCCACTCTCAGGGATTTGGAAACCATCCATCTGGTACTTTTATACAAGGCCAGTTTGCCAAACCATAAGTATTTCTCTTGGTCAGGATCCAAGGCTGGAGCGATCATTATCGTGCCAGTCAGCCAATCCGGATCTTGAATGGCAGTATAGCCGGCAATGGTTGCTCCAAAGGAATGACCAATGGTAAAGACCTCTCGATTTTCCCCCACTTCTTTCACCAAGGCATCTATTGCCTTGTACTGATCGGGAATGGGTTGGTAATTGCCATAATCAGAATAACCATAACCTAGACGGTCGATGATAAGAATGGAAAATTGCTTTTTTAAAGTGTCTTCCTGAATATACGGTAGGAAGGCAGAAGAAGAACCTGGCGCTCCATGAATAAACAATAAAATGGGTGCATCCTTGTCTTGATTTTCGTACCATAGCCACCTTAAAGAATACTTTTCTAAATAATTGATATCAAAAGAAATGTCCTTCTTTTCCATCAATTTATTGAGGCTTTTATCACTGTCTCTGAAAGAAAAACAGCCTGAAAAAAGTGGCACTAATAAAAAAGACAATAGAAGAAACCTGATGGTATTTTGATTCATAAAGGTGGGTTTAATGATGGAAACGAAAACCAACCACTACTAGTTTATAATTTGAGGTAAATTACTGATGCTTCAGACTTTTTAAACCCGGATTATGTAATAGAATATCTCCGTCCTGACAATAGTCAGGGGTGATGCCTGTCCCGTGTTTACGGGAAGTGGTGCAATCGCAAGAAAATCTCCAAACAGCAACGAAGTGGCTGATTTTAAAGCGATTTTAGCACGTAATAGAATGTCTATTGCATATTTTGGGCAATGTCGTTTAGTTAAGGAATTTTTATTATTTTTAGGAAAGAAAAGGGAGCGTAGTTTTTTTGAAAATAATCTAACAACAATCAAGTCCTTTTCCTTTTCGAAGGACTTTTTAAAACTATTAAAAAACAATATAGAAAATGGATTAACACGCGATAGGTTCCGTACGACTAACACAGCGTTTGTTCGTCAGCGGTGTTTGGGTTTTACAGATCTTATCTACTTCATGTTGGGCCTGGGTAAATCGAGTGTTCAGCAAGAACTTGATAATTTTTTTTCCGACAAATCGGTCAGCTATTCCAAAGGAGCATTCAGTCAGCAACGATCCAAACTAAACCCCAAGGTGTTTACATGGCTCAATGAACAACAATGTTCTTTTTATTATAATAAAGCCAGCCATATCCGTAAATGGAAAGGTTTTCGGCTTATAGGTATCGACGGCAGTACTTTGCAGCTTCCTTACAGCAAAGAATTGGCAAAAGGTTTTGGCCATTTCGAAACCCGGACTGAAAACGGGAGAAAAGTAGTGTTAGCCCGTGTTTCCCAAGCCTACGATGTACTCAACCAAATCAGTATAGATGCCAAGATCAAACATTACAGGACAAGTGAACTTGCTCTGTGTGAAAGTCATCTTCCCTGTCTAGGGCCGGGCGACCTGCTTATAATGGATAGGGCTTATGCGGCCTTTTGGCTCATGTCCTCATTGGTTCAGCAACAGAAATCCTTTGTCATCAGGGTAAAGGCAAACAGATGGAAACATGCAAAGGCATTTTTAGCATCTACCCAAAAACAGCAGATCATAGAGGTGTCCCCTTCCAAAGAGGCCTTAAACAGGTGTAGGGAAAGGAATATTCCTACTGAGGCACTCAAGTTAAGGCTCGTACGGGTACCGATTGCATCAGGAGAAGACCATATATTGATAACCAACCTAGTTGACCATAAGAAGTACCCTGTCAAGGAAATACGTGAGCTCTACAGGAAAAGATGGCCTGTTGAAGAGTCTTTCAAGCTACTCAAAACTAGGGCGGAACTTGAAAACCTGAGCGGAAAGACGGCCAGGGCCGTTCTCCAGGATTTTAATAGAATCATTCTCAGGGCCAACTTGAGCAACATTCTCAGTAAAACACTTACCAAAAAAGGGATTGACTACTGTAATAAAAAACGGAAAAACACTTATCAGATCAACAGAACCCAGGCGTATCGTAAAACCAAATCTATAATTGATCAACTCAAACAAGGAATGGACAAAATCATTGGAAAAATATCTGATTATGCTTTCAAACTGTTGCTTCAACTTGAAATAATACGGCCCAACAGGTCAGTTCCTAGAATAAAAAGGTAT
>NZ_JBSXOH010000048.1:0-24626 GCF_056859355.1 Cyclobacterium sp. L-R
GTATCGTAAAATCAAATCTAGAATTGATCAACTCAAACAAGCAATGCACAAAATCATTCGAAAAATATCTGATTATCCTTTCAAACTCTTGCTTCAACTTGAAATAATACGGCCCAACACGTCAGTTCCTAGAATAAAAACGTAGACTGCCAGACCCAGTAATTTTATAACTTATAAACATTAACTAAACGACATTGCCCGCATTATGTAAGAGGATTTCTCCGCCCTGACAACGTCAGGCGTGATGCCTGTGCCGTGTTTACGGGAAGTGTTGCAATCGCAAGAAAATCAGGCTGTTTGGATATTTTAGCATAGCACCGCTATGGTGAAATTGAAAACAGCTACGAAGTGGCTGATACTAAATCGATTTCAGCACGTAATAGATTGTCTATTGTATATTTCGGGTTTAAGCAGTATCACTCATAATACTAAGGATCTATTGTACTTTTTGGTTTTGAAAAACTTCAACGAAATGAGAGAGGAACTATTCAACTTTTAACAAGAAATTGAAGCAGTCGTTTTCGGACTTAGCGTTCGTGTGGGTTTCGGAGCAAAAAACTGTAGACCTGCACTGAACTTGAATAGAAGAACAAAGCTTCAAGTTTGCACCTCACTCCGCCTAACGCAAAAACTGTGTTGGTAGCAGTTTTTCTATTCAACTTATCCATAAATTCTGTTCTGTGATTAGTATCCATTTGCCCTTTTCCTTTCTAAAAAGTAAAATTTCTCCACTACCCCAAAGCCAATCTCCTTGTCCACTATGCTCAATCACTACTTTGTTCTTTTCTTTATTGAAAATTGGTTTGGAGTAATTATGTCTACCGTAGTTGCCAAAATGTACTCGAAAATTATCCCAATAGTCAGTCGTGTCATTTGCTTGTGCTTTATAAAGGTCTTTAGGTGTCAAGCACCAAACATTTATTAATTTGTCTTGGTCCCACAAAAATGTTTGATTTTCAAGTTGGGACTTCATATTATTTTTGTCTTGGCTTTTTAGAATAGAGTCTGGTTGTGAGTTTATGAATTTTTTTAAATCGGAACTGTGCTTGAATGAAAAACAGTTTAATTTCAAAAATTCTCGTCTGTCATCAAATACACTGTCTGCACCAAATAACGTGTAATTCATAAAGTCATAAATTTCTTGTTCAGAAATTACTGTATTTCTGTTTTTTAAATCGTCATATGAATATCCTGCATTTACTTTTCTGTAATCGTGATACCCATTCATGAAGAAACCAATTAGAACAACTATTAAAAGTCCTGCACCTATAATGTAAAGGTTTGAAACTCCTAAATGTCTAATTTTTTTATTTTTCATTTTATGTCTAAACAAAATACTATCGGTTATTTTTCATTGCGATGATTTGTCGTTCTAAAATTACTACCAACATCCTATTTAAAAAGCTTGAATCAGCTTACCGCTGGAAACTAATTAAAAAAATCATAATACCGATCCCGTATCATGGTTATTTCACTGAAGACAGCACTAAATCAATGATTTATTATAGTCGCACCTATTATATCAATATAATTAGCCTCCTAACAACTCAAAACCTCATTAACCCACGCATATTTAATAGATTAAACCAATACTTTTCGAATAAAAAAATACCTGTAAATCAATTTTAATCATACAAGATTATGCCAAAGGTTATTTTTTTTACTACATTAGTATTAGTTTACTACTAATACTTATCCCCAAATAATCTAAAAGAACATTTAGATTAACAATATTTCGTATCACCGTATTACGCTTACATTACCCACCAGATTATCTATGAAAAGCAATATCTCTATTGTGTTGGCTTTATTATTTGCTGTCCCTTTAATTGGTTTATCGCAAGGTATTACTATTTCTGGAAAAGTTATTTCTAATGAGGATGGCAAAGCAATCCCTGGAGTAAGTATTGGGATTGCGGAAAGTGGCAAGTCTACCATTACGGATACTTCAGGTCAATATCAAATTAACATAGACAAAGAATCAACCATTGTTTTTTCTTATTTAGGATTTATTCAACAGGAATTCCTTGTAAACAGCAGCAAAACGTTGAACGTAAGTCTTATTCCTAATTTGCAAACGCTTGACGAAATCGTGGTGGTTGGCTATGGAAGTGCAAATAAGGCAGATCTGACAGGAAATATAGCCAAAATTGAAGGGCATGAAATTGAAAATATCCCAGTTCCTAATTTTCAGGAAACCCTGCAAGGCAGACTCACAGGAGTACATGTAACTTCATCTACTGGGAAGCTTGGAGAAGGGGTTAAGGTTCGAATAAGAGGCACTACATCCATTTCAGCTGGCAATGACCCATTTTATATTATAGATGGGATTCCTGTTACTACCTCCGGAAGTCTTGGTAATAGCAACCCTTTGGCCATGATAAATATCAGTGACATTGAGTCAATCAATGTTCTGAAAGATGCGGCGGCGGCATCCATTTATGGAGCAAGAGGATCCAACGGTGTAGTAGTGATCACAACAAAAAAAGGAGAAATAGGCAAAACAAAATTTAAAATAGGCCTGCAGAGAGGCTATAGTAGTCCTACTCGAAAGAAGGACTTTCTAAACGCCAGCCAATTTGTTGAATTAATGCGCGAAGCTGGTTATAACAATGATTTGGCCGCTAACAAAGACCCAATAAACAATACTTTGGATTATCCTGATTCAGACCTTCAATTTGTAGAAAACAGATTGGATCAATACGCAGGTCATACCAACTGGAGAGATGGAGGCATCAATACCAATTGGCAAGATCAAGCTTTCAGAGGAGATGCCGGTGTCACTAAGGTAAATTTCTCTGCTTCAGGGGGAGACAATAAAACTAGCTTTTATTTATCTACTGCTTATGACAAACAAGATGGCATACTGATCAGAAACAATTTTGAACGAATTTCCGGTAGACTAAATTTTGACCATCAGGTTTCAAATAGATTCAAGATTGGCGCCAATTTTAGTTTATCAAGGACCACAACCAATACCTTGCCTAGTGACAATCAATTTAACAATCCTATGCAATTGGTTGCTTTGGCTCCCATTTCTCCGTTAAGAAATCTGGACGGGGAATTATATGACCGCCCCACTACCACCTATTACAATAATTTAATAGACTCAGAAAATTCCAATTGGACTACAACAGGCTTAAGAAACATCAATGGCATTTTCGGGGAGTTGAAACTTATTGAAAACCTTACTTTTAGGTCAGAGTTTGGGCTGGACAACCTTACACAAAACGATGATTCTTATTTCGGATCAAAAACCGCCACCGGTCAAAGTTCAAATGGTTATGGATCATCACGTTGGTTAAAAATTGCCACCTATAACACAAATAATTTCTTCACCTACAAACCTAATCTTCAGGGACCTCATAAACTGGAGGCTACGCTGGGAATGTCTTTCCAAAAAACAGAAAACAGGTTTACAAGTGTAGAGGGTAAAGAGTTTCCACTGGACGGACTCACCACATTAAAGTCTGCCGCAGAAATCACAGATGGCACATCCTCCCTCAGCAACTCTTCCTTTCTATCCTACTTTACAAGGTTAAATTATAAATTGGATGATAAATACTTACTTGCTGTTAGTGCCAGATACGATGGTTCTTCCAGGTTTGGAGAAAGCAATAAATATGGTTTTTTCCCAGCAGGATCTTTAGGATGGCTCATCAGCGAAGAGAACTTCCTGAAAGACAATGCTTACCTAAGTTATTTTAAACTCCGTACTTCTTATGGGCTTACAGGGAATGCCCTAATTGGTGATTTTGACCACATGGGATTGTATGAGCCATTATCTTACGGACTCAATGCAGGTTTGTCTCCTACTCAGATAGCCAACCCAAATCTAACTTGGGAAACCACAAGACAATTCGATATAGGCTTAGAATTTGGGCTATTTGAAGACCGTTTTTCAGGAGAAATAGATTTCTACAATAAAATGACCCGCGATCTTTTATTGTTGGTGCCTGTGCCTGCCACAACAGGTTTTGTAACTCAAAGACAAAACTTGGGTAAGATGCAGAATTATGGGATAGAGGTACTTTTAAACACTATCAATTACAGCAATAGCCACTTTATTTGGAAATCTTCTTTCAATTTTTCCAGAAACATTAATAGGGTACGGGCACTCTCCAAAGACCAAACTGAAATACCTCCACCTTATTCAAGCTACCTGAATGGCATCTATGTCGGACAGCCCATGGCTGTATTCTTTGGCCCAAAATACGCGGGAGTAGATCCTGAAAATGGGGACGCACTTTATTATAAAGATGAAGCGCAAACAGAAATGACCAACGATTATAACACTGCCGCTCGACTGTTTTTGGGAAGCCCCAACCCTGATTTTATAGCGGGGATTACGAATGACCTCTCTTATAAAAACCTTGATTTGGAATTCCTCTTTCAAGGCGTTTATGGAAATAAAATTTACGAAGCAGCAGGTGGTTATTACGCCAACAATGGGAATTGGTTTGACAATAACACAGCAGAACAAATGGAAAGGTGGCAAAAGCCAGGGGATCAAACCGACATTCCTCAAGCCAGGTTAGGTATTTGTAATGGTTGCAGTGCTTCAAGCAGGTACATTTCTGATGGTAGCTACCTACGACTAAAAACATTATCTCTGGCCTACAACTTTCCTGAAAAGTGGAACGATAAGTTGAAAATCCAGAATGCTAAAATTTATATTATCGCCCAAAACTTATTGACATTCACTAAGTACAATGGTTGGGACCCCGAAGTAGGAACTGAGGCATTATCCAATAATTTTGCCAATGCTAATTTATTCCAGGGAGTTGATCTTTATTCAGCCCCACAGGCTAGAACATTTTCTATAGGCTTGGATTTAGGGTTTTAAATATTTTATATATGTCATCAAAAGTATTACACACACCGATCCTATTATTTTTTATCTTCTTTATTGTTTCTTGTGACGATCAATTGGATTTAAAACCATCACAAGAAATCGATGAGCTTACTGCACTTGACAGTGATGCGAATATCAAAAGAGTGCTCATAGGTGCCTACGCTAATATTAGGAAATCAGACCTCTGGGGAGGAAGAGTTCTGCTCTACAGCGAAATGCTCGCTGCAAACAATGAGCTAAGATGGGAAGGCACATTCGTACAACCAAGAGAAATGCTCAACAAAAGCATTTTAACAAACAATACATTTGTTACAGACACATGGACTACCGCATATAGCACTATTAATTTAGCCAACAATATTATTGAGGCTATAGATAAGGTAAAAACCGAGGATCAGGATAGAGTTAAAGGAGAAGCATTATTTATAAGAGGAGTCGTGTATTTTGAATTGGTTAAATTATATGGATTGCCCTATGTTTCCGAAAATCCTTCTACGAACCTGGCCGTTCCTTTGATCCTTTCACCTTCCAGAGGTGGTCAAAATAACGGAGTTGTCGAAAGACATTCTGTTGAAAACGTTTACCAACAAATCATTAAGGACCTAACGGAAGCGGAACAATTACTACCTGAGTCAAACAATATCTTCGCGTCTCAATACATTGCTTCTGCTATGCTTTCCAGAGTATACTTACAAATTGAAGATTATACCTCTGCTCGAGATGCCGCCAATAGAAGCATAAATTTGGCGCTAGCCTATGGCAAAAAACTCATGGACCAATACATGAATGCTTTCAATAATGAATCAGATAGTCAAGAAGATATATTTACTATTCAGGTGAGTGCCCAAGATCCAGTAAATGCCATGCATCTTTTCTACTCCACTCCAGAATTTGGTGGAAGAGATGGTGATGTTGGTATTACCGGAAATCATTTAGCATTGTATGAAGATGGAGATGACAGGTTAGGTCAATTTGAAGAAAGGGCCGGGGCCATTCGAACAAATAAATGGAGGGATCAAAATGCCAATGTCAAAATCATTAGATTGGCAGAGCTGTTCCTTACTCGAGCTGAAGCCAACTTCAGAGAAGGCACCAGTATAGGAGCTACCGTATTGGAAGACATTAACAGAATAAGAAGGAGGGTTTTATTACCTGAAAAGACAAGTGTGGCCCTTGAAGATATATTAAAAGAGAGGAAGTTGGAATTGGCACATGAAGGCCATAATCTACATGACATCAAACGCACCAGAGGCATTGTGGTGGACAATAACGACTCCAATTTCAAGTATTCATTCGATGATCCAAAATTAATCTTTCCTATTCCTCAAAGGGAGTTGTTGGCCAATTCGAAACTGATTCAAAACCCAGGCTATCTGGAATAGGAATTATATATCGAATAGTTAACAAATGTATTAGTTGCGAACGGTCTTTTTCCCAAACCTTTTCTTTATAATTAATCACATTTCTTACCTTTAGGCTTTTAATATAAAGTCAAAGATTAATGGAGAAAATAAAAAAGGTAACTCTAGATGAAATACATCATTCATTAGGTGCAAAAATGATCCCATTTGCAGGGTATGACATGCCTGTAAGGTACAGCTCCGATATGGAGGAACACAAAACAGTTCGAGAAAACGTGGGTGTTTTTGATGTTTCCCATATGGGTGAATTTATAGTAGAGGGACCCAATGCACTTGACTTAATACAAAAAGTCTCCTCAAATGATGCCGCAAAGCTTAAAATAGGACAAGCACAATACACTTGCTTTCCCAATCTTGAGGGCGGAGTTGTTGATGATTTTTTGGTTTATAAAATGGAAGAAGAGCGCTACATGCTTGTAGTGAACGCATCCAATATCGATAAAGACTGGGCATGGATACAGCAACATAACACTGTAAATGCAAAACTGGAAAACATATCAGATGAAATTTCCTTATTTGCCATTCAAGGGCCGAATACAATAAAAGCCATACAATCACTAACTTCAACTTCATTAAAAGATATTCCATTTTATCATTTTGAAGTAGGCTCTTTTGCAGGTGTAGAAGATGTAATCATTTCTGCTACTGGCTATACAGGTGAACCAGGCTTTGAATTGTATGTGAAAAATGCCGATGCAAAGAAAATATGGAATGCCATTTTCGATGCAGGTAGCCAACTGGATATAAAACCAATAGGATTGGGAGCCAGGGACACCCTACGCTTAGAAATGGGATATTGCCTTTATGGCCATGAACTTTCAGATACCACCTCCCCATTAGAGGCGGGATTAGGCTGGATTACCAAATTCACCAAAGACTTCATTAATCATGAGGCGCTGAAAAAGCAGAAAGAAGCAGGTATCAAAAGAAAACTAGTAGGTTTTAAACTTATAGAAAGAGGAATTCCAAGAGCAGATTATTCCATTGTAAATGCAGAAGGTGAAGTTATAGGAAAAGTCACTTCCGGAAGTCAATCACCAAGCATGGGTATTGGTATTGGTTTAGGTTATGTAGACATTGAATACGCCAAACCTGGAACCGAGATCGGGATTGAGGTAAGGAAAAAAAGAATTTCTGCCAAAATAGAGAAACTACCCCTGCTTAAAAAATGAAAACCATAGAAACCTGTATCAGTCCTGACTTGTTGGACCTCCACGAGTTAGCAAACAAAACCGTCATCGTTGTTGATATTTTCAGAGCTAGTTCTACCATGGTAACAGCGCTTTCTAATGGCGTGAATTCCATCGTCCCCGTAAAGGATCTAGATCAATGTAAATCTTATAAAAAAAGTGGTTGGCTCATTGCAGGAGAGCGCAATGGCAAGCAGGCAGATGGCTTTGATTTAGGAAATAGTCCATTGGCTTATTTAGACCAAGCCTTTGCTGGTCAAAATGTGGCCATGACTACTACAAATGGCACAAGAGCTATTTCTTTAGCTCGAGAACAAGCCTCAGAAGTACTTATAGGATCATTTCTGAACCTTCAAGCTACTGTAGATTATTTACAAACTTCTACCAATGATGTGCTGGTTTTATGCGCAGGATGGAAAGGTAAATTTAATTTGGAAGATTCTTTGTATGCTGGAGCACTGTCCCTTCTATTAGGCTGGGACCATGATTGCGATGCTACATTAGGAATGGAAGCACTCTATCAACAAGTTGGTGTGGATTTGCAAGGTTTTCTTCAAAAGGCTTCTCATGCAAAACGCCTACAAAATCACGACTTAGATAAAGACATAGATTTTTGCCTTGAATTAAACCAATTTAATTCTGTGGTATATTTGTCTGAGGAAGGACTTAAAAATAAAAACAATTAATCATTCAAATGGGAATACTTTGATTATTATAAAGTATTCCCATTTGATTTAACTTTTTCAACAGTTGATACTCGCTTACTATACGTAAGTGTCAAGCATTATTAATACTATTTTTAACTTCTAGCCCTAAACTAAATTCACCTCTCGGATTAATAAGTGTCAAATCCTGAGACAAGCCATATCAGTCAAAATTAATTGTTTTCCAGAATTGACTTTAACTTTTGCAAGCCTTCGGAAAAATCTTTACCTACCATTTCCTCCATATCCATCATCAACAACATAGAATTCATTGGATAATCCATATGCCCTTCAAATCCCCAGGTAACTTTGGTTTTATCCCCATTTACTTCATCAAATTCAATATAAGCCTTATCAGATGCTTCAAAAGGTTCCTTAAACCTTAAGGCATAATCGATTCTTTTACCTTGTTCAATTGCCAGTATTTCTTGTTCTCCCACCCCTACATTCGGATCTTTACTGTCCCAGGCTGAGACAAATCCCACTTCACCATCTACACCATTAAAACTTTTTTGCATGGTTGGATCCTTTAAGGCCCAACTTGAAAAGTATTCTTGGTTTTTGAGTAGTTTCACATATTCAAAAACCTCTTCTATAGGTTTTTCAATGGTTACCTCCTTAACTACGGTATAATCCTCATCAATAAACATCCCTACTATAAAAGGGATGGAAACCAATATTAAAACGATGGCAAGTATTATTTTCAGAACCTTCATGATTTGGGTATTTTATAGAAGTACAGAATAAATAATCGATCTACATTTTACTTATGATTTAATTTAATAATTATCAAGCAATTACCAAAACAAATTAACAATAAGCTTCGCCTCAATCTTACTATTCTTCACGGTTATTTAATTGTTCTTGTGACTTCCCCACAGGTCAGCATTGATTTTCCAAAATAAGGATTCACCACTTTTTCTTCCATGCTCAACCAATCCGCTCCCCGATTGGTATCAGCCATGGGACAATGTTGCACAAAAAGAGGTTTAGGAAAAGGATGAAATTTTTCCGCCATGCCTATCAATTCATCGGAAATTGAAAGAAATGTTTTGCGGACTTCTTCCAAAGACTTATCGGAACCTATCTTTTCAAGGGAAACCGATAAGCTTTTCTGGTACTTCATCCATTCCATATGGGCATTCCCTTCAAAGGATCCCATGTCAATATTTGAAATATAATTAAGCATTTCCTCTGCTTGTGATTTTGACCGCTTTAAATCATCGATAGTCAGGGCATTTTTTAATTTAAAATAATGATCAAAAATAGGTATCAAACCATCTTTAGCTGCCTGGGTAAGGGAATTCCCTATTGAACCTTCTATTTGACTTACCTTCGTCATTTCCATGCCACCGTGATTGTGCCCAGACATTGCTACCCCTCCTTCAGGGTTCATCATACTTGGCTTTCCTGCCAATTGGGCAGCAGCATCAATACTGAAAGCGCCATTAACTACAATTTCCTCCCCCGGGTGAAGACCTGCTTCTATAAGGTATTCAGTTCCCAAGGCTGCCCCAAGTGTTACTTCACGAAGTTGAAAGCTCAGTCCTTGGGAACTTATCTTTTTCACATACACGACAGACCGGGTGCCTGTCCACATGACTGCAGTCTTTGGAACAACTATAGCCTCTTCGGCCCCAGTAATCGAGCTTGTAATTACTCCAGAAACAAACATTTCAGGCTTATATTTTAGATCAGGATTAGCAATGCTTATCCTTGCAGAAGCTACTCTGGTGACCGGATCGATTATGGGGTCTAGGTAATCAATTTTCCCTGTAAAGATTTCTCCGGGAATAGATTGTACCCGATAGTTTACCTCATCTCCAGTTTTAATCCAAGGAATCTCAGATTCATAAACATCAAATAATACCCAAACCTTAGACAAATTTGAAACCTCATATAGGGCTTGCCCCATAGCAAGATGGTCTCCCAGATTGGCAAATTTTTGAGAAACATAACCAGAAACATTTGCTTTGATAGGGAAATTCTTAATTACTTCCCCAGTAGTCAATATCTGCTGAACCTGTGCTTCTGACACTTTCCAGTTCTTAAGCTTGGCCACAGCCGCATTAAAAAGCGCTGGTTGTTCTTCTTTTATTTTATTTGCCTGAAGAAGTTCTTCCTGGCTGGTCACCAACTCTGGAGAATACACCAAAGCAATAGTCTGTCCTTTAGCTATGTACTCACCAGTAAAATTCACCATCAATTTTTCAATTCTACCTGGAATATGGCTTGCTTGTGTAAACAATAAGCGCTCATCAACTTGGATTTTCCCGTCTAGCCTAAGCGTTTTTTCCGCTTTCCCCTTACCAACTACCATCGTTTTCACGTCTGCAAGTTGGATGGCTGTAGGGGACATGGTAATAGACAAAGGATCAGTTTCTTGAGAATCATTCTCCAATGGAATGAGATCCATTCCACAAATAGGACAGTCCCCAGGTTCACCTTGGCGAATTTGGGGATGCATGGAACAGGTGTAAACCGAAGAAACCCAAGCAGTGGATTCCACATGCTCATGTACTGGTGGTTGTTCAGGAAGATTTGCGGACGGCTTAATCAACCAACCTAACAGCACGCCCACAAATAGTGTAATGACGATCAGTAAGTACTTATTGTTAATTGAATTTTTCATATTTCTTTAGGCATGTCTTTGTTCCTACATGGATTAGACTTTTCCTTTTTAATTAAATCCCCTATAGTTCTTTACTCTGACTCCTCTAGTCGCTTGATCATTGCCTTCATTTGAGCAATTTCTTTCTTTTGTGCTTCAATGATATCCTTTGCCAATTGCTGTGCTTCCGGATCTTTCAGATGTGCTTTTTGGCTTACCATGATAGCCGAAGAATGATGAGGGATCATCGCTTTCATCCACTGTACATCAGCAATCAAAGTTTGATTTCTGAGCATGGTAAGGGTAGCTATAAATAAAATGACAGCCGCACCGAGAATCATAAAATTGACCTTCTTGTTTTCATACATTCCCCACATAAAGAGTAACATGGACACTGCCATGGGTGCTACCATCAATATTGTCATGTAGGTTCTGGTAGTACTTAGCATGACATGGTCAAAGAGATCTGCATTTAAAAACATTACGGCATACATGATGACAAATGAAACAGCCATCATTGCGGAGAACTTTAGATAATTGTTGCTTTTCATATCAGTAAGATTTAGCTGTTAAATAATTAAGTTGCGCTTCAGCAGCGTAGTAGGCTACAGAGGCTTTTATTTTCATTTTTCGGTACTCCAGCAATTGCTGCTGAAGGCGTAAAACTTCCTCAAAGTCTTCTCCCGAATTCGCATAGGAACTGTATAGCAGTTCAAGTGTTTGCTTGCTGGTTTGGATTTGCTTGTCAAAGGAAGAAATTAGGTCAAGCTGAATATCCATTTCTACCTTAAACCGATAAAAAGAGCCATAAAGGTTATTGGATACATCCTGCTTTTTTGCTTGGTAGGCTTCGGTTAATAACAATGCTTCTTTTTTGGCCGCATTGTATTTTTTTCTAAAAATCGGAATGCTCATGGTAACCGTCGGCATGAGGACATTTTTACCATTATCGACCAAGGCCATGTCATTAAGCTTGTCCACCATCACATAATCTACTCCTGCTCCAAGGTTTGGCAAGCCCTGTTTGATTGCCAATTTTTGTTTTAACTCACCGGCTTGAATTTTCAAATCCAGACTTTCCAATAATGGATTGTGCTGAATGGAATCAATAGAAGCCTGATAGGGAGAATCTGGAACGGTCAACCTTTCCGTAATTTCAATTGGTGAATCATAATCTCTTCCTAGCAAGGAGTTAAGTCTTGCATTAGCAGACTTAATTTTCTGGTTTAGCACCTCCAAATTTGTTTCGGCACTAGTATTCATGATGTCTACCCTAAGTGCATCCGTTAGTGATCCTTTGCCATTTTCGAAGGTAGAAGTAGCAATTGATTTATAAGTTTTCAGAATCTGAAGGTTTTCTTTTTCAATTTCAATCAACTCATACGTCTCCAAAAGCGGATAATAGACTGCTGAAACCTGATTATAAAGGCTATTCCGAGCATCCAGAAATTCCTTGTATTTCACCTCTGCAAGTATTGTCGCCACATCCCCTTGGATGCGCAAAGTTCCGAACCATGGAAACATCTGCGTCAATGAAAAACGCATGCGCTGAGGACCAAGCTTGGTTTGTACTGGGGAAATGAAATAACCAAAAGACAAATTGGGGTCTGAAAGTGATTTCGCCTGTGGGATTTTTTGCAAAGCCGCTTCAAACGCTTTGTATTTCCCTTTCAATCCAGGGTTGTTTCCAGCAGCCATCACAAAATAATCCTCCAAAGTCTGGCCTTGCCCGGAAAAACTCAACATCAAGATAAGCGTGATAGATAGGACGGTGAATTTCATATTGAATTGTTTTTAAATCTTCTTTCTTCCCGAATCGAATACAAAACGGGTACGATAAAATAAGTGATCGCTGCTACAATCATCCCTCCGAAAGCTGGAATGGCCATCGGTATCATAATGTCTGATCCCCTTCCTGAGGAAGTAAGAATTGGAAGCAAAGCAATAATGGTGGTGGCTGAAGTCATGATGGCCGGTTTAATTCGCCGCTGCCCTGCTTCTATAACGGCATTCCTAATTCCTCTGAGGCTATCTGTTTTGTTCTTTGCAAAACTCTGATCTAAATAAGTCGCCATAAGCACCCCATCATCCGTTGCGATGCCAAACAAGGCAATAAACCCGACCCATACAGCCACGCTCAGATTAATCGTGTGGATTTGAAAAAGGTCTTTAAAATTCATCCCAAAAAGGCCAAAGTCCCCAAACCAGCTTTGTCCATACAACCATAGGGTAATAAAACCACCGCTGAAAGCCATAGCAATTCCAGTAAAAACCATCAACGAGGTGGTAACTGAACGGAACTGGAAATAAAGAATCAGTAAAATAATCAGAAGTACCAATGGCACGATTACACTCAGGCGCTTTTCAGCTCGAACTTGATTTTCATAACTTCCGGAAAACTTAAAGCTCACTCCAGCCGGCACTTCCAATTCACCGGATTCGATTTTACTTTGAATCAAATTTCTGGCATCCTCTACTACCGTAACTTCCGAAAAACCCTCTCTTTTATCGAACAGTACATAACCAACCAAAAATGTTTCTTCGCTTTTAATTGCCTGAGGCCCTTTTAGGTATTCAAAATCTACAACCTGGCTCAAAGGGATCTGGGGCCCTGTCGGTGTAGGGATCAATATTTTGCCCAAAGCTTCAGGATCATCACGAAGCTCTCGCGGATAGCGAACCCGAACAGGAAATCGCTCACGTCCTTCCACAGTGGTTGTCACTTTCATACCACCAATGGCCGTTTCAATTGTACCCTGAACATCTTCAATACTCAAACCATACCGAGCAATTTGCGCTCTATTAATATTGAGATGCAGGTAGGGCTTTCCTACAATCCTGTCAGCAAATACAGCTTCGGTTTTCACCGATGGCACCTGCTTGAGAATATTTTCTACTTTTAATCCAAAATCCTCAATTGTTTGTAGGTCTGGCCCATATACTTTCATTCCCATCGGTGCCCGCATACCTGTCTGCAACATGACCAACCGTGTTTCTATTGGTTGTAGTTTTGGAGCCGAAGTGACACCCGGTATTTTGGTTACCTCCACTATTTCATTCCAGATATCATCTGGAGAATGAATATGTTCCCGCCAATTCCTATAGTATCGACCCTTTTCATCAGCAATGAGTAAAGAAACACCTATTTCCTTTGTAAGTGCCTCCTCATTGGAAACGGTATCGCCAGAAGTTAGAATAAAATGATTGTCTCTATCTACTTTAAACCGCTGCTTGTGCCCTTTCTCATTCAACAGGTACTCTGACTTGTAATTGATTACATTCTCATACATGGAGATTGGAGCAGGATCCAAGGCGGATTCAACCCGTCCAAGCTTCCCAACACTAAGTTCAACCTCGGGAATATTAGAAATCCGCATATCCAGCTGTCCAAGAACTTTTCGATTAAAGGCTATGCCTGAATGCGGCATGGATGTGGGCATTAATAAAAAGCTACCCTCATTCAAAGAAGGCATAAATTCCTTTTGCATTCCGGGAAAAGTATGCGCCATTCCTGACCAAACCTTCGTTTTCTGAAGGTCCCACCCTACTGCTTTAGCTGCCTTGGGAACAAGCCCAAAGGTTGTGTTAAAGCCAAGCCAAACCATAATCCCAAACAGAATAATGATAGCCGGGACAGTTAAAAATGCAGCTTTATGATCAAGACACCAATTTAGTACTTTCTTATAATTGTACTCCAAGAGAATAAATGCCCCAAGGATCAAACTGACTAGAATTGCCACAAAGACAAAGTTAAGGAAGGTCGATTTAGCCGCTCCTAATGGAAGCCAGTAACCAGCCAATAACCACACTACTCCTGCGATCACAATAATAATTTCCAGGTTGTTATAAAGGGGCCTAAAACTTTCAGGAATATTGTAGTTCCTTGTTGTGAAATAATCCCTCAATAGTGCAATTCCTGCCAACAAAATCAAAAGGCTTCCCGCCCAAACATAGCCTTGAGAAAGTGCCAGCATAGCTACTAGGATAAGCAGGATATTTCCAGCTCTTCTATATTTGAGATTATTGATCCTAAATCCGAAAAAGGTATGTGCGATACTGGGAAGGATCAACAGTGAAACAATTAATGCTGCCAGCAATGCAAAAGTTTTAGTATAGGCCAATGGCCCAAACAGCTTGCCCTCAGCCGCCTGCATGGTAAATACAGGGACAAAACTTACAATCGTGGTGGAAACGGCAGTTAGAATGGCACTGGAAACTTCAGCGGAGCCATTGTAAATTGTGGTGATTAGTTTTTGCTCCGGAGGCGCTTCATCAATATGCTTGATGATGTTTTCGGAAAGAATAATCCCCAAATCCACCATCGTACCTATTGCAATGGCTATACCGGAAAGTGCTACAATATTCGCATCTACACCAAAATAGCGCATGGCTATAAACACCATCAAAATGGCCAATGGAAGTAAACTTGAAATTAAAATGGATGCCCTAAGGTTGTAGACCATCACTATTACGACTAGAATAGTGATAAGTATCTCCAAGGACAAGGCCTCTTCCAGAGTTCCTAAGGTTTCCTGAATCAGGGTAGACCTATCGTAAAATGGAACAATCGTCAATTGACTGAGCCTACCATCTGCCAATGTTTTCTTGGGTAATCCTGGAGCGATTTCTTTAATTTTCTCCTTTACCTGATTGATAACCTGAAGTGGATTTGAGCCATATCTGGCTACCACTACTCCTCCTACTACTTCGGCGCCACCCTTATCCAGAAGCCCTCGCCTGGTTGCAGGACCTAATTGAACCACTGCGATATCTTTGATACGGATGGGCACATTGTCCTCTACCGCTACAACAGCAAGCTCAAGGTCTTCTATAGACTTGATATAGCCCAAACCACGTACAGGTACTCTGCTTGATTTATCTCTATGGTTTTAGCGCCTACATCTCGGTTGGATTGTTTCACTGCCTGCATCACCTTTGTCAATGGGATATTGTAAGCTTTTAATGCGTCAGGATTTACATCTACCTGATACTCCTGAACAAATCCACCTATGGAAGCGACTTCTGAAACCCCTTCAACTGCATTCAATCCATATTTCACATAGAAATCCTGAGCCGTTCTGATTTCGTGCAGGTCTCAACCACCGGTTGGATTTCCTTCCTGATCTCTTCCTTCCAGGGTATACCAATAAACCTGACCAAGAGCAGTTGCATCAGGCCCTAAGCCTGGCTGGACTTCATCTGGAAGCAGATCAGCTGGCAGAGAATTAAGCTTTTCCAAAATTCGGGAGCGCGACCAATAGAATTCAATTTCCTCGTCAAAGATGATGTAGATACTGGAGAATCCAAATATTGAGGAACTCCTAATTGACTTCACCCCGGGAATACCCAATAAATAGGTGGTCAATGGATAAGAGATTTGGTCTTCAATATCCTGAGGTGATCTTCCTGGCCATTGGGTAAAGACAATTTGTTGATTTTCACCAATGTCAGGAATCGCATCTACCGGAACAGGATCAGAAGGTAAAGAGCCGACTTGCCACCCAAATGGTGCAGTAACAATCCCCCACATTACTATTACTAAAATAAGGAGAACAGTTACAAGTTTGTTTTCAAGAAAAAACTTGATGATTGAATTAAGCATGATTTAATCCTATAATGAGAAATACCAGATAATGAGCCGCTGATTTTAAAAAGCAGCAGAAAACAGGTCAGTATTGCTAACCAAATTATCCGGTAAGATTAAATCAAGAAAGTTTGGTAAAGAACAGTATAATCCTGGGGATTGATTGGGGGAGGGTCAAAGGAGCTTATGGAAACAGGCATCAAAACCAATGCCTGATCAAGCAGAAAAGCCTGTGTGAATGCCGCAATAAAAATCATTTGCGGAGCACTGACATTAACAACTTTAAGGTTTTGATCCACTTCCAATTGGATCAATTCAAATTGATTTTGACAGCACTGATCCTTGCTTTCTTTTTGTTCATTTTCTGAAAGAGGGTTGTGCTTTTGGGTATCCATATCGCATTCTAAATGCTTGGCAGACAAACCAAAACCTTTTAACATTTCAGAGCCCATACAGATATGGCTACTTTTCGCCAAGCCAATGCTGGAAAAAAGAAAAAATGTAGCTATCAATATGGAAAATGATTTTTTCAACAAATCAAAGGTATATAAATATTTAGAAATCTTCAAATCAAGGTCTCCAGCCAAAATTACTGGTCTCACCTACTTTCGGTAATGTATTGCAAATAGTCACCTCCCTCAATAGGCGTCATATGATCCAAAGAACCTAAATGAAGGTATATCCAAGCAGATAATTTCACTCCTTCTTCAGATTCGATGCTTACTTTCAACCTTTCATACGTAATGCCTGTCTCTAGGTTTTCACCAACACCTTCGTACTCATCTAAAATGGTCAATACTTCATGTTCATTATGAAGCAAAAACACATCCCCGATCACATATTGACCTTCGGCCGTATTTAGGGTTAAAACAGGATAAGGCCCCATATCAAACAGCAAACCATTGCACTTCCCGCTTGTGAAATACTCACCGGACCGCGACAGTAGTTCCGCCATAGGATGATTGAACCCTTTCCTTAAGGTGCCATAGACAAATAAATAGGACAATCTCAGTAAAATTTACTTTTGATGGCGTTTGATCAAAACTTCCATTACTTCGTCCAATTCATATGATTTTGCTTCCAGCAATACCAAATAATGATACAGTAAATCCGCGGCCTCGCCCATGAACAATTCTTTGTTGTCATCTTTGGCTTCGATTACGATTTCCACAGCTTCCTCTCCTACCTTTTGGGCAACTTTATTGATCCCCGCATTGAACAGTGAAGTAGTATAGGATTTATCTGAAGGGTTTTCTTTCCTTTCTTTGATCACCTTTCTCAACTGATCAATAAAATGAGTTTTCCCTTTATTACTGTGAGCGAAGCAAGTATCATTGCCTGTGTGACAAACTGGGCCTATTGGCTTTACTGTTACCAAAAGCGTATCCTGATCACAGTCAACTTCAATATTCTTAAGCATTAAAAAATTACCTGAAGTTTCCCCTTTTGTCCATAAACGACCCTTTGTTCTACTAAAAAAGGTAACCTTTCCACTCTTAATCGTCACATCGATGGCCTCTTGGTTCATATAGCCCAACATCAACACCTCTTTAGTAAACTCATCCTGTATAACCGCAGGTACCAGCCCATCTACTTTTTCGAAATCTATATTTATATTTTCCATGCTAAATAATTGCTCAAATATTTATTGTAATCCTCAAACTATTGAAGATTTATGACATCTTTCTTATGTTGACTCCCTGCTTGTCGAGATAATCCTTTAATACAGGAATAGGTATTTCTTTGAAATGGAAGATACTGGCAGCTAAAGCAGCGTCGGCTTTTCCCGCAGTAAACACTTCCTGAAAATGCTGCATTGTGCCTGCTCCTCCTGAAGCTATTACAGGAATAGGAAGTAGAGAGGACAATTCTGAGGTAATCTCATTTGCAAAACCATTTTTTACTCCATCATGATCCATAGAGGTAAGCAAGATTTCACCCGCCCCTCTTTCGGCAACTTCCGCTGCCCATTCCTGTGTTTTTAGCAAAGTAGGCCTTCTTCCGCCGTGGGTGTGGACAAAATCTACTCCATCAATATTCTTGGTATCGATGGCAACCACTATACATTGACTTCCAAACTCTCTGGCTAGTTGATTGATAGCAGAAGGATTTCTTACTGCAGCCGAATTTATACTAATTTTATCTGCTCCAGCATTAAGCAAGGCTTTTACATCGTCAATGTCGGATATTCCACCACCTACAGTAAACGGAATATTCACTTTCCTGGCAACTTTGGTTACCAATTCCACCAAAGTCTTTCTCTTTTCCACTGTGGCAGTGATATCCAAAAACACCAATTCATCAGCTCCTTCGTCAGCATAAATTTTAGCCAACTCAACCGGGTCACCGGCATCCCTCAACTCCACAAAATTCACTCCTTTTACCGTTCTCCCATCTTTGATGTCCAGGCAAGGTATTATTCTTTTCGTCAACATATTAATTTCGTGTAAAGCTACTTAACTCCTCTAGGCTTATTCTTCCTTCATAAAAGGCTTTCCCCACAATGGTTCCATAAACCCCTGCTGCTTCTAGTTCTTCCAAATCCTTTACCGAAGCTACCCCACCACTCGCTATTAACTTAACTCCGGGGATTTCTTTCATTATTTCCTTATAGAGCTCCAAGGATGGCCCCTGCAACAATCCGTCTTTGGCCACATCCGTACAAATAACGTACTGCACACCTTTGGAATGGTAATCTTTGATGAAATCTATCAGGTCCATTTCGGTCGTCTCCTCCCAGCCTGAAATAGCAATTTTCCTGTCTTTGGCATCTGCACCTAATATTAATTTCTCTCCACCGAAAGATTTTAGCCAGCCTGTAAACAAGTCAGGGTTTTTCACTGCTATGCTTCCTCCTGTCACCTGTTTTGCACCTAGCTTGAAAGCCATTGCTATGTCGGCATCGGATTGCACGCCTCCTCCAAAATCTACATGAAGGTCTGTACCTTGACAAATCCTTTCCAAAACTTTGGTATTGATGATTTTCTTTTCTTTGGCTCCATCCAGATCCACCAGATGTAGTCTTTTAATTCCTGCACCTTCAAATCTTTTTGCTACCTCAGTAGGGTCTGATGAGTATTCCTTTTTTTGGCTGTAATCTCCTTGAGTAAGGCGAACACAATTACCTCCTATAATATCTATTGCTGGAATGATTTCCATTATAATTTCAGAAAATTGTTAAGAATTTTTTCACCTGTCACACTGCTTTTCTCTGGATGTCCCTGCATCGCATAATAGTTATCTTTATGCAGAATGGCGGAGAAATCATTGATATAATGAGAACTTGCAATGGTATATTTTGTGTCTATTTCGGCGTAATAGCTATGCACATAATAAACGTAGGAAGACTCATCCAGTCCCTCCAAAAGTGGGGATTTCAGATTCTCAAGGTTGTTCCACCCCATATGAGGCACCTTATTCAAAGGGGGGAATTTCTTTACCTTTATCGGGAAAACACCCAAACATTGGGTATCGTATTCCTCAGAATGCTCACAGAGCAACTGTAAGCCCAGGCAAATTCCAAAAAAAGGCTGAGTCAATTCTTTAATCAACTGATCAATCTTTCTTTCTTTCAAATACCTCATTGCCGTACTTGCTTCTCCCTGTCCAGGAAAAATCACCTTGTCTGCCTTTTTTATGGTTTCCCAATCATCTGTTAAGGTCGCATTGACTCCTAGCCTTTCCATGGCATACAATACAGACTGTACATTTCCTGCATTGTATTTAATTACTGCTACATCCATTCGTATCGGCCCTGGCCGCGTTAATCATTTTCGTTTTAAGCAGCCGCTAATTTAAAGCTTTTCGTGGTAGGGTGGAAGATTTCGCTACGAAATATCCAATACCTGTTCCAATAGCATAATAAACCATAGCTTAAGTGGTTGTATTTTCGTGATTCTGAAGACTATTAACATTTTAATTTTACAAAAGAATCCTAAAAGTTATAGAGCAATCAGGGAAAACTTATTTATTTATCAAAAACACATAATTATAAGCCATATCAATCAAATCACTTAAATTAGAATTAAGTTTGCTAAAGATTAATTGATCCACTCTAAGCTTTGATACAAAAAATCGCGCGATTAATTTCGAGGATAGGCCATCCTATTTGTTTGCTACTGACTTTTTTGGTCTACTTTCTTTTCAGTATACATACTCCCTTAAAGGGGTTCTGGACCCTAATCATAATTGTTTCATTAGGCATATTGCCTCTTATAGCCTGGAACTTATACCATAGCCGTAAAGGCTTGTATTCAAACTTTGATGTATCTATCAGGACGCAACGTTCCTCAATGTACCGCTTTATCCTATTATTAGCAGTAATCGTTTTAACCGCCTTATGGTTTAGCAATCAGCCATCCAATGTGATTATAGGAAGCCTAGTATTGATTCAATTGCTTCTACTTGCCTTCTTTATTAATTATAAAACCAAAATTTCCTTACACGTCGCCATCGCTGTTTATACAGGATTTGGACTATGGGAAATCAATAGAGAATTCTCCATGGTCATTTGGGCTGTCACTCCTTTAATTGCTTGGTCTAGGTGGTACCTTGGGAGACACTTAGCAATTGAATTGTTTTTGGGGTTTGTGCTTGGAGGTTTATGTGGTATTGAAATTTTATACTTCATATAACCGGAATCAATCTTTGCTGTAAGCATTAAATTTCCCTGCAATATCGGCTTCCAAATGATCTCCCTGATGTACGATCACCCTGTATTTGAGCTTTACTGAATCTCCTTTTTTTAATTTTGTCCCTTCTTTTTCATTTTCAGGCCAATACATTGGCGTAGGAGAGATAAACCCATAATCCCTGGTAAACCAAGGAGAAGGGTACCAGTCATTTGAAGGATGTTGCATAACAGCCAGGCCTTCTTGCCCTTCGCCTCGATTGCCATAAAAATCAATCCAGGAAGAAGGTTTACCAAAGGTTTCTTTCTCTCCACGGTCTCCCTCTGCGTTAATCATGGTTCCTCCATTGAGCACATTAAGGTCTTGGTCCATTCTTGCGCTGAACAAAGAGTGATTGGTTTTTTCAATAGAAACATCCTCCAACATTTCCATTTTTACATCAAAATCAATTTGATAAGCACCATCAGCTGTAGTAGAAATTGTGATCACTCGAAAATCCTTTATTGGGGCATTAGCTCCAGGTCTGGTCCAAATGCACTCATTAAGAATTGTCAATTGACTGTCATTATTCTGCTCAATTTCAGCCCTTAAAGACACAATTTGTCCCCTATCTAGGCCTTCTTGCCAATAATTGCCACCATTGACTCTATCGCAACCAAAAAACAAAGAGCTATGATGTGGGTATACCCCATTCCGCATACTGGTTACCAAGGCGCCAGAAGGTCCATTAACAGGGAAGAAAAAAGGATATTTCTCATTTTCAGCAAAATGATAACTGGTAAAAAATTTACCGTCAATAATCACATCTATCCTGTCACCAATTTTTTGAGCAGAAATTTTCTGCGCCATTACTGTTGACTGACAAAACAAAACGATCAAAAGAATAAAGGGAAATATGTATTTCATAATTAAGAGAATTAATATAATACTAAAGTAAGTATAATCCCTGATTCAAAAAAAACAGAACCATATTTGAAAACGTAGAAATCTGGAATTAAGGAATAAATTGGTGAACAGTTTTAAAGGAGACAAAAATCAAGTAATTTTAAGCGGAATAAACTTCAAATTAAATAACATGATAAAATCTAAATTACTATTGTACTCTTTACTGATTTTCAGTTTTCTAGGCACAGGAAACATGGCTTGCGCACAGGATGAAAAGCAGTTGACGGGGCGTTGGGACCTAACTGTGGACATGGATGGCAAACAGGCACCTTCATGGTTAGAAGTAAAACTTTCTGGAATGAAAACATTGGTTGGGTATTATGTGGCTCACAACGGCAGTGCCAGACCTATAGCGAAAGTAAACTATGATAAAGGAAAGGTAAGTTTTGCGATTCCCCCACAATGGGATAATGCTGATCAGGACATGATTTTTAATGGGCAGTTAAAAGGCGGTAAACTTTCCGGTACAATTACTCAAAGCACTGGTGAAAAGCATTCTTTTACTGGTGTAAAAGCGCCACTATTGATAAGAGAGAAAGCACCCAAATGGGGAAAAACAATAGAATTATTTAACGGAAAGAACCTGGATGGTTGGCATGTAGATGGGGCTAAAAACCAATGGGAAGTCATTGATGGCATATTAACCTCTAATTCTGCGGGATCCAATCTAATCTCAGATCAGAAATTTGAAGACTTTAAATTAAGCGCAGAATTCCGTTACCCAAAAGGTAGCAACAGTGGGATATACCTTCGAGGACGATATGAAGTTCAGATTGAAGACAATCCAGGCACACCACCTTCCTCTATTTATTTCGGTGGCGTATATGGATTCTTAACCCCCAATGAAATGGTAGCAAAATCAGCCGGAGAATGGCAAACTTATGAAATCACATTGATAGGCAGGAGAGTTACTATAATTGCCAATGGAAAAGCCATCATTACTGACCAAATCATACCAGGTATCACTGGTGGGGCCATTGATAGCAATGAAGGCGAAGCAGGGCCGATAATGATTCAAGGTGATCATGGTGCCGTTGAATTCAGAAAATTTGAAATAACACCTGCTAAATAGCCGGTTAAAAAAAGCCAAAAGATAAGTAAGCTTCAAAAGCCCCCATCTTTTGGCTTTTAAAGCTTGTAATTGTATTTACAATAAAATAGTCAGTAATCACATTTTCCATCTGGAAACCTTGGTATTGATATCAGTATCTTGTAATGAATAGAAAAATGAAGCGTAGAAGATTTATTGGGCTTGGTGCATTGGCTGGTGTTGTAACAGGAACATCACCATCTTTGGCTGCCAAAATCCCCTTAGACAATTCCCAAATCGATAAAAGATACCAACAAGGCCAAAGTCCTTGGCCAATTTGTCTAGATACCGCTACAGTTAGGCCTGCTTCTTTAAGGGAAAAAGTTAAAATTGCTGCTCAGGCTGGCTATGATGCTATAGAACCTTGGGATAGGGAACTGGCTGAATTTGAAAAAGAAGGAGGCAACTTAAAGGACTTGGGAAAAGAAATTAAAGACCTTGGCTTGTTTGTACCAAGTGTTATCGGATTATGGAATGCCTTACCTCCAACGCTCGAAACATTTAAGGAATCCCTAAAAGATACCCGAAACAGAATGCGTATGGCTGCTGATATCCAATCCCAACACATCCAAACAATCCCCAATACTGTAGGAGAAAATTACGATCAAAAATATGTTTCCAAAAGATACCGTGAATTAATAGAGATTGGAATAAATGAGTATGGTATCAACCCGGCTTTGGTTTTTGTGAAATTTTTCCCGCTCAAAACTTTGGGCCAAGCAGTTGGCGTGGCTTTAGATGCTAATCATCCTAAAGCAATGGTTATACCCGATACGTTTCACATGCACATCAGCGAAGGTGGTTTCGAAGGGCTCAATTTTTTAAACGGAGATCTTATTGCAATTTTCCAATTTGCAGATGCGCCAGCTAGTCCTGAAATAACAGTTTTGGGGGACAAACATAGGGTTTACCCTGGTGATGGAATCTTGCCTTTACCTGAAATATTGAAAACCTTAAATTCAACAGGTTATAAAGGATGCATATCGCTGGAATTATACAATCCGGAATATTGGAAACAGGACCTACAAGAAGTCGCCAATACAGGCTTAAGGAAAACAATAGAGGTGATTAATAAAGCTGGGGTTTAATCATGTATAATCATTTGGAAACGAAGTTTTAACAGAATTTCATAAAAATTATAAGCATAATTCACAAAATCAAAGACTTTTTTATAAAAAAAAAATATGTCAATTCTATTTTAAAAATGTCCTCAATTATTTAACTCCTAAGGACTGGTATAGATATTGTCCTAGATCAAGAATTCTAATAAGTTTGGGCTAGGGAGAAAAACTAAATTAATGTAATATTTTTAGCCTTATAAATGCTTCATTTATTATAAGTGAGGTGGGTAGGTGAAACTCCCTTCTTTAGTATGTACTGAGAAATTCCATACTATGTAGAGCGCCGTTCTATTAATAAACCAGGCAATAAAGCATTACCCCATAAGATTAGGCAAAAAAAAGACCCTTAGATTTCTCTAAGGGTCAATGAAGGCGGCGACCTACTCTCCCAGGTGTAACCCCAGTACCATCGGCGCTGCAGGGCTTAACTTCTCTGTTCGGGATGGGAAGAGGTGGGTCCCCTGCGCCGGGCCG
>NZ_JBSXOH010000049.1:0-106006 GCF_056859355.1 Cyclobacterium sp. L-R
ATTTCACCATAGCGGTGCTATGCTAAAATCTCCAAACAGTCTGATTTTCTTGCGATTGCAACACTTCCCGTAAACACGGAACAGGCTTCACCCCTGACATTGTCAGGGCGGAGAAATCCTATTACATAATCCGGGTTAAAGGATGTTGTCCCAACGATTTTGAACTTAGCACCCAATTTTAAAGCCGCTACACAAGCCCCAAGCCAAAGCTTGATTGAACCGGAAAGGGCTTCAGACAATAATATTGTTTTTATGACTTTGAAACGGTTTATTTCGGGGATTCAAAGTACCAAAGGCAATTCTGAATTTCCCACTATTAACTTCATGTGGAGAAAAATAGTTTCTATTTTTGACTGCTGTTGGGCTGAAGTTTTTTCATTCATAAATCTTATCTTTGCCTTTCGATAGAAAAATATGGCCATATCTAATCAGACAACAGAAAGGGTAAGAGAGCAGGTAGACATTGAGGAAGTGGTCAATGATTATGTCTCCTTGAAAAGAAAAGGGCAAAACCTGTGGGCATGTTGTCCATTTCATCAGGAGCGGACCCCTTCTTTTTCCGTCTCTCCAGCCAAGCAGATCTACAAATGCTTTGGTTGTGGAAAGGCCGGTGATCCCATTCAGTTCATCATGGACATTGAAGGCTTAGGCTTCACGGAGGCAATCAGGCACCTGGCTAAGAAATACGGCATAGAGGTAGAAGAAGACACTAGTGTTGACCCTGCCGATGTACAGGAATACAATGAAAAGGAAAGCCTGTACATTGCCTTGAACTATGCGAAAGATTTTTTCCATGAAAACCTTCAATCAGGCGAAGGACAATCCATAGGGCTGAGCTATTTAAAGGAGCGAGGCTTTGATGCCAGCACCATTGAAAAGTTTGAGCTTGGCTATTCTCTTGACGGTTGGGACCACCTACTCAACAAAGCGAAGGGAGCCGGTTTTGAGGAGTCAAATCTTCTTAAGGCTGGGCTTATTCTAGAGCGAGAGAATAATCCAGGGAATTATTATGACAGGTTTAGGGGTAGGGTGATGTTTCCGATTCATAACCTGAGCGGAAAAGCCATTGCTTTTGGTGCTCGGATAATGACCCAAGACAAGAAACAGCCCAAATACATCAACTCTCCTGAAACGGTCATTTATCATAAAAGTGATGTTTTATATGGCATCTATCAGGCAAAGCAAGCCATTCGACAAAAGGACAATTGCTATTTGGTAGAAGGCTATACCGACGTAATTTCCATGCATTTGGCTGGAGTGGAAAATGTAGTTGCCTCCTCAGGTACTTCCCTCACCGAAAGTCAAATCAAATTAATCAAAAGGTTTACGGATCAGGTCACAGTCCTTTATGATGGGGATGACGCTGGTATAAATGCTTCTTTGCGGGGTATTGACATGTTGCTCGAGGGAGGGCTAAATGTAAAAGCGGTGGTTTTTCCTCCGAATGAAGATCCGGATAGTTTTGCCAGAAAGTCCGGCAAGGAAGGTTTTAAGAAGTTTCTTGAAAAAGAGGAAAAGGATTTTATCCATTTTAAAATTGATCTCTTTGCCAAAGGGGCGGCAGATGATCCCATCAAAAGAGCCGAAGCCATTCGGCAAGTGGTATTAAGTATCTCCAAGGTTCCTGACCCTATTATCAGGTCTGTATACGCCAAAGAATCTGCCAGGCTACTGGCCATGGAGGAAGATATTTTACTCACAGAACTTAACAGGCAATTACTTAAAAACCAGCAAAAGAATAAGCCATCAAAATTCCAAAAGGAGCCCAATGAAACGCCCATAGAGCAGTTGCTTCCAGGCGCTCCCACAGAAGAGACCACCAAAGCCCAACCGCTTACCATTAAGGAAGAGAGGGAACTCATTCGGATTTTGATCAATTATGGCTTTGAGATGGTTTCCGAGGAAATGCATGTATGTGAATACCTCCTTGAAGAAATCAAAGACCTAAATTTCGGCACTCCAATTTATCAGGAGTTGCTTATACATTATAAGAATGCTTTGAGGCAGGGCACTATACCGAAATTCGATTATTTCTTAAAAATTCAAAACAGCAAGTTAAAAAAAGAGGTCATTGACATGATCGCTCCAACCCGGGAAGTTTCGAAAAACTGGGAAACAAAACATCAGATATTTTCCAAAAGGGAAGCCGATGACCTTCCTGAAACCACCTATAAGATATCCTTAAAGCTAAAAAGCGCCTATTTGAAACGCATGCGAAATGAACTTGAAGAAAAAATCAAAGTGGCCAAAGAGGATGAAATTGAGGAATTATTGAACATGCATATGGAACTTACTCAACTAAAATCTCAGATTGACCGAGAGTTGGGCAATGTTATCCCTTCCAGAAATTAAACTAAAATTTGGTAATAAGGGTTAGTAGAATAAATAATCGTAATTTTGTGATTACATATATTAGACTTTAAAAATTAAAATGAAAGATACTGTTTATCTGGATCCAATTGAAGACGCGATAGCGGCAATAAAAAACGGGGAGGTCGTAATCGTCGTTGATGATGATGACCGAGAAAACGAGGGTGATTTTATTTGTGCCGCAGAAAAAGTAACACCAGAAATTATCAATTTCATGGCTACACATGGCCGTGGGTTAATTTGTGCTCCTCTCGTAGAGGACAGGTGCGAAGAGCTAGGCCTTGAATTAATGGTCGGAACAAATACAGCTGCTTTTGAAACTCCATTTACCGTTTCTGTTGACCTTGTTGGCCACGGCTGTACCACAGGCATCTCTGCAAGTGATCGCTCTAAGACCATTAAAGCTTTAATTGATCCAGACATCAATCCGGATGAATTGGGTAAACCTGGTCATATATTCCCATTAAAAGCCAAAAGAGGTGGGGTTTTACGAAGATCAGGCCATACTGAGGCGGCAATTGATTTGGCACGTTTAGCCGGTCTTCAGCCTGCAGGTGTATTGGTAGAGATCATGAATGAAGATGGTACCATGGCTCGCCTACCTGATTTGGTGCACGTGGCTAAGAAGTTTGACTTAAAACTGGTTTCTATTAAAGATTTGATTGCCTATAGGCTTAAAAATGATAGTCTGATTAAAAGGGAAATTGGTGTAGAAATGCCTACCAAATTTGGTAATTTTAAGTTGATCGCCTACAAACAAACCAATACAGACGAAACGCATATGGCCTTGATCAAAGGTGAGTGGAAAGAAGGAGATACCGTTTTGGTAAGGGTTCATTCTTCCTGTATCACCGGGGATATTTTTGGCTCATGCAGATGCGATTGCGGTCCCCAATTACATGGAGCCATGAATATGGTGGAAGAAAATGGCAAAGGTATCGTTCTCTATATGAATCAGGAAGGCAGAGGCATAGGTTTAATCAACAAACTAAAAGCCTATAAACTTCAGGAAGAGGGTATGGATACAGTTCAGGCAAATCTTGCATTGGGTTTCCCTATGGACAAAAGAGATTATGGAGTGGGTGCTCAAATCTTGAGAGATTTAGGAGTTTGTAAAATTCGTCTTATCACAAACAACCCAACCAAAAGAGTGGGTTTGTCAGGCTATGGACTTGAAATTGTGGACACTGTTCCATTGGAAATTCACTCCAACCCTCACAATGAAAAATACCTCAAAACCAAAAGAGATAAAATGGGGCATCAAATAATGAAAAGTTAACCATTTGATACATTATTTAACTGTGTGTTCAACACAAAGCACTCTTTTTTCGTATTGAAGGTAGAATCAAAATTGAATCTGTCATGAAAAAATCCGTTAATATCCTAGTGCTTTTACTTCTACTTTCTAGTGTTGCATTGGCTCAGGAGTTTCCTTCTCAGGTTTGGCATCAAGGAAAAGTATTTCTAAGCTCTGGGCAGATGTATGAGGGAAAGGTAAAGTATGATTTGGATGCCAATATTGTATTGGTCCAAGGCAATACTGTAGAGACTTTTAGTTCCGCTTCTATCAAATATTTTGAAATATTCGATGAAGTGTATGGAGGAATCCGAACCTTCTATAGTCTCCCCTATGCATTGAATTCAGACTACAAAACCCCCATTTTCTTCGAACTACTTACTGAGGGCGAAGACATAACGCTTTTGTGCCGTGAATTTATAGCTACAGATAATCGAGGATACAATAGTTATGGCATGCGAAGTATGTACATGAACCCTATGTGGGGCATGCCTATGGCAGGGAGAGGTTTTAGTCGATTGGATTTCAACTTCTATTTTCTTCAAGACCAAAAAATATTCAAATACAATCAAAAGAAAAGTGTCTTACTCAAAGAGTTTATGGACGACAAATCTTCTGAAATGAAATTGTATATGAGAAAAAACAAACTTTCTCATGACAAAAGAGGAGATCTTTTGAGGATCACAGCCTATTACAATCAATTAAAAAGTAACTCTTAATGTCAAAACCATTAATCTTAGTTTCCAATGATGATGGAATAACCTCCAAAGGAATCCGCGTTCTGGTTGAAGTAATGAAGGAGTTAGGGGAAGTTATCGTAGTAGCCCCCGACAGCCCTCAATCAGGCATGGGACATGCCATCACCATTGGTAATACTTTAAGGCTATCAGAAGAAACGATTTTCCCTGAGGTTGTTGCCTATAAATCCAGTGGTACACCTGTAGATTGTGTAAAACTTGCAAAGCACTATGTTTTGAAAGACAAACAGCCTGATTTGGTGGTCAGTGGAATCAATCATGGAAGCAATACCTCCATTAGTGTGCTTTATTCCGGCACCATGTCTGCTGCCATAGAGGGAGCCATTGAAGGTATTCCTTCCATCGGTTTTAGTTTGTGCGATTACAGTTCTAATGCAGATTTCTCACATGTTAAGGAATATGTAGCACAGATTGCCCGCCAAGTCTTAGAAAATGGAATTCCTAAAGGGGTAGCTTTGAATGTAAACTTTCCACCCAAAAGGAATGAAGCCCTAAAAGGCATTAAAATTTGTCGACAAGCAAGGGCCAAATGGCAGGAGGACTTTGAGGAAAGATACGATCCCAATGGCAGGAAATACTTTTGGATGGCAGGGAATTTCGTCAATTTTGACAAAGGAGAAGACAATGATGAGTGGGCCATCGCCAACAATTATGTCTCCGTGGTCCCTTGTCAATTTGATATGACGGCCCACCATGCCATTTCTCAAATCAACAATGACTGGAATTGGGAAGACTTAAAAGCGAATCTTTAGCGACTGTTGCTAGTAAAAGCAATTGCCACAAGCCAAAGCAAATGAATATAAAAGGGGGCCGGTTTAAAAACCGGCCCCCTTTTATATTGCCCCCTATCCCCGAGAAGAATTTTATTACCCAATGAAGCCATCCATTTCCTAAGCAGAATGCTTAGTCTCCTCCTACAGTTTAATACCTGCAATTATTTATTAAAGACTTCACCAATTGAACCTAGAAAATTAACCTGACTTCCTTTGTTACTCTCACAGATAAAGTCGATCATACTTTGGCTTTTAAATTTTGAAAAATCCCCAATGATGTATAAAGCCATATTGTATTGTGTAAATTTCTGGAGAATATCACCAGCTAATTTTGTCTTTAAATCAAAGAAAGCAGGAGTTATATTTTCCTCATGGACAATCATTTTATCGTACCCTTGGTAATACAAGTTCCCCAATAAATCCAAAGCATCTTCTGTGTTGTGAATTATAATTTCTTCTGAGATGATTTCAGCGACTTGAATGCCATCCAAATTGTGTTTTTTTATTTCCATTGTTGTGGGATCAGCCCTCGTTTATTTTAGCTTGTGCTCTAATAAGCTGCTTTATTTCTGCAGTCGGGACATCTTGGTCAAACTTTATCTGAATGGTTTTCTTACCCGTCTTGTATCCTTTCTCTTCAAGTACTTTACGAATTTCTTCTGGTAATGAATCTATGCCAAAACTTACGTGTTTTTTGGCTAAGGAAAAGCCGGCAAGAATTCCGTGGTACTTGTATATAGGCACACTCCAACTGATGCCACTTTCAGTTCTGGGCACTGTAGTTTCTATTAGCTTTTTGAGCTTTATCATTACCTCTTGAGATGCTAAAGGTGAACTATCGATAAACTCATCTACTGTTTTTGGTTTTGGATTTTCCATATTTATTGTTTCTCCAACTTTCTATTTGCTGGTCTAAAATACCAAGATACTACTGTAAGCACCATCAATAAGGCAGGGCCAAAAAATGTTATCAACTCATCTCCAACCGATAAATGAGAAATTATGGCACCAATCATCACAAATAAAAAGCCTGCATAGGCCCATTCTTTCAACAAAGGAAATTTAGGAATTAAAATGGCTATTACGCCTAAAATTTTCCATGTACCTAGCATAGGCAGTAAATAGATTGGGTAACCTAATGCATTAATGCTCTGAACTTCTTCTTCCATTTTTATCAATTGTACAATTCCGGTTGAAAGCATTCCTAAGGCAAGCCAAATGGTAGCTATCCAATAAAAGACTTTGTTTCTTTTTTTCATTACAACTTATTTTAAATGGGTAATAATTTGCTCAAGCTTGTTATGCGCCATATTTATACCATAAGCAAATGGCAATTTTAACTGCTCTGAACGATGTTTTTCTGATTTGTAAATGACTTGAATGGTCAGTTTACTCGTTTCGTTTGTGATTTCCTCAAAGTTTAGAAACTCAAGCTGTACACCAATGGGCATGTTTTCCATTTCGAAAGTGCGTACGATTTCTTGATTCGGTACAACTTTGTGAATGGTTCCATGGGCCTTAAACATTACATTTCCACCATGAGACGTTTCGAACCGATAACTTCCGTGGTTAACATTTTCAAACTTAATCACTTGGGTGCCCATCCATTGTTCAATAAACTCAGCTTCAGTGTATGCTATATAAAGCAGCTCAACTGGAAGGTTAAATTCTCTTGTAATGGTAAGTTCTTGCTTGCCTTTAGGGGCATCAACCTGGGTTTTATGTTCCATAGCGTATTAGGTAATTTATTGGTGTTTTTTCATTACAGCCTCAAGTTTATTAAATCGAACGTCCCACATCTTTCTGAATGGTTCGATAAAATCTGCTATCTCCTTCATCCCTTCAGAATTGAGCTGGTAGTAAATTTCCCTTCCTTTTTGCTCTTGTTGCAATATTTCACATTCCGTAAGAATTTGAATGTGTTTTGAAATGGTTTGTCTTGAGTAATCAAAATTCTCCGCAATGGCAGTTGGAGTCATGGCACTCGCTGCGACCAAAGTGATGATAGCTCTTCTTGTTGGATCGGCTATGGCCTGAAATACGTCTCTTCTTAATTTCATTACGCAATTATTTGACTGCAAATATATACGCAGTTATTTGATTGCGCAAATGATTTGAATAATTAATTCAGATAAAGCCAAGATGGTTGATGCATCTTTTTAGGTTCTATTCTTATTTTTTCCTTTTATAATGAAGCTATATTAATCCTGTATCAAATGTCTTTACACTTAAAAATTCCAATAGTTGTTCAGGTCTTCTTTCTTTAAATAACCCGGTGCCATTCCGACTAAAACGGGCACAATTGAAATAATGAGTTCATCGATTAGGTCGTTTTTCAAAAACTGGCTGAAGAAATGTAAAAACAGGTACGAACACGCAAGTCCTGAAAACTCAAAATCCCCCTAAAGGAAGATTTAACTTATCTGCTTTTTCTGTGTCTATTTCCTATAATGTAGAAAGTTTTCAACTTTCATGAATAAATCCTGAGTTCAATTCAGGTAGTTATAGTCAAATAGCTTATCCTTGGATAGCGTAGGCCCTTCCCCTTTTGGTTTTAATTGGTATTTTTAGTTTTAATATCTACCTGCCCGTATTCATATACTTTCTCATGAATTTGAGGTGGTGCAGAACTTATTATTTGATTGTTTTTTATTTCAGCTCCTCTGGGAATGGCCGGATCATCACTGTGTATTTCTTGCAACCAGGGAAACCGTTCGCTCCAAGGGGCTTGATTGATGGGAACTGCTTTTAAGCGAGGCCACAAAGACAATTCACGATCAACAAGGTGATGTTTAAACCAATCATCATACCCCCTAGCATCATATACAATGGATGCAAGGGGGCAATTTTTAATCGTATTGTTACTAATTTGGTTATAACGGCCACCCCCAATTAATATCCCAGAAGGACTGTCTTCAATGAGATTATTAACCACACTTAATCCGGAGGCCAAATCATCTAAATAAATGGCCCAGTTGTGATGATGACTTGCTTGTCTCAGCTCACTGATGGTGTTTTCCCGAATCACGGTCCCTCCCATGGTCCAGTCTCTACCGCAATAAATGGCGCCGGCATCCGAAGTATTTAAACAAACTTTTCTGATTTCATTTTCAGCAATCAAATGATCATTTCCGGAAAAAAGAATCGCATTATGGGGCGCAAAACTAATGTGGTTGCCTCTCACAATATGTCCTACCCCAGTCAATTTAACTGCAGGAGCATAGGTTTTGACATGCCTTGAAAAATAACTAATGGAACAGTCTTCCACAAAATGGGATGCCTTTGTCAAAGTATTTTTATCTCCACCTGAAAGCAAAATACCGGCGTCTCCTAAATATTTAAGCGTACTATTGCTAACCCCACAATTAAATCCCTCAGTTATGGCTACAGCAGACCTGCCTAATCCATACATCTCAGCCTGTTCGATCACTACCGATTTAGAATTGGAAATACTTACAGCCAGATTATTATGATACTTAAAATCTATATTTTCAATTTTTATTTGATTGCAATCCTGGATCTCCAAAAGGGTAAAATCTTGATAGGCAATTTGAATGGACTCGACTTCCTCATCTGAAAAAGAATGAATAAAACGAATGGTTCCTGTCTTGGGATTGTAATAATATTCATTTTCCGTATCCACATATTCCGGTTGATTGATCGCGTAAAAGAGTCCACCCGAAGGAGCTCCCATTCCATAATTGTGGGGAGCTGCAAGTTCAATTTCACCGGACTGGGGATTGATGGAATCCACCCGAATAATTTCGTCAGCCCATTTAAAAGTCCAGTACCCATTTAGAAACAAGGGCAATTCCTTGTTGTAATTTTGTGTTAATTGAGCAGATAAGAATTTCGGAGGTTCTTGCTTGGTTTCCTTATTTTCCGGCTTCTTACCGTCCCTAATGATTGAATCAGCTTGTATAAACCCTTCATTTGGGTAACGAGATATAGACAAAGGTACTCCGGCAATATAGATTTCCGGCCAACCGGCATAGCCCTTGAATGAATCCGGCCAAGGGGGCATGATTAACCTTGGGTCAGTATACTCATACAATCCGCTGTCTTTATCCAGGCAGGTTAAGTTTTCTATTGGCAGGTCCATACTTGAAGTGATGGTTACACCATTCGGCGAACCTGCTTTGATCACCAGATTATCCACACCCGAGAGATGTAAGGGTTGCTCTATGACGTACTTTCCATCGGGAATCACCAAAACCGAATCCTTATTTTTAATGGCCAAATCAATCCTACTTTGCAAACTTTGTTGCTGATTACATGAAAAAAGGGAGCATCCGAGAATGATAATTAGGGTTAGCTGAAAGCATTGAGTTCTCTTGGTTGGCATCATTTTATAAAGGATTTTACCATTGTTTACTTGATTGTGGTAGAAAAGGCCACATCTGCAACCTGTTTGTGTGTTCTTCAAGAATCAAAATAAATGGGTAAGCCATTTCCCCAATGTAAACTTATTTCTTTAAAATTTATATTTGTATGATCAGATTGCTTCATGTTATCTTTCTTGGGCCTTAGCTATCGGATTTCAATTAGGAGAGCATAGCCATTTTTAGGGGGGCTTTATTCCTTCACTTTTCTTTCAAAGAACACCCATAATATTCAATAATCAGGTCTACCGGTAAGATCAAAATTTTGGAATATTTACACTGACTACCTATAAACATACTATCTCATGTGGTCTATTTTAATTATTCATGCAGCATTTTTTATACTTCTTTCCACTTCCACAAGGACAAGGATCGTTTCGACCTATTTTGGGTTCACTCCTAACCGGCATTATTTGAGGTTCAAATAGTTCATCATAATTAATATAATCAAGAATGTTTTCATCTTCATTATAACCTGCCCAAGTAGAAGTTACTTCAGCGTAGCGTTGTACAATGGGAAGTATTTCCAACTTACAGTCGTGTTGAATTGGATTGATTAAATCCTTAGATACATTCTCCCAACTACCACATATGCCAATTGACACTATTCCCTGTTCAAACAATTTTTCTACTTCAGGCAATAGTTCAACACCCTCAATATCAATAATATTACATATAAGAAGCCCAACTACATCGCTAGAAATTACATTGTCCTCCGGTTTGCTATTCAAGAAAAATTGTATGATTTCAGCAAACCATTGTAAGGCTTCCTCGCGTTTTTCAGGGTGATGTAAAGCCAATTGTTGTACAATATCACAAATATTAGACCGGGCATAATCATCAATACCCGGTTGAAACATGAATTGTTTGCATGCCTCAAGGTTGGTGGCAGCAATCTTATAAATAGGTTCCCAAATATCGGTCGTAAGAAAATCCCCAATATAAAGTTCAAGGTATTCACTGGACTGACTCAGTGCATTAAAAATAGCTTCTAAACTTTCTTCGGATTTCAGTTCGCCTAAGAGAAAAAATGAATGGATTACAAAATTCATCTTTTCCTCTTCCCATCCTTGGTCACTGACAAGTTTATTAAAATGTGCAAAACGATTGATACTATCTTGCAATATCAATTCAAGATCTGCTATTAATGTTTCTCTGGGCAATGCCAGAATTTTGTTTATTTTATCTTCGCCAATGAAAATTCCATTAGTATAAAGCCACTCTATTTCTTGGTGAGAAAAGCATGGCGGATTTCTATTTTCACTTACAGGCTGCGACTTTTTATTAACAAATATTTTATTTTTCCGTTCTTCCTGATAGCGCTCACTACCTGCTTTTATTTGGGCATAATAAAGCTCTTTCAATGCCATTTCTGTTTCATTGGAATCAGGATCTAAGGCTTCCATAATCTCATAGCGGATTTCTGCTTGCTCAACATCCCCAATGGCACATAAATACAAGACTGCACATTTATGGAATGAAATGACCTCATTTAAATGGAAAACATCACGATGTGGATAGAGTGCTTTAATTTCTAATTTGGGGCCCAAAATTTCCAACATTTTTTGGTATTCTTTTTTGGAATAATATTCGTTAGCCAAATTCAACTTTCCAAAAAGATAGTCAGGGTGTTCTTCTACAATCGACCTGTTGACTTCAAACATTTTTTCCGTCTCTCCTAGCTGAAGGTACAACACCGATAAATAATTTTTCAACTGGGGGTTATCAGGGTATTTTGCAATAGCCTCCTTAAATTTTTGAATACTTGATCGTTTACCTTCCAATGCCAATTTATGAAATAGGCCTATTTTCTTAGATAACTCAGGAGTAATATGATTCTGTTTATTTAAAAAGTTTGGGTCTGTAGTTATGGTATATCCAGTTTCTGATAGTTCCAAATTTTTATTTTTTTTCATACAGGAAGATTTGCTTAGGTTCAATAGTGAAATGTCTTTCCTCTTTACTCCGTAAAGTGATCCGAGAAAATTCAAATCCGAAAGATTGGGACACTTGACTTTCTATATAGGACCAATTACAAAATTAAATTACATTTATCCAACTCATTATTATCATTTGAATTGCTATTTTTTGGTAAGCAAAACCTTAATAGAGATGTTATTTCCGACCATTTGGAATTGGCAACTGAAAGTGAATTTGAGATGCTTTAAAAACCCGTTTTTTCTTACCAGTTGCATTAGGGTAACCCAAATGGTATGTTTTATAAATTTAAACCCCATTTCCAAATTTGTTACCGTCTGGGTTCTAATAGGTTTGAAATTGCGGGCTTAATCGTAAAATTCGGTTTTTTTTAATCAGGCTATATTTGATTAGCCCTCAACCAAGCTTTTGGTGTCGTCCCTTCGATTTTTTTAAAGAAGGAATTGAATACTGTTTTAGAATTAAAGCCACTTTCATAGGCTAGTGCTAGAAGGGTAAGATGGCTATTAGCAGGGTTTAGGGCATTCTCTTTAAAGTTCTCTACACGAAAACTATTGATGTATTCATTGAAGTTCTGCCCCATTCGTTCATTCAGCAACCAAGAAAGCTTGTTTCCGCTAATATTCACCTTTTCGGCCAGCTCTCGTAAAGATATAGATGGATTTTTAAACCATTTCTCTTCCTTCATCCCTTTGTCAAAAACTTTTAAAACTAGGTCGATTTCGGTAACCGACATTAGGGCTTTGGGAGCGGCAATGCGTTTTTGTTTTTCGGAATCAGTTGGTAATAAATCTAAACCGAAAACAGCTTGTACCATATCCTGAAATCGCTGATACTGGTGTAAAGGTTTAAGCAAGGGAATATTCATGAAGTTTATAATTTGACCTCTGCGCATTTTGATGTTTTCTTCCAAAAAGTCCAATGCCATTTCATGTTCCCCCAAATGGACCATCAAAAACAAGGGCCAGGCAAAAAGCGCCTCCCCAATTTCCTTTTTTATCATGAACTTCGCCCTACTGATATCTACATCGATTTTATCCTCTGGATTGACCAATTTGTACAATACCCGGCATTCTTCCGCCCTCTCTGCCAAAGGGGTTTTATCTAAAAAGACAGTTAATTTTTCGTAATCTCCTGTTAGAATTAAGCACAGTTGTTTTAGTCCAATGGGATGTGTAAAATTGGGGTTGATGCTTAATGATATTTCTATACATTCTAAAGCTTTCGTATAGTCCTCATTTAAAAAATATATATTTGCTTTAGTATAGTAGTGATTCGGAGATAAAGGGTTTATTTTTAAAATATTATCAGTATGGCGGAGTGCTTTTTCGAAATACCCTATCGCTGTATACAATTCACATAAACCCTCTTCTGCTTCTGTATAGGATGGATTCAGTACTAATGCTTGTTGAAAAACCTTTTGCCCGTTGATGAAATCCCAATGCCCCCAAAAAAGTAGTGTTGCTTTGCCAAAATAACCTCTGTAGGATTGTTTGTCCAGATTAAAACCTTTGCTAAGGTTAGCTTCTGATAACCGTAATAATTCTTTATTATTTGTCCATGATCCATACATGGCGTAACTGTACGCCAAGCCAAAGTAAGGTAAAGCAAATAAGGGGTCTATGGTTACACATTGTTCATAGATAGCTATTGAATTTACCATTCCTTGTCCATCCCACATTAAATGCTGATGACGACCTTTAAGATAAAGGTCATAGGCCTCCATATTTTTAGTTGGTGCTTCAATTAAATGTTCCTGAATGTTGAGGTGACCAAAATTTTCCCGGATCCGGTCAGCAATTTGTAAGCTTATTTCATCTTGTACTGCGAATATGTCCTCCAAATCTCGATCGAAATTTTTTGACCAGAAGTGAGTGCCATTATCTGTACTGATCAACTGCGCTGTAATACGGACCCTGTTTTTGGCTTTCCGAACGCTCCCCTCCAAAACCGTACTCACCCCTAACTGATCCCCAATAGTTCTTACATCCATATTTTTATTCTTAAATGCAAAAGAGGATGTGCGGGCGATGACTTTCAAGCCCTTTACGGTGGTCAAGGCGTTGATTATTTCTTCTGTAATGCCATCGCTAAAGTATTCGTTCGCCGGGTCGGTACTCATATTCACAAAAGGGAGAACCGCAATAGACTTATTGGATGATGACAGGGTCAGATGGTCGCTCATTTTCTACTATACTTTATGAGGGTTACTATGCACTGACATTAAATTTTTATAATATTTCTTTTAATTGGCTACACCAACAGGGTACCTATTTTTGAAGAAGACAATATAAGGGCTATTAAAGCTTGTTAAATTAACTCGACACTTAATGTTGAACGAATCCTGCCAAGACAGGAAGCCGGCAGTTTTTGCCATTTCATCCAACTTTTAATTTATGCGTTAGTTTTCAACCTTTTAAGCTATGAAAAAAAATGCAATCTTTCATCGAAAAAGCCCGTAAAAATGTACCTAATCATACTCTACGGCTAAAAAGCGCTTTAAATCGATGAGCAAATGAAGCAATGGTAATACCAGTTTCCCCGGCTGGGTGTAGAATCCTTTACACCCTTTTATTCCTAACTTACTTTGAAGTCGAAATCTTTTATATGCCATTTGCAATGGCTTCTGAAGACCCCCTTTATGTAAACAAATGGACAAAATTTTGAATACTATACTGAAATTTGAGCCCCTATCCTAATCAACAATACACTCGGGCAGCATTCATTTGCAATTCATTCAAGGATAGACTATTTTTAGTTATGGGAGAGGCTTATCAAATAAGAGATCAGGAAATCGAGCATGACAAAATTGTCAGGCCAAAAAATGATTATTGTAGCGAGATTCCACCCCGATAAACCGGGGCAAGTTCTGACCTTTGGAAAACAAATATAAACAGATGAAATTATGCTAGATTAGAAGGTTTGATAACCGTGGATCATTGGTAATTCCGTCCATTTCCAATTACAAATTGGAAAGGATAGAAGGGTGTTTTGCAAACCTACACCCAGCTCACGAAGGCATAAACTACACCTAGGGGGGGGTAAAAACTTTCAAATTTACCTGTTCAGCCGCATAACACTTATATGATTTGTAAGTCGTTAATCGTTATGGTACCCAAGCGTTTCGTTCTTGTCTCTAAGAAGACTATACAATTCAAAATAATTTCTGCTTTCAAATGCCCATTTTGTTATTAGGTTCATGATTTCCTCCATATCCTGTATATATGCCATTCGACTATCGGCCCCTCGAATTCCTTTTTCATTAAGCTTCTTTCCGCGAGTTAAGAAGATTTTCTTTTCTTCTCGAATGACCTCTCTAGCAGATTTATATTTATCTCCTACTGGTAAGAACTTCTTTAAAAGTTTTTCAACTCCCTTGTAATAAACATTGTATTTTTCTTCTGGGTCATCTGGTATATGGCCTAATGCAAATTCTTTTAGCTCGTCTTTTGATTTAATAGCACCGAGTTCATCTAGAACTAGTTGTTCACCAGTTTTGGTATTAGCTTCTGAGAGTATTTCTTCAATCTCTCTTCGCCTTTTCTCCTTTTCTAGATTCTTCTGTTTTTCAAGCTTTTTATTCTGTTCCTTACCGTTATTTTCCTTGCTCATAATTAAACTAATTCTAAATTATTTTTGATTTCTAACACAATTTCACTCACTGTTTCTTTATCAAAAGGTATAGCATTAATCTTTTGTACAGATTTGTCTAGGCCTGGATCATATTTGTTGTATCTAGGCCAATATGCAGGATTATCATGGCAATAGAAATTGTAAATCAAACAAGGATGTACATCCCATTCTTTAGCATATTTCTGGACAACATAATGATTTGATATAGATGGGATGATAAATTTATAACGTTCATTAGAAAGAAAGTACCTTCTTGCAAAATCATCCGCTTCCTCTTCATTATCAAGCCATAAATCAGCTTCCCCAGTGAGATGAAAAGATCTAGATTTAATATCCTCTAAATGATAAAGGGCGTGAAACAATTCATGCAACAGAGCAAACCATATAGTTCCATAACGTTTGTTTAAATCTGTAATAATTATGCAAGGCTTATTATTGATAATAAAAGTCGCTCCTCTAACTTGTGTTTTAGGAATATGTCTTTGAAAGATTACAGTGACTCCCGCATGATAGAGTGCTTTACAAACGGTAAAAAAGCCTTCTTTTTCATTTCTTGTAAAAGGCTTTATTCGAGAGACTAAGTGTTTTAGGCGATCACGGTCAAACTCATTAGGGTTATTTATAGCTTCAAACTGTGCATAGGCAGTGCGTATCCAAAAGGCTCTCAGTTTGTCACTGGATGATACTTTTGTTTTACTAAAAGCAACTCTAGTTAGTATTTCATCTTTATATTCAAAGATATTTTTAAGCCCAAAAAAAGAAACAATACGTTCCTCAATATCGGCTAGATTCTTTATATCTTGTATAAATCCAAGCTTTTTAAGACTTGCTAAGTCGAAATTTTCAAAAATGAACTTCGCTTTTCTAGCCCTGTTTAATTCTTTAGTTTTCTCAGCCGTATTTTGGTTTAAGAAAAACTGAATTGTTTTTTCAACATCCAGATCAAGAAATTCACCAATCTTAAGTAGCTTAATAGTGTCAACCTGTTTCGCTTCATTGTCCAAAATTGGCTCAACTGATTTTTTGTCCATTTCCAGAGCAGCGTATGCTTGAGACTTGGTTATATTCAGTTCAATAATTCTTTGCTCGAATAGCTCTCTTAAGGAAGGCGAGTCTTCACTACTGAATATATCTGCTAATATCTTATCAATATCGCTATTCATGAGGTAATTTTTCCCTTGTTTATTAGTTTTAATCCGCAATAACATAACAAATATAGGAAAATTTTCCCATGTTTAAATAATTAATAGGAAATATTGTTAGAAAGCCCTCAATGACATACACAAGAGGGTTTCTAATATTTGAAAAAGACAATATAGGGACTAGTAACGCTTATTCAAATAGCTAGATACCTACTGTTGTATTCGGTTTTTCTTTGCCTTGTAAAAACAGACTCATCTTCTCCCGCTCCTGCGGGTCAATCTAAAGAAAAACGGAGTTGGACAAATTTTACCGTTCAAATAATTATCTATCAGGGTTTTATTTTATCCTTCCAATTACGTTTTTCAATCTGTCGAACGTTGTCTACTTGCTTGAAAGACGTCAAATATTCAGTTAATCTCAAAAGTTCATTGTCGTCTTGGTCTCCCTTAAATTCCGAGATGTAAATTGCATTTCCGTAATTCTCTTGAGATTTATAGGGAGAGTCGTCAATGATTAATATTCTTTCCAAATTAAAACCAAGTTTCTTTACTTTTTTCAGTCGCTTAACGAAAAAATGATGGTCAATTGAGTCAATGTTCAAATTTCCGTCTGAGTCAAATGATGAAGGTCTTTTAAAAGTGGCTTTTGAACGAGCCCAACAAAAGATAGCTTTTTCATCAACTTCTAGTTTCTTAGTCATTTCGTCAACATAATTGTCTGTTGATGAAGACCAAATTGCTAAGTGAAAATTTCTTTCAATGTAGTTCATGAACTCGTAAAAGTGGGGTCGTTTGTAAACGAAATAGTCACCAAGTTCAAAGTCGTGTTCAATGTCTAACCGATTCTTTGTCGCATAAACCAAGGTTTCGTCAATGTCAAGAATTACTAATATTTCAGATTTTTCTTCGATCATTTTACATTAAGCAGTAGAGTAGAGCCTGATAGCCTACTTTATTAATACCTATAAAGATAAGAATCAGACTATCCGCACCCCCTTCATCAAACCGTACCCAGAAAATAAGGGGCAGGCAGTGAACTTTTCGCTCATACAGCATACCGATCGACTTCATTAGTGTGCTTTTCAGATAAATCTACCTAGAATTTGTATAATCCATCTATAACCACGCCACACCTTATAATTCCGGTAGACCATTGCACCTAACATTCCTTTTAATCCATGTAATATTCCAATAAAAATAACTTAAAATCTATTTGAAAAGGTTTAATAGCGCTACTCGATGCTGAGTACCAAACCTAGCTGCTCAGAACTACAATGAACCGAGGGCTTATTCGCATCATTGTAGCTTATTTGTTACCGTATATTTCTATTTTCAGAAAAATAATTATTAAATAGATTATAGTAGTTTGTTTAAAATTAAGACTACAAGGAAGCCAAGTAAAAGAGCTCCCATCCATTGAATAAAATGTGACTTAATACTCTTTTCGTTATAATCATTCTTTTTTGATAAGATTTGAATTAAACTTATAATTAAAACTAATGGCCAAAATATAAGGTATAAGGTAAAATAAAAAATTCTTACACTTTTAGGATTTCCACGTGAAGATAGTATTCCTTTTTTTATTCCGAAATTTATAGCTTTTATAAATGAAGTCCCGCATAAAGATCCGATGAACAGATAGTCAATAAGTATTTTTGGTAAATCGATTTTTAGGGAATTGAAAGGGAAGTATACTATAGACTTATAAGCATCAATTATTTGAGGAATAAACACTTTCCATTCAATAATCCCATCAGTTAAACTTGCAAGTCCAATTACACCCCCGATTTGAGAAATTATGTTCCAAAGAGTTAAAAATGGGTTTTTTCCTTTTTTTTCGTCCACTAGTTTTTATTGTTATCGTAACTTTCAAATGAATCAATATGGTAGTCTTATTCGGAAGAGGTATGTCACTAAAACTTACCTTTGGAAAAGCATCATTTACTGAACTATTTTTAGTTTTAAGGTTTCCAAAACAATATTTATTTTTATATCCTTCTTTTACAATCCCAATAAGTGCTAATTTTGATAGACTAGCAAAATAGTCCAAAATTCCTTAGGGGCATGCCCCTAAGGAATTTTGGTGGTGCATTCTTGTTGCCAAATATGATACATTTTTATTTACTGAAATTGGTATATTTCGATTTACCGATTACAATTTGATTAAGATTCTTTTAAAAAAAACCATTCATGGTGCTCAGTTCGCATTTTCATTTTAGCCTTTTTTCGCATTTTGTTTTTCGTAAATACTCTCAATCTCATTTCTAAGATCATGTTTCCAGTCCCCTGACATTGATATGTATACTACACCATCATAATCTGAAGGTTTCTCCACACCGTCTTCAAATAATATTATTACTCGGTCTCTTCCAATTTTTCCAATGAAATAACCTGTTTCAAATATTACGTTTTGACGAGCTCTACTTTTTAATTCTTCTTCTTTAACAGCTTTCCCTTCATCATCAGCAGTCCATAGAGCTACAGCAAAATCCACTTCAGAATTGAATTCGAACTTTTAAATTACAGTTTTACCTATATTGGGTTGTTCATATAATCTAACTGCTTCTTTTTTAATGTATTTCTCAATAAATCTAGCAACCTCTAGTTTCATTGAGTCATTATGTCCATGTATGACAAATCCCTTATTATTCATTTCTGCCACTATTGGTCGATTAATTAAAAAACTTTCATTTAATATTTTCCCTTTCATGATTTTAAAAAGAGGATATAACCTAGAAAACTGAGAGGCTAATCTAAATCCGCTTTCAGACGTGTCACAGTCAAGAAATTCAGCAAAATTCCTATCTTTCTCATTAAAGTATTCTCCAAAAAAATCTCGAGATTCAAAATACCATTCTGTAAATAGATTAATATTCTCTCTCAAATTAACTTTGGAATTCATAAAGTCCTGCTTAGTTAATTCTAAATAAGCTTCTGCTCGATTAGATAAATCTTCAAGTGTAATTTTGGAGTCATTCATTTCAGTATTATTATCATACTTAAATAATTCTAATGTGGATTTTCCTTTATTAAATATTCAAGTCCTTCTCCGCTGAGAAATATTCACACTGGCCACCTACAGTGGAGTTGTCACGTTCACATACATATTCAACATGATCATGTTTTTTCAATTTGTATTCTAGCAACTTAAACTTATGCTTATTCTCTTTGCTTGACATTTTTGTTTTAGCTCAAAAAGATTAGCCAAGGATCTTGGAAAACTGGCATCGTTGGATTCTGCCAAATAATGATCTATATGTTTTCCTTTCTCTTTTCCTGGAAAACAACGAATGCCAACGCCTGTCTATATCATCGTGGCGTATAGTGTAATTTAAAGCTTCAGATACAAAGTAGGAAAGATCTCCGATTTTTCATCATACCTTTTTCATCCAATGTGAAAAATCGGAGATTTTTCCGGTGCTGACATAAAGCAGAGAGCTTTCCTTTACAGGTGAGCCTCCATGGGATATCAGACCACGTTATGAGCTTTTTTCGTTGAGCATTATTTCCTATCCCTTCCATTTTAGAGCATGCATATTACCCATATCGACCTTCATTATGTATTCGTCTTCACCTATGTAATCTTTCAAAAATCTTTCAGAAAAGCCAGCCCCTCCAGAATTTTGTGCGTTAATTAAGACGTTGACCAGAGGAAAAAATGTATGTTTATAGGTACCAACTTTGTAGAAATCTTCTTCTACCATAAGGGTTTGTTCAGTATCACAAATTATCAATGATCCTTTGCCTTTACTGAATTTATTTGCACATTCAAACCGTCCCGTGAAACTTGCGATTTTACCATTTTTACTGATTCTATCGCAAGATCGATATAGAACAGGTCTTGTAGTTGGTAGATAGTTTTTTAGAACGATATTCCACACATCGAAAAAGGCTTTTCTCTTTCCTTCATGACCAGTTAAAATCCAATTCGAGATAAAATTCCTGGTTTGCTCAGTTAACTTTTCATCTTTCTGAAGTACGTCAATCAGATTTTGGGCTATTCCAATTTTCTGATTTTCCGATAATCTATAGTGAGGTTCATTAGACATATTTTATTTCTTGCTCATAACGTACGGCTAAAGTGCAAAGTGCACTTTATTCGCCTTCCAACTACCACTAAAACTAAGGAATAAATACTAAATAAGAAACCCTTTAAACATGTTTTTTTGGAATAATGATAGATTTAATACCTATTTTGCACTAAGCGTTTGTTAAACGTTTACCACCGATTGTATATGGATAATACTGGAAACCTATATGTTCTCCTATACCCCCTCTAGTCCAAGTTTAGCGAAGTGTAACTTGGATCTATAATGCTGAAAGTTTTCAACTTTATTAAATATCAATCCAGATAGAATTAGTCGGTAGGTTTCTGGCGTTTTTCTATTCCTACGACTTCGACAGGCTCAGCCTCCGGTGAAGGTGGGACAAAAAAAATAAGCGTGAATCCTATCCACGCTTATTTTAATTTTATTGGCCTTTTCGGCTATTGAAGTTTATTTCTTGCTAATGGTAAAATCCATATTGCCGGCTTTTACATCGCCGTTGCTTGTCAGGTTGATTCGGTACATGTCTTGTCCCCACTTGCTTTCTACGCCTTCATCTTCCGGTAAATCAAAAGGCATTTTCTCTACTTCTACTTCCATTTCATTTGGATTGTATTGGATTTCAAAGGGGGATACTTTTCCGTCTTTGCCTTGGTAAGCAATGGAAATCAAACCGGGTTTAACCACCTCTACCGGATAAACGGTCATCAGGTGCTGGATAATCTCTCCGGCCTGGGATAGCTTGTAGGTATCTTTTACCGTTACCCTTTTTCCACGGTTTAGCGCGAGGTCTCGCTGCCAGGAAACCAGACCTGCTGACTCGGGATAGGATGCGCTTATATCCAAAGTCATGGATGAACTTCTTCTATTGGTTTCATAAGCAACCTTCGTGGCCTGGTAGGCCCTTCCGGCTGTTTGCGTTTGCCCATTTACAGTAGGCAGGTTGTGGTAGTCCGAACGGTTGAACCAAATGGAATACCGCTCCCCACTGAAAGTCCTTCGGGTATAAGTTCCACTTCCCACATCTATTAACACAGGAAGTCCATCGTAAAATACCACATAGTTTCCGATGTCATTGTGGTTATGGCTTTCATCATTGTGTCCACCTTTGGCAGCAAGGAAAAACCCATCTGTGCTTCCTTCCTGGTCTCGGGCGACCATTACCTGGATGTCTTTCAGCCAAACATCTTTAGGCAAGGGAAGTCCCTTTTCAGCCGCTGCCAATTCATCCTGCATAAACACTTCAAAGAAATGCCTGAAGTAATGAAACCTTGGCAAGGCTTTTTCATTTTGCTCTATATAGTAAGCCCCAAATTTCATCATGTCCGGATCCTCAATGGCCTTTCCATACCTGTAAATCATGGCTGCCGCCATGGTAGGTTTGGGGCTGGCATCTGCGAAATTTAGAAAGTAGTCTTTACTAATTTGCGCCCTATAAATAAACCGTCCCATATTCTTTACCTTTTCATCCTCATAGGCAAACTGAAAAGCTCCATTTGAAGCCTCATTCAACAAGCTAAGGTTGTCAAATAAAGAGGCTGCTGCGGCACCCCAATAGCCCGGTCCCTCATCACATCCCCCATCTTCGGGATAAGGTGTCAAAAATTCGTCCAGCACTTGCATGGCCTTGTTTACATGTGCTACCCTTTTGGCCTCATTGTCTTCTAATAATAGGGCCGTATTGATCCAGTTGGAGCAGATCCATGGATTCCAGTTGTTAGGGGGTCTTCCATTTTCGTTGGCAGACATCCAACCGTGATGTTTGTTCATCAGAGGTTCAAAAATCCTATAGTTGGTTTCATACCGGATTCTTTTTCTTATCTGTGGCGAAATCTCATCAAATTTTTCTCCCAAAAAGTAATCTGCCCAAGCCAAATAAGTGGCCGTTTCGGCTGCAAATAAATCTACGAATGGCTTGGATACATCCATCAATCCTGAATATTCATCTGTTTTGGGAAGGTGAGCGGGCACTCCCCAAAAAGATTCCTCACAAATGGACCAGACCCCATTGACAATAGGGTCAATAAATCTGCCTTTGTTTTCATATAACTCCGCCAATATCATGGCTCCTAAAATCCTCCTCTTCTCAAAGGTGATGTCCTGATATTCAGTCCTGTTTCCATTCCTGTGAATCAACAAGGATTTGGTGGCGGGAATATAAGGCCAGGAGTAATCGATATGCGCATTGGCATAATCAAGGAAAAACTCCATTTGCTCTTTGTCCGCCTTGTTCCAGGCTTCTCTATTTTCTAAAGCCGGAAAAGGTTGCCAATCTTTTAAGGGAATCAGCACTTCGGCAAGCTCTTGCTCACTGTATCGGCTACTGATTAGATCCTGACTGAATGCGTTTAGGGATAATATAACCCCCGAAATAAGCAGGAATAAGTGTTTGGTTTTGATCATTGTGATATGGGTTTAGGCAGTTACTTAAAGTATAACTTGTGAGTACCCTTTGGCAAAGGAATTTTCATCCATTCATCCTCAGTCTCCGGGTTTTCTATTATTTTATCGTTAATGTATAAGCTTCTTGAAGTTTTGCTTTTTAAATATAGGACTGTATTTTCTTTTGCGAGTACACTTATAAATCGATGCTTCATCCATAGGGTAAGCTTATGCTCTGCCTTAAATTCGAGCTCACCATCAGAAAAATCTGTAGCATTTTTTGCGAATATAAAATTGCTCGCTCCAGCTATTTCTCTATGGATAAAGAAATCTCCCGAAAAGTGAAACTTATCATAGGAAATGGTACGATCCGGTGTATGGCTGTTAAAAACAAGGTCCTCTGCCCCATCCTTATGTTGAATTAAATGGGCATCATGGGTAGCCTGCACACTTGGCTGAAGCTGCATGCCTTTGTCCGGTTCAGCCAGGGGGTTTAATAAAGTCACAATGTTTTTCTTGCCTGATTCCTCTGGGGAATAAATGGCTTCCAATCTGGAATGCTTGGGGTAATCGGGATATCTGGAAGGTATGGCAGAGGCCACAGGGCTTTGGTTGACTTGCTCAGGTTTTGTCAGGTAATGAATGCCCAATGCAGTTCCTGGTACCGTAGGAAAATGATCTATTGCAGCCCGGTAGGATTCGTTTACCACTAGGGTATCAATTTGACTTTCATTGGCAGGATGCAGATAGGAGGTGATTTTTTTCCCTTCCACAGCTTCCACCTCATCCAAGAGCAGTACATAGGCTTTTGAATGCCGAGTTTTGTGCAACAAAATCATGCTTCGGTTGTGAAAAGCTGTAGAAAGAGCCGGTCCGGCATCCCCCATGGCATAGTCAAAATCCTCCCGACTAATGTGTTCCACAATTCCATTGCCCAATCGGGAATCATGGTCTTTACCATCAATGGTGAGGGTATTGTTTAAAGCTGCTGCCCGGGTGGGTTCACCAAGTCTCCCTCCATTGACCAAAAGCCTGTTCCCCATTCCAGATAATGCCAAGCCGTTGGTTTCTTGGTGGGTATGCCATTCATCTTGACTCTTAATATTGTAAAGCACTGTATGGATGCCCTCAGGGTTCTTCGCACTTTCTCTTAAGAAGGCACCGCCATCTTCATATACACTGCTTTTAGGATATTGCGGGTAAGGCAATTTACTGTGAGGGAGCAGGTAACTGATAATATGGCCGCGTTTCTTGTCCTCTTCATGAAACCAGGCTGTATAGGCAGCAGCTTGCTCATCAAAATTCCCCACCCTGGCATGTAACAAATCATTTTTCAAGCCTTGGGAAGGAAGCATGTCCCCTATAATCGCCATTTCCTTGCTATTGTTCACACTCGCACTGAATAACCAGCGGTGGAACTTTTTAAGCTTTTCATTGCTGTAGTACCTCTTGTCTATGCCGGTAAATTCTAAAACATCCATGTATCCGGCTTTGGAAATACGGCTGTCTCCTCCCCCTACTCTTTCCCAAGCGTAATGAATCGTTACGGGGGAAACTCCATCAGTTGTAATTTGATGCATAATCCCGTTGTAATAAGCATCGTCCGGACCGGTCCGATCGCCTTTGTAGATGTCCCAAACACCATGGGTACCCAGTCTTACATCGGTCCAACTTCCTTTACGGTTTATTTTAAAAATTTGGGATTCAATCAGCTTTTCACAAGCCAGAATCTCCTCTTTGGTCAAATCATTGTAAACAATGTCAAGTGCCAGGATGGCCACAAAGAATGAACTCATGGGCGGAACAACACCACCCCAATCTCTTTTTTCAGTAAGTTCTAATTTTGAATAATTGTTTAAAATAAGGTCTTTGACTTTTTGGGCATATCTGTCTTTGTCTTCGGGATATAAAATATAGGACAAAGCAACAGCTCCCATATAATCCTGAAGTTCATAAGCTCCCATAATTGGTTCACTGAACCCCTTTTCAGTGATCTCTAGGGCATCCTCAGCCATGGATTTCCAGGGTTCATAAAATGCCTTTTGTCTGTGCTGTTCAAATTGATCTGCTTTTACGATCAAAAAAGGATGAGAAACTTGCTGCGAAAAGACACTTAAAGAATGAAGAAGCAAAAGACTTAAGGTCAAGACATTCAACCCAAGCACCTTAATAGCATTTAATGAAATTTTGGACATATTTATTTTGATAGCAACCACATTTATTTCTTTTCCTAGCTAAGGCCTTATATCAACTATTGAAAGTAAAAGAAACCATCAATTAAGACATTAATGGTTTCTTTTTTAGCCCCCTATTCCAATTCGTACAAGTAAAGTACAGATGGATTTGGCCAAGGTTCAGGATAGGCCCTGTCTCTGTTTGGTGGTAGGGTTTCCCATTTCAAACGATAGGTTTTTCCATTTTCTGACCCTCCTAAGTCATTGGTAGTCCTTATTTCCAGCCCCTCAAAGTCTCCCTCAAGTTTAAGGTCAGCACCAAAATTATCCGGTTTCAACACCTCCCCTATGGTGTTTAAATCTTTATCTAATAGCAAGACCCCTTCACCATATTTTATATGTTGGTAGCCCAGTTCATAATTCCCATCTTCTCTTCGGTTAAAATCCCCTAACCGAACTTCAGAAGGTATACTTCCCCGACCGGAAAACTCCCAACGATAATCCCAGTCGGTTACTTGTTTGGCCTTCCAAGCGCCTTCTTCGATCCTGCTTACATAAAATTGTAAGTTGCCATTTTCATCATACTTATGAAAAGCCATCAATGGCGCATTGTTTTCATCCAAGCATAACTTGGCAGCAAGATTGATTATGCCCCCTTTTGGTGGAACCGGATCGACAACCACATTTTTCTGATCGATGGTAACTGGAAGCAACACTTGGTTGCCAAATGCATCGTACCAATTTTTCATGTCCGGACTTTTGATATAGGACAGGTCGTGATTGGTTTCACAATCCGGTGTATCCCTCCATACCCAATACATATGGTACCAATTGTCTTCTCTCAAGGAAGGTTGAGAAGCATAGGCATTCATCTCTCCCTGTCCATCTGTCAAGGGACTGTCTAGCAAACGTGTCCATTCCTTAGAAGCTACATCGTAAATATTGTAAATCTCATTGCCATTGCCACTTCCACCATCACGGTAATGAAACAATAAACGGCCTTCCCTGTCTTTCATAAAGTTAGGGTAAGTACAGCGCTTTTCGTTTTCGCCAACCATTTCCATTTCTTGCTTCAAGCTGCTGATATCATTGGGTTTTCTACCTCTGAAATAAGTGATAGGATGCACATGCATGTTGCCCGCCAGGTGTAAATACCCTTCTGAATCAATACCTATGGTAACCGAATTGTGGCTGTCCCAGCCAAGTAGGGTACTGGTCCCCTGCCCTTCTTCCCTATCAAACACAGGCAGTTGATACAGTTCAAATTGATCCTCATCAAGATTTCTTTGCCCCACCGTCATGTGCCTGTCTTTGTTGTAATAGGCAATGTATTGACGATTTTTGTGGGTAAGCATGGAAAAGCCTACCCTATGGCCTGCCCATACACTATCTATAGGTATGATTTTATTTACACTAAGTTTTTGGTCGCGCTCATCAATTACAATGGGCTCTTCTGAAGTTTCATGACTTTTTTGATTGCATGAAATCAAAGCCAAAAATACAAGCCACACAAGACTTAAATTGACATTCAAAATTCTATTCATAGGTTTATTATCTTAAAATTAAGCAACATCAAAAGTAGCTTGACCCAATCAATTGATACCTCAAATGGGACTCCTTAATCCCCCAATATTACACTACTTCCGGCAAACTCACCTTCCGGAAGCTTTACGGTTAAATCACTCACCCAACTTTCAGCGTTCCAATTGGTATGCAGATGTGGGGATTTAATCGCTACTTTTCCATTAACTTGCAGGTGAATTTTGCTCAATTTTCTACTTGGGTCAGCTACTGCCATTTTAACAATTTTATTACCATCAAGGTGAATCAAAAGCAAGCCTGGCCCATCCATAGTTATTTCCAATCCATTGCCAATTTTCAATTTACCAGCCTGGTAGAAATTGGCTTGTACCTGTAACAATTGCTTGTGTCTGACGGCCTGAATGGCTTCTGTATTGGACAAAATTTCAATTTGATCATTGCTGCGATAGGCCTTTGTTTCCTCCAAAGTAACATTGGGCAATACCAAATAGGCATAATTGCCTTCTCTCACATTATTGCCGTGATTTATCCAAAGGCTGAAAACATCCATTGATACATCCTCCTGAGGAGCCCTTGTTTGTTTATTGATAGTCGTCCAGCTTCCTGTAACTTCACCAAAAGACATTCCCAGGGCTTCAGGCTGCAACAAAAAATAGCCAACATTGTCATGATGCACCCAATTAATATCCTTTAGCGCATACTCTCCCTGAGTTAAAGCTTTCACTTTATTGCCCTCCTGTACATGAACCTGACCAGATAGCAGCAATTGACTTAAGGTAGTAAATACCTCTTGCTTGCCTTTAGCATTTATACCTGCTCCCAGACAAACATATTCCTTGTCAAAGAAAAACCAGCTTTTTCTGGCTTTTAGGGGATCATGGGGGCTGATAAAGTCAAAAGCCACACTTCCATATAAATCATCTGTGACCGCGCCTACAAAATCTGTATAGCCGGATTTTTGAATTTGATCCGGATCCGGAAGCTTTTCTTTTTGCAGAATGGTGGCCCCGGGAATTTTCTGAAAATCCATAACCGGAAAAATATCCAAGTATTCTTCCCCGGTTAAAGAAAGGTGATTGGTCCCATCTCCCCGGTGATGGTTCATTAATCCTTCACTGTTATAGGGCACCTCCATATTGTCATTCCTTATGGAGTACATTCTTACAGAAGTAAAAAAGCCCGGCCTCTGAAAGGTGAAGAATTCCGTTTGCCAAAAGTACTTACCATAGGACAAGGAAACCTTATGGATCCCTTCTTCTCTAATTTTTACAATTTCTTCCAAATCACTTTTCCGATAATCAGTAGCCTGAACTAGTTTTCTTGGCGTCTTGGCATCCAAAGCATGAAGAGCGCCCGGTCGGGCAATGCTTCTGTTTTTTGCTCCGGCCTCTAAATATTTTCCAAAAGCCAGGTTTTTACTAATGCCATCTAAATAATAGTCCACCAAAATTTCTACCTTATCTCTGGAAAAGGCATATTGGGTAGCTGCGGTATATACCAGCCATTCTACGAAAGCATCTGCATAGCCTAATCCATAGGAACTTGTATTGTTTACCCGATCTACTCGATGATGAAAGCTAAAGTCTCTCTGAAGGCCACGGCTACCTGTGGAAAATTTTATTTCTCCTTCGATCACTTTCAAAACAGTTTCAAATTTTTCCTTCTCGCCTAGAAACAGTAGGTTTTTTGCCAAAATACCGGCAATTTTTATTCTATCCCCACTAGGTCTTGCCCCTGAGGCATTGAGATGGGCCCTTCCGATAATGGGTTGGGCGGCTTGCACCAATTCTTCCGGCAATTCATCTCCTAACAATAACATCACTGCCACCAGATTATTTGGTGTGCCTATTTGATTGTACCACCAATTGTCGCAGAAATAATCGTTTTGTACCCAATGGTCCAGCGCATTGGAAATTGCTTGCTTTACTTTTGGACTACCTTTATACTTTGAATTTGGCTGTCTGTAAGCTTTGGCCAAGTCAACCATGTTTGTGGTATGGACAATATGTTCAAAGCCTGTTCTTGACACATCTTGGTAATTGATTCCGGGCCAGGTTCCGTCCTGCTTTTGTGTAGCAAGCAGCTCTGCTATGTCTTCATCATCCACCTCCGCAAGCAGGTATTCTGCCACTACCCTTTGCTTCACCATTTTAAAATCAGAGGCAAGTACCGGTAAAGCGAAGGCGCACAATAGGCAGCATAACAGCAGCACAAACGTAAAGCGACTGCCAAAGGAAGATGCACCTCCTTTGGCAGTTGAATTATAAGTTATCACAATGCTTTTAATTTAACCTTGATTACATCCGTATTGTCTTCAATCAGGTAAGCGGGAATCCTAATCTCCAATCTTTTTAGCCCTTCAATCTGTCTGTCAAGTTTCAAAGGGGCCGGGTCAAGTGAAATTACAGATACCATAATGTCCGGGTGAGAAAGATTTTCTAACATTATCTTTTTCCCATCTTGGGTAAGTACAGCACCTCCGTCCACAATACTTACATCTGCCTGGGTCATCATCTGCCAGGTGATCATTTTGGTGTGCACATTGGTTTCTATATGGTCTTCAATAACAAGAGATTTATTGTCCGGTTTGATAAATTTCCTGGTAGCTTTTTTTAGGTTATTTCCAAAGACAGGGGTCAAATCAAATTCTGCTTCAGGCTGATCCCCTTTGGTTACACTCAACATTTTGGCAAAACCATCATTTACATGAAGTTCACCATTGACAGTCAAAGTGCTGTGACCATAATTGTTTTTGGTCAGTAAGGTCCAGCGTTCACAATCCTGACAAGAACTCCAAAGGTCAAAGCCTTCTTGTTCCAAGGCATTGTATCCTTGATTCCCTGGATCAATGCTCCATCTCACACCATTAAGTTCCCAGATGAATGAGCCAGCATCCAAATTTCCATGGGACACGGTGCCTTTACCACCTTTACCTCCAAAATAATAACCCTCACCATCACGCATGATCACGATTGGGTTTTTGCCATCGCCTTTATAAACAAGAGGCAATTCCGCTTCAGCAGTTTTTTCAAATTGTGCCAACCACACCAAGCCAGCGCCTGCAATTCTATGAAGCTTGCCAAAATCAGCAACCGGTTGGCTAAATTTATCATCTTCTATGTACAGGGAATTCCCACTTTGGGTAGCAAACCAGGCCAAAATGATGTCTCCCGAATCACTGTGACGGTCACCACAGTCTGCATAATTGTAATAATTTCCCGAAGGAGCAATTGTTAATTTTCTAAAATCTGCACTTTCTTTAAAGGCAGGGTAATCGCCTATACCGAAGTCAGTTTTAAAAGCTGTTTTTAGCATGGCAGAGGTAAGTACAGTAAAGGCAGTACCATAACCCCAATAGGTAGAACCTTCAGGATAAGCCCCATCAGGCCCATATTGCATAAGCCCATTCGGAATTCCATCGAGTGAACGATGAATGGTTTTGGCTGCCAATTCAATGTCCTGATCTGCAATCACAAGAGAGGCAGCAATCATCCCTGCATTACAAACCTGATTCCAGTTATTGGTACCATACATTCTACCTTTGTTTCCATTCCAGCTTGGCTCAATACCTTTCTGTATCAATGCCTCCTTCGCAAGCTTCAAAGTAGCAGCTGGCAAATCATCGCCTACCCAGTCAATGGCCAAAGCGACAGCCGTCGCCATCTCGGCCACATCAAGGAAATGAGAAGGGTTCCAGTCAGAAAAATTACTTACAGCAATAACTTCCTCATTAATCTTATCTAGGTATTTCTTGTCCTTTTCGATGATATAAGCAATTCCCAATACATTGACACGGTGCAGCATGTCTCGTGAGGTACCTAATAGTCTTCGCCCGATAACATTTCGAGTAAGCACAGGCATTGTGATTACATCATCCGCATTGGCTTTTAGCGCATTATAATAGTTCCTCACCAAAGGGTCACTTTTTATCTTACGCTTCAAATTTCTTTCAAGTGCTGGCGTAAGTGCCAGTTTTGGACCCGACTTTTTCAGGTGCCGTTTCAGATAGTTTACTGTTATCGGATTCTCCAATTTCACAGTATCCATGCTTAGAAACTCTGCTTCGACTGCAAATAATGGGTTCCATAGCATGGCTATGATGATCAACAATGGTAGAATGGGTTTTGCTATTTTCATGTGACTAAAAGTTATTATAAAGTATATTTTTAAGTTATCCGAAAATGAATAAAATTCAAAATTTAGTTTACTTGGCCTAGTTCTCGCGGTTAATTTTTACTTACCTAATATTGCCCCCAACTTGATCAATTGCCTTTTTTCTGCTGATTAGCATCATCCTTTGAAGCAAGGCCAGTATGGTTTTTGTCAAGGAGTATTTGCAATGTTTTAACTTGGAAAGGCTTGGAAGTTCATATAAACATTGATCCTATTCTAAGAGAAAAATAGAATACCTATAAGAATACAATTCTTGTTTGGAGATGGGGTACATTTTGGGTTAAGTAATTAAAGGAACAATTTAAAATATCCTCATTAAATATCCTTTCCGCTTGTAAAAAAAGGCATAAAAAAACCTGCCGAAAATGGTGTTTAAATTTAAACAATCCGTTTCGGCAGGCCTTTCTGTATTAAAAATTCTGAATAATCTTCAATTAATTGTATCCAGGATTTTGTACTAATTGTGGGTTTTGAGCCAAATCATCCAATGGTAAAGGCCATAAATAATGCTTGGCTTCATCAAATACAGGATTTGCCCAATCTGTGCCTTTGTAAACATCGATATAAGTTTTACCTGATTCCGGATCTACACTAGTCTGTACTGTTGCACCTTCAAATCTTGCCTGGTTTTCAGGGCTCCACTGAACTCCCATGTCTGGGATTTCCAGTTTTTTACCTTGTTTCCATCTTTTAAGATCATTGTACCTGAAACCTTCCAAGAACAATTCCACTCTTCTTTCCCTTCTGATTTCAACGATTAGGGGAGAAACTCCATCATTTGCATACCTTGGATCCATCGGTGGATCCATCATTAGATGCGGCATGTTAACACGGTCTCTTAATTGGTTGATACTCAAATCCAGATCACCTTGAGTAATTTCACCAAGCTCAGCTTTTGCTTCTGCATAGTTTAACAATACTTCTGCATACCTAAGAATTATCGCAGGCGATTCAGCAGTATTATATGCTTTACCAATCATATCATCTGCATTGTAGTGTTTGATAATATGATATCCAGTAGTAGTGGTAAATCCACCTGACATTCCAACAACTCTAGGGTAATCCCTTCCATCACCTCTATCATAATTGTACTTTTCAGTATCATCAGGATGCAAAATGGTTTGTCTTAATCGAGGATCACGGTTTGCAAATACATCTTCAATGGTATCATCTCCTTGATAAAGGGTAGATATCGAAATAGGTTTACCATCAGTTGCTAGAAAATCTTCAACAAAACTTTTAGTAGCACCTCCTGAATAACTGAAGTAACTTTGTACATGATTCGTATAGATACCTAACTGATACCTTCTCCAAACCATTACTTCAGGGTTTCCACTGATATCAATTTTTCTCATAAATGAATTAAAATCATTTTCTGGATCACCTGTATTGTAAATAGCATAAGGGCTATTGTCAATTACTTCTTTGGCGGCTTCAGCTGCTTCTCTTATCCACATTTCAGCATTGGAACCTCCATGATATTTTCTATAGGTTCCCTCATATAAACATAATCTGGATTTAATGGCTAATGCTGCCCATCTGTTTAAACGACCAGGTTCGTTGCCATCACCCCAATCATCCGGAATATTTTCAGTAGCAAAATTCAAATCTTCCAAAACTTTATCCATAGCCTCTTCTCTCGGAGTTCTGGCTGCAAATAACTCATCAGAATCAATGTTCAACTCTCTGTCCACCCATGGAACATCTCCAAATTTCTGAACCTTTTCTGCATAAAACCAACCTCTTAATAAACGGGCTTCTCCTACATATTTATTTCTGACTTCCTCAGAAATATCCGCTTTACCGTAATTTTCCAGTCCTACATTGATGGCTCTTACGAAATTCCAACCTTTATAACCAAAACGCTGAGGGCCATTTGGCACAATTTGTTTTCCGGCACGGACTTGTTGAAAAAACGCATGTCGGTCATGTCTTGGAGCAAGGTTATCAGAAAATTCATCTAAAAACCAATAACTTCCCCAGTGACTATTAAAACCATCGAAATGACCATGAAGAATAGGTACATTGTCATCATTCAATGCCAAATGGTAAAGGCTATTATTATAAACCATTAAGTCATTTTCTGTATTCCAGAAGGTCTCATTACTAACCTCATCAAGTGGGTAGCGCTCCAAGAAATCATCGTTGCATGATAATAGCAATAATGGTGTCAGGCAAACGGCAGCCCATATAAATTTATATATTTTCATACTTTTTTCGATTTAAATAATTAAAAGGTAATCCTTGCACCTAAAGTATATACCCTTTGCATAGGATACTCGATAGCTCCTGCATAAATTGATTCAGGATCCAAAGGCTTGCGAATCGGAGAATATTCCCAAAGATTCATGCCTGAAAAATAGATATTGGCATTTTGGAAACCAATGGTCTCCATCCAGTTTTGAGGAAGATTGTAACCTAAATTGGCATTCTTCAAACGGATGTAACCGGCATTTTGCAAGAACCTGCTTTGTGTTTGGATGTTTTTCTTGTCATTGGTAGAAATATGAGGCGCTGCAAAATAGGCATCTCTGTTATCCTCAGACCAAGAATCGGTGATGAAATATTTCTCCACATGTCCGGCATTGAAAGGGAAAAACCAGGTCCAGTTTCCAGAAGTAGGCCAGTGGTCTCTTTTCCAAATACCTTGGAAGAAAAGATTCAAAGTGAAATTCTTCCATTGTAAATTATTATTCAATCCAAAAGACAATCTAGGTGTATCGTTTCCTATGATTTTCCTATCTCCAGGATCACTTAAAGTACCATTACCAGTAGAAATTATTCCATCTCCATTTAAATCTGCATACTGAATATCACCAGCTCTCCAATTGGCACCTAATCTTGATTGATCAGGAGCATTGTCTACCTCCTCTTGTGATTGAAAAATACCTACGGTCTCGTAACCCCAGATTTCCCCTAGTTTTTGACCTACATAGTACTGATTGATTACCCCTTCAGGGTTTTCAAATTTAGTAATTTCAGCAGTCCAATCGGAAAGGGCCAATGTAACATCATAAAAGAGCTCATCTTTAACTCTATCTTTCCATGTTACTGCCAACTCCCAACCAGTAGTTTTCAAATCAGCTGCATTAGACTGTGGTGCACCTGTACCCAAAATAGAAGGATAATCTCTACGCATCAACATGTCTTTGGTTTCTCTAGAGTACACATCAAAGGAAGCATCGATTTTACCTCCAAATAGCGTGAAATCAACTCCTATATTTTGAGAAACAACCGTTTCCCATGTCAAGGTTGGACTTACTAGTCCCGCAGCAGATACATATGGGGTACGCTGTCCAGCGCTAAGCATAAAGCCTGATTGACCTGTACCCAAGGTTGGTATATATGGGTAATAATTGCTACCCAATAATTGGTTACCTAAAGTACCGTAAGAACCTCTTATTTTCAATTCATCCATCCAGCTTTTAGTACTGGCCATCCAATTTTCATTGGAAATTCTATACCCAGCTGAGAAAGATGGGAAGAAACCAAACCTACTGTCAGAAGGGAATCTAGAAGTACCATCATATCGACCATTGGCTTCCAATAGAAAACGCTCATCAAAGATATAATTCACTCGGTAGAATGCGCCTCTTAAAGAAACATGACTACTGCTACCAAAGGTTTGTTGCAAGCCTGTTGTTGCATTCAAATCCGTAATCAATGGTGTAAGCAAAGTATTGGCTTGTGCCCTAATAAATTTATTTTGACCCCATTCCTGGTTGAATCCAACCATAGCAGTTAAGCTATGAACTTCAGGTAATTGAAATTTGTAATCAGCAAATGCGTTGAAAACATAATATTGGTTGTACCGACTTTCTTCATTGATGAAGTCGTTACCACTAAATCCATTACTGATAAGACCTGCAGCCAAAAGATTTGTGTCAACAATTTCGATTTTACTTGCAACATCTTGCTCAGACCTGTGAAAGAAATTATAAGAGAAATTCGACTTAATTGTCAATCCTTCAACCGGGTTTAAAGTTACTCCTTGAGTTAACCAAATATCATTGTTGGTCCAGGTAGAACGTCCACCATCTTCCAAATAAGGGAAGAAGTTGGTTCCTCCAAAATACTTACCTATATAAGGTGCATAAGTATCTCTATCTCCTTCGGTAACATAGTAAGGCAAATCTGGGAAAGTTATTGGCATAATAGGGTTTACCCTTGCCAAAGTATTAATGTTTACATCCCAGTTGTAGAAATAAGGCTTGTCACTTTGCTGAGAGTTTACAACTATTTTCTCATCCAATGTCAACCAATCTGTTACTTTAAATTCGGCTTTCATTAAGATATTGTAACGCTTAAAATTTTCGTTACGATCTGAATTAAGGTAGCCGTCTTTATTTAAATGACCTATGGAAACAAAATATTTCGAATTCTCTGATCCACCAGAGATAGACAGATCATGTTGCTGAGATGGCGCAAAATCAGTCATTATCTTTTCGGTGTAATTATTAAAGCCATAAAACCTCAAGTTACCATTTGCAACTCCCCATTCGTTTTCCGGAATTGGATTTTCTGACCAACGTTTGGTACCATCGATCATGTCCTGATCGTAACTTGGTACACCATTTGTACGAATGTTAGCTAAATTTCTGGCTTGAACAAATTCATACGGATCTGTAACAGGATCCATATTGAATATTGGCTTACCTAATGAATACTGACTGTTTAAGGATACACGTACTTTACCTTCTTTACCACTTTTTGTAGTTACCAATACCACACCAAAAGCTGCTCTAGCACCGTATACTGCAGCTGCAGCTGCATCTTTAAGTACAGAAATACTTTCGATATCATTTGGGTTGATTCTATTGATATCCATAGGAACGTTATCTACCAAAATAAGTGGCGAGCCACCATTAATAGATTGATATCCCCTAATATTAAAACTCGGGCTTTGGGAAGGATCACCATTCCTAGGAGCGATATTTAAATTTGGTATCACACCTTGAAGACCTTCACCCACGTTTGCAATTGGTCTATTTTGAAGCCTTTCGCTTGTGGCCACACCTACTGCACCAGTAAGGTTCACTTTTTCCTGTGTACCATAACCTACTACCACTACTTCGTCTAGAGATTGGGTATCTTCTTTCAAAGTAATGTTTATTGTGCTTCTGTTGGCAACATTTACCGTTTGGCTTTCAAAACCTATAAATGAAAATATAACACTTGCATTTTCTGCAACAGTAAGTGTGTACTTTCCATCTAAATCAGTTGCTGTACCAATAGATGTTCCAGGAACGGATACGGTTACACCAGGAATTGGCATACCATTCTCGTCCGTCACAACACCAGTTATCGTAACATCAAATTCGGCATTGGCATTTTTTAATTTGGCACTGGCCAAAACCGTTTGATCTTTGTTAATGTTTTCCAAATTTTTATTTAAGCCTTCAGATTGAGCCATTAGGCCTCCTGAAAACAAACAAAAAAGGATTGCCGGGAGCCATGACATCGGTTGCATGTCCCGGTAAAAATGTAAACTTTTTTTCATAGTGGATTATTTGTTAATTGATTTAATTCTTAGGATTTCATTCCTAATTCAAACACTGCTTAATGGATTAAAATATTATGTTCATAGGCTTATGTATTTATGGTTATTTTGCAATATCACACAATTTATTTCGAAATAATGATCTGCTTTTAGATCGGTTACGAATAAATATCTAATTTTTAATAAAAATTTTCAAAGAAAACCATATATACTGAATGTTTGAAAGGTTATTTTAGGGTTCTCCAAAATTTTATAACATCGAAGTTTAAATATATTTTTATGAAGAAAAAAGTAAATAATGTAAAAATGTAAAAATTCAAGAAAAAATAATATATTAATAATTTAGTTTAAACATAGGGAGGCTACTTTTATTTTTTCCTGTGAGCAGAATATAATATCAATGGCAAAAACATTGTTTTAACGGGTTAAACTAAATTTAAAGTCATAAAACTATCAAACGAGGTCAAATGTTTAAAAAGTACATTTTCACCATCTATAATTAATATTCCTTGGTCACTACATAACTTTAGGTACATTTTTAAAAAACATTGATAAAATTTAATCAAGACCCAAAATTTTAACCTGATGTTTACAATAAAAAATCTATTTCATGCTAAAATCGCTTCAAAATAGTTCTTGAAAGGTTCTTTAAGCAATTAAGTAAGCCCTGCTTTGTATTGGCATTGTTGCAAAAAAATGCAACCGAACAGCCAAAATCATTTAGCTTCTAACCATCTTATCTATGAGAACACAACAAGGCAACAGCTCTTTCAAACGATAAATAATATTCATTTGTCTAAACTTCACACCTTCGAAAGCATAGTTGGGTTTTTGAGAAAGAGCTTGACAAATTTTAAAAAGTAGGAAAAAAAGCATCAACTACTAAGGCTGTTTTCGATTTTAATTCAAGACCCTGATAAAAACCTCAAAAACAGTGGGTATTGACTAATCATATAGGGCTTTAACACTTCTAAGCTATCGTGATACATGCCTTGGGTTTAAATTAAGTGTATTTTTAACCTATTTTAAAAAATCATAAATTCTTTATTTTTACTTGTAGACCAAATTCAATGAAGCTTTGGCACAAAATCCTCTTGTAAAAAACCACAAATTGAATATTTTTTGAAAAAAATTAATTTGGAAATATTACAGTAAAATCACAAGTCTGCCTAGGGGTCAATACAAGCAACTTTCTTAATTTTAATTGATTTAGTAAATATTTTCAGAATAAAATTTAACCCATTATTAAATATATTACGTCATTTTTTAAATTTTTGGTTAAATAAACAAGCACATTTTGAAAAAAATTGTCGAAATTTGAAATTCTAATTGATTAGAGAAGAAGGTAGCCGTAAAAATATTTTAAAACAAAATCGCCATCGGGTACGTAACTCATGCAATAAAAGAGTTAAATTCAACTTTCAAATAAATTAGTGTTAATAACACAATATTAAAGAATCAAAAATGTTTAAATATTCAAGTCAAACTAGAGTTCTGGTAGCTGTTGATTGTATAATCTTTGGGTTTGATGGTGTCGATTACAAACTATTAATGGTCAATCGGGGATTTTCTCCTGAGAAAGAAAAATGGAGTCTTATGGGAGGGTTTCTTAAACCTAACGAATCCCTAGATGAGTCTGCCAATCGAATACTCAAAGAACTCACCGGTCTTGAAAATGTATTTATGGAACAAATGCATGCCTTTAGTAATCCAAAAAGAGATCCTGTTGAACGAGTGGTAGGGGTAGTTTATATGGCCTTAATTGATATTAAAAAATACCAAAAACAAACCAATGATGAATTTCAAGCACGTTGGTTCCAAATGGATCAAATACCCAAATTGATATTTGACCACCAGGAAATGGTGGAAATGGCTTTTAGCAGGTTAAGAAGTAAGGCCGCATTTCACCCAATCCTTTTTGAATTATTGCCAGAAAAATTCACTTTACCAAAACTTCAGACCTTGTACGAAAAATTGTTTGCTACTAAAATTGACAAACGAAACTTTACAAGAAAGCTACTTTCAAGCAAGATCATTCAAAAGATAGAAGAAAAGGACAAAACCGCTTCAAAGAAGGGTGCATTTTATTACACACTGAATGCTTCTAATTATAAGGAGAACTTTCAAAGAACGCTAAACTTAATCCCTAGAAGCGAAATACCTTCTCTTATAGAATAGTAATCATTACTTAAACTGCCTTTTTTCCATATATTTATACTTGCTAACCTCTAAGTATATATGGAATCTTCCTTGAGTTTAAAGTCATCTTTATTTTATTTAATTTCTGGTCTATTTTTTTTGACTACATCCATAAGCCATGCCCAGACTATCTCTGGTTCTTGGGTAGGAAAGTTGGACTTGGGCCTACAACAACTCCCTTTAATTTTTAATTTTGAACCTGAATCCGAAGGTTGGAAAGGAACCTTGGACAGCCCTCAGCAGAATGCTTATGGTATCCCTTTGACAAGTGTATTGTTTGACGGGACACTTCTCTCCATACAGATTACCACTTTGAGCGCAACCTTCGAAGGCACCCTTGTTGACAACAGCATTACAGGGCAATTTAAACAATCGGGTCTTTCCCTGTCTCTAACCTTGTCCCCATCTAAGAAGAAAGCCGATAACCAAATAAAGCATCCACAAACTCCACAAGGCCCCTTTCCCTATGAAATTATCAACACTTCCTTTGTCCAAAAAGAAGATGATCTATTACTTAAGGGGACAGTGACTAAACCTCAGGGTGAAGGACCTTTTGCCTCTGTAGTACTTATTAGCGGTTCTGGTCCCCAAGACAGAAATAGTGAAATTTTCGGACATGTACCTTTCTGGGTAATTGCTGATCACCTTACCCGACAAGGAATAGTTGTCTTGCGATACGATGACCGCGGAGTAGGTGAGTCAGAAGGAACCATGGAAGGTGCTACAACACATGACTTTGTAAAAGATGCTTGGTCGGCAGTGGAAAAATTAAAAAGCTTCTCTTTTGTAGACAAAGATAAAATAGGAGTTATAGGCCATAGCGAAGGAGGCCTAATTTCCTGGATGATGGCTGCGAATAACACAGGAAACATTGCTTTTATTACTGCCCTAGCTCCTCCAGTTATCTCTATTGATAGCCTAATGAGTGAACAGACTTACGATATAATAATGGCTTCAGGTGCTGAAGAAAACCTGGCCAAGGAGCAGCAAAGCTATAATTTCAAGTTGTACCAATTGGTAAAAGAAAGCCAAAGTCCTGTAGAGGCTAAAGAAAAGTTAAGAAGATTCATCGCTGAAGACGAGCGATTGGTTCACTTGGATAGTTTGGAAAAAGCGGTCCAAATTGATCAGCGACTAGAGCAGTATGCCAAATTAACAGCTCCCTGGTTTTATAATTTTATAAAAACTGAACCAAAAGATTTTATCCATCAGGTAAGCATACCCTCATGGGTAGCATTTGGCAGTAAAGACAAACAGGTGAATGCCATCTCAAATAAGGAGGCCCTTATAAAAATGGGCCTTCCAAATATCAATGTAAATGTATACGATGGGCTAAATCATCTGTTCCAAACAGCAGAAACCGGAGCAATTTCCGAATATGGGACCAATACTGAAACATTTAACCCGAAAGTACTGGAAGATATGAGCAACTGGATTAAAAGCATAAAACCTGAATAAGACAATTTGCCATACAGAAAAAATGGTTTTGAGTATTATTAGCTTATTGAACTTGAGTTAAACCCGAAATAAGAGGCTAAGCCTATAGTATATAAAAACACCCCAATTTGGACCCTATTATAGCTTTATCATTGCAACAATATCGCCCATATTGGGATGTCAATAGATCAGTTAACAGGAGGTATTATTCGACCAAGGTCTTTAACAATTCCCTTACCTCTAATGGGTTTTTGATGTTATAATTGGCCTGTGTATAGGTATACCCAACTCTAATGGTGTACGCATTTTTAGGCATGGCCTTAAAGGTATCCTCATCTGTCCAATCGTCTCCAAGTGCCATGATAAAATCATAGTCTTCTCCCTTCATCATTGCAGTAGCTGCTCTACCTTTATTAATATCAGGACGTTTAATCTCAAGCACCTTATTGCCTTCTAATACTTGAAGATTGTGGCCCCTGGCCATGTATTTAAGGTGGCTGAACAACTCTCTCATCCTAAGGTCTCCCAAGCCACTCTCAACTTTCCTATAATGCCAAACAAGCGAATGGTGTTTTTCCTCAATCAGGGCTCCTGGTGTACGAAGTACATAATACTCCATTACTTTCCGGATATCTTCTTTCCAGCTATCATCTACCTCCGCATATAAGATCCAATCTTCTTTTTGATCCTTTCTCTTCAGCCAAACACCATGCTCAGCAATCATATCCACCTTCTGTCCTTTAAACCATTCTCCTAATGTTTCCTTATCTCTACCACTTATTATGACAGTTTGGCATTGTTCTGCAAGGGCCGCCACCAATACTTTCAATTCTTCATCTGGAAATGCATCCTGAGGTCTGCCTTTAAACCCTACAAGAGTTCCATCATAATCCAAAAGCAATAAAGGCTTTTTGGCCGTTTTAAAAGCCACCTTCATTTGGTTGATGATTTTCTTGTCCAAAGCTTTGGATTCAAGATCCGCTTGTTTTTCCTTAACAAACTTCAACCTATCCATGAATACTTTAACCCATTGGAAAATATCATACTTTTTCAAACTGGATTGCATGGAAATCATTCGCACCTCCTGCTCCTCTTCATCCATTGATAGCGCCTCCACAATAGCACTTGTCACCCCTTCCTGATCATTAGGATTGACCAAAATGGAATCAACCAGTTCCTTGCTGGCCCCTGCCATTTCTGAAAGTATCAGCACACCTCTTTGGTTGGTTTTACTTGCTACAAACTCCTTACATACCAAGTTCATACCATCCCTAAGGGGAGTTACCAAAGCTATGTCTGACATACTGTAAAAAGCACTCAATTCATTAAATGGGAAACTCCTATAGAAATAGTGAATAGGCACCCAATTCAGCGTAGAAAACTTACTATTGATATGCCCGACCAAAGTATCAATTTCTTCCTTTAAGGCTTGATAGGACTTCACTTGGTCCCTAGATGGTACCACCACCATTATCATTGACACCTTCCCTCGGTACTCTGGATGCTCGTCAAGAAGTCTTTCAAACACTTTGATCCGGTTTGGAATACCTTTTGAATAATCCAAGCGATCGATGGTTATCAATAATTTCTGATCGCCAAGGGTCTTTTTAAATTTCTTTACATACTCTTTGGTTTTAGGGCTTAAAGCTGCTTGTTCGAACTTGTCGTAATCAATGCCCATAGGAAAGGCATCCACATTTATCAAGCGGTTGTCAGCTTGGATAAAACCACTTTCATTGGATAGTCCGAGAATTCTGCCCACCGCACTCAAAAAGTGACGCATGTCATCATAAGTGTGAAAGCCTATCAGATCAGCACCCACCATGCCCTCAAGCATTTGTTTCCTCCATGGAAGCATTCGAATAATCTCATAAGAAGGAAAAGGAATATGTTGAAAAAAGGCAATAGTAGCATTGGGCAATGCCTTTCTGAGCATCATTGGTAACAATAATAATTGATAATCATGTACCCAAATGGTGTCATCTTCATTTGCTTTGGCAAGTATGGCATCACAGAATTTCTTATTTACCTGCCAATAAGCATCCCAATACTCATCTTCATAATTGATATGCTGAGTGAAATAGTGAAAAGCCGGCCATATTGTTTCATTGCTAAAGCCCTCATAATACAATTCCACGTCTTTTTTTGTCAAAAAGACTGGGGCCATTTTTAATTTCTTCAACTCATCTACTACTTCAAGTCGCTGACCTTCATCTTCAACATCGTTCCCTGGCCAACCTATCCATATATTTTCTCCTTCCTTATATATTGAACCCAAACCCGTAGCAAGACCTCCTGCACTGGGTTTAAATTCAAACTTTCCATTTTTATGCTGTAAACTAATTGGTAGTCTATTTGAAACAATAATCGTTTTTGACATTTTTTTTATGTTGGTTTTATAGAAAAATTATTTTTACAAAAGCTAATTATAACTTTCAACCCGAAATGGACAAGGACAAGTCAGTTAAGCTCCGGTATCTTCCCAAAATCTAATTGTTCATCTGATTTTGATTTCACCAATACTAGGCTTTGCTGCATTCCAATGTCCTTAATTAATCATTGACATTTATAACAAATACTATACAAATTTAATAATCCGGGAAAATTATTATTCTGGGTTTTATTGTTTACTCCAATATAATCAAATTGACAGGAATAAAAAACATTGACTGAATTCGAAGTCACAAAAAAAAGGCCAAAAATTTCTAGTAGTTACTGTCTCTCTCCATAAACAGTTTACCAAAAAAATTGCCAGTCAATGAACTTGATCCTCCGATCAAAAAACCCAAAAGACCTGTAATTCCTACCAATATTGTTCCATTCGAAAAACCCATGATTTGGGAGAACTTATCTGGGAGATCAGAACCAGAAACAGACCATATAATTAAGGGGGCCAATATCCATACTATGGCTACGCCCAATGCCCCTGCAATAAAGGCTAAAAAGGCAGATCCTCTAAACCAAGCCGAAACCCCACCTATCAAAATCATCAACACATAATAAGGCACAAAGGAACCTAAAAGGTAGGCCAATAAAGCTATAATCAATACATGTACTATAAACTTCATGTTAATTAGGGGTATATTTGGTTTGAAACAACATTTCTGAAGAATTGCCCCTATTCCTCAACTCAATTTTTAAATATTCTCCAGAAGCCCAGGCATCCACAAAATTGTCATAATATTTACTTCCTGGATTACCGGATTGTCCACCGGGGTATATGCCTAAAGCTTTAATTTCGGGACCCATTTCTACAATCATTCTCCATCCTGGCCCCCAATCTGAGGCCGATGCATTGACAATTCCTTTGCCTCCACCAATTGGGATTTCAAACCTTCCAAAAGGAGTTAAATTTGGAATCAAATGACTTAAATGGGTGTTTTTATATGCCGACCAGGAAATAGAATCGGAATTTTCGGTCAGGCTTTTCATCTCATCTACCATCCCTAAATACCCTTCATTTATCCAATAAGAAGCGGTCTCTTTTGCTGCTGTATTGGATTTATCAAACCAATCCGCATCTGGTTCATTCTTAAGAAGGTTGGACAAGGTGAATTTATTCGGGTAAGTAATGGGCAATCCTTTGGTATCCCAAGAACCAAACAATGCGCTTTCCATATGATCCCACCAAGATTTAAATAGCGCAGGGGCAAATTTTTCAGCAGAAGCATTATAGTCCCAATCTTTCAATTCAGCCAACCAAAACGCCTCCTTTTCAGTCCCTCCCCCCCTAACACTGTCAAGCATTAATGGAAGAATTTCCGAGGCATGTAGGTTAAAGTTATCCAATTGGAGATTTTTCAAGTCCTCCACAGTAATCCCCGATTTTCCTGTAAGTTGATCGGTTATTCTTCTATTTCTAAAATATTCATAGTTATTATTATAGACAAAATAGGGGTAATTATAGGAAACAGGATGCTGATTTGCTGAAGTTAAAAAGCCTTGTTCAGGATTCTTAATTTGAGCATTGTGCTCTGTAGGAATAAACCCTTGCCATTCATACATTGGCTTGCTCCCATCCATAAGGAATTTTCCTTGGCCTTCCCATTTTAATGGAAACCTACCTTGGATTTTCAAGGCTATGTCTCCCGAACCGGAGGCAAAAACAAAATTTTGAGCGGGAGCTACGTAATGAGTGAGTGCCTCTATAAAATCCCCATAGTCTTTGCCTTTATTTAACCCAATAAAAGTTTTACTCTCATTGGATTCTCCATGGGCTGTCCATTTCAAGGCAAAGTCCAATGGTTTTCCTTCAAATTTAAAGTTTCTATCATAGACTACCGGCCCGTAATGGGTATATACAACCGTATCTACAAATTCATTTTGGCCTTTCACAAGGAAGGTTTCCAACTGAGTGGTACTTTGTATCCATTGCCCATTGTACAAATACTCTTCTCTGGATTGGTCTTTAAAGGTGATTCTATACCAATCTTTCACATCCCTGTCTGCATTTGTACTCCCCCAGGCCATGTGCTCGTTAAAGCCTAAGATTACCCCTAGGGTTCCAGGTAAAGTTGCTCCTTTTACTGTATATTCTGGAGTGCTCAATTGCATGGCAAACCATAATGAGGGTAAATTTAAAGCCAAATGCGGATCATTGGCTAAAATGGGATAGCCTGAAGCTGTTTTTTCTCCAGCCACAACCCAATTGTTTGACCCTAATCCTGGCTCTTTCTCTGGTAATAATTCAGTTATTTTTGTGGAATCTAGAAATTCAATGCCCGGTTTTATTACCTCCAAAGGTTCAAAACCCCAATCCTCTTTGGTAATTACTGGCACTACCCCTTCAGGTTTATCTGGAAAAAGTTTATCCTGCCATTTATCACCAAAAATATTCCGAAAATTAGTATAAGCCAGGTCACTGTCTCCTGACAATGTTTCTGACATATTCATCAGAAATAGAAGTGTTTTATAAGGGGTCCAGGCTTCGGGATAATAATCTAAAAGCTTGTATTCTAGTGGTAAGTCTCTTGGGGAAAGTTGATCTATATAGGCATTCACGCCATCCGCATAGGCCAACATTAATTTCAAATTTTCAGGGTCTTCTTTTTGAAGGTATTTAAGCTTATTCTTCGCTCCAAAGCCTAGCCCCTTTCTTCGCATCTCCCTGTCACGGTTTAGTGCTATGGGCCCAACAATCTCAGAAAGTCGGCCTTCAGCTGCCATTACCTGAAATTCCATCTGCCACAACCTGTGCATTGCAGTGACATAACCTTGAACCCTATAAAGATCCATATCGTTTTCCGCGAAAATATGAGGGATTAGGTTTTCATCGTAATCCACCATCACTTCCGACTGAAGACCATCTATAGCCACCTCAGTTTCCGGATCATAATCTTCACTGTAAGCATTTTGCCAGAAGCCTTTAAAAGGATCAAAAACTTTGGCCAAAGGTGGGAGCTTTGCCAAATTAATGGACAAGCCTACAGCAACCAACAATGAAAACAGCAATGAAAAGAAGAACCCTATGTATTTCATTCAATATTTACCAATACTTTCGCTTTTTCCCATTTAATTTCTAAACCTTCACTTACCACTTCTATAGTAAGGGATTCTTGGTTGCTTGATCCAAAAGTAGGATTAACAGCTACCCTCAAGACATCATTTTCTTCGTTGTATTGAAAATGTCCGTGTTCCAAATCCCAGTCAGCGTTTAATATCACTGTCCAAGGTTCGTTTTCTCTTGGGATGGTAAACAAAGAATATTTCCCTGCTTTTACTATTTCCCCTTCAACCAGAACATCTGAAGCAAAGTTGACATTTGTAGCTTCATTGGCACCTGTTCTCCACACCTCACCATAGGGCACCAAATCTCCCCAAATAACTCTCCCCTTAACAGATGGAGCTCCGTATTGCACTGTTATCTCTTTTCCCTTTACTAGTCCGGAGGAAGATTTTAAAGGACTTGCACGCTCTTTAACTTCCTTAACTGCTTCCTCTTCCACTGACTCAGCACTTTTTGAAGATGGGTTTGAACAGGAAATAATCCCTAAGCAAATCGCAAAAACAAATACACTGAAAAATGGGATTGTAAGGTTTTTCATAAAGTTTAAGATTAAATTTTACACTAATCTATGTATTTTTTCCTTAATCTTCCATGGATTATAGGTTAAATATCGTATTCCTAATACTCGTGGTAAATCTATTGTTTAAATGATTCAAAGGCTCATGCCAAAGACAAATGTCTCCATGGAGTTTCCATTCTCTTTCCAAAAAGTCCTTGCATTCCCTCTAACATTGTACCAAGAACAACGAGGTAAAACAATCCTAAAAGCCAAAACTTGAGCTAAATGAAGAGGTGCTAAGTAGTAAAAAATTTAAATATATTGGTGGAGTACAAAATTATTGCCAATTTGGGGCTTGTTTAAAACAGCAATATGCGATTTATTATCATTACCATCTTTTTAGCATCCTTGGCACTCTTCTTAAGTGTGCATATTTCCCCTGAGACATGGGATTATACGGGTTTATTGCCCCTACTCATACCAGTATTCCTGTTATTGAATCTATTTCTTGTCGTATTGTTGCTTTTCGGAAGATTTCGCTTAATCATTTATCCGATCCTAGTCTTAATAATTGGCTGGAAATTTTTGGTAGTCACCTTCCAATGGAACAGTCCTGACACCGTTACTGAAGGATTCTCCTTTCTAAGTTACAATACCATGTTGTTTAATAACAGCTGGGGGAATGACAGTGAAAGCAAAATAACAAACTCAATAAAATGGGCTCAAGAGAATCCTTCCGACATCAAGTGTTTTCAGGAATTCTATCAGGATTTTACTACCCCATCTAGAAATGCATTGAAGATGATTGCCAACAACGGTGATTATGAGTATGCCTACTATTCTGCAAATGGCAATGAGAAAAAGAAATCGTACGGGATAGCCATTTTTAGTAAATTTCCAATTATCAATAGCGGTAAAGTTTTTGACAACAAAAGGAATAATGGAGCCATGTTCGCTGATATTAAAATCAATCAGGACACCATCAGGGTTTACAATACCCACCTTGAATCGATGAATATTAAGGCGGCTGACCTTGACAATTTAGAGGGCATAAAAAACCAGTACCGATCCACAATTAAAAAATTGAAAGCTGGAATAAAACTGAGGACCTCACAAATGCAAATTCTAAAAAAACACCTATTGAGCAGCCCTTATCCAGTGATTTTGGCTGGAGACTTCAATGATTTACCCTACAGTTACACCTACTTTAGTCTTCGGGAAAATTTAGAGAATGCCTTTGAAAGCAAAGGAAGAGGCTTTGGCTTTACCTACAATAAGGTATTGTTCTTTTTAAGAATTGACAATGTGTTTTTCGACAAAGCCCTGGAAGTTTTGCAATTCAAAACTTTAAGAGAAGTAGATTATTCCGATCATTATCCTATTTCTGCAGTGTTTGCTTATCCTGATCTGGTGAAAGCCGACGATTAATTTTCTCCTTTATTACCTCCTTAAATGGCAATAACAAAACTGGTAACCATAGTAAATCTGCCAAAACAGCAAACAACAAAGACAGGCTTACCAACACCCCCGTGAACCAAGGTATTTCCAGACTACTAAATGTCAACATTACAAATCCTGAAACTAGAATTAGCGTAGTCAGAATTATGGCTTTGCCTGTGGTAAGATAAGTAAGGTAAAGTGCTTTCAATAAGCCTTGTTGCTTTCTCATTTGCATCTGAAGATTGGTCATAAAATGGATACTGTCATCCACAGCAATGCCAAAAGCTATGGCAAAAACAATGGAGGTTGAAAGTTTGAACTCAATTCCAAACCAATACATAACACAGCCTATCCAAAGCAAAGGCACAATATTAGGCAGGATAACAATTAGAGAAATCCTCCATGACCTAAACAGAAAACCAATAATGATCCCTACCAATAAAAAGGCAAAGCCAAGACCACTAAACACCTTATAGGTAACCAGTTCATGACTTTTATCAATTAGAAAAGAAGTGCCTGTTAGTCTTACTTCTAGCAAAGAAGCATCTATTTTATTGGCCACAAATTCCTCCAATTTTTGGTGCTGTTTTTTACCCAAAAGACTACCACCATCTGCCATCTTTGTGGATAGCCTACCTTCCGTTTTATCTGCTGTCCATAACTTTATGTTTTGAGAATCACCAATCCTATTTGCCATTGGCTGCATTCTTTCATAGGCAAGTGGTGAAGGCAATACAAAAGCCTTTGGATTGCCTTGGTTTTTGGCTTTGTTCACTGCCTTTACCGCTGTAAGGGGAGACATAATAAAACCTGACCCAAAATTTCCCCGAACAAAACCTTCAAGCTTATCTATTTCTTTCAGGACCTTGTAATCAAAAAGAGTCAAATCTTTACTCCCTGCCTGAAGGTATATTTCCAATGGTTTTGATCCTCCATACTGTTGGTCAAAAAATCGAAAATCTTCCAACAATGAATGTCCTTCTGGTAAATTATCAAGAATATAGCCATTGGTCTTCACCTGAGACATAAAGTAGCCAGCTAATAAAGTGAAAACGATAAATGTGAGGGAAATGGTTTTACGGTAATTGGTGATTTTTTGAAAAAGAAATCTCAATCCACGGTTCCATCGCTTTGCCCACACTTCTTGATTGGTTAAAGGCAATGGGGGCAAGTGATACAAGGCAAAGGGCAAAATGGAAAACAAGGATAAAAACATAAACATAACCCCACAACCAGTATACAAGCCAAACCACATCAAACTAGGCACATTGGTAAAATACAAGGAGACAAATCCAAGAGAAGTTGTCAATGCGGTAAGAAAAACAGCTAGCCCTAAAGACTTAAATGCACCGAAAATGGCTTTTTCTTTTGATTCAGAGGCTATCAATGCTGCTTGATAATGATTGACCACATGAATCATCCCACTGAGACCAATTACCATCAAAATAGGCGGTTGCATCACCGACATTACATCCAACTCCCCTCCCGTTAAAAGCAAAAAAGACACACTCCAAAAAATACCTGTTACAATAATTACAAATGGAAGAACGACTCCCCACCAAGACCGGTACATTAACCAAAGCAAAAACAATACACCCAGAATGGCAAAGTTCAAGAAAAATGCAAACTCTTGTTGGAGTAAGTTCACAAAGGCACCCTGTGCTTTGATTTTACCAGCTGTTCGAAACCCATCAAAGTCATACTCATGGAGCTTGCCTGCTATCTTATCATACACCACATCGCCATTTTCCTTGCTTATCATCTGCTCATTTTGCACCAACAGCAACAGGCTACTGCTATCCTCAGCGATGAGATTACCCATCCATTGCTTGTCTGCTTTAATCTTTTGAGAACTTTTGGAAAGGGATTGGCTATTAGACCAGTTTAACAATGGTCTAAAATTGACACCAAACGGGCTTATTAAAGGCTCCTTTTGATTTAAAACAGAAACCACCTCCACTACCCCATTGATATGCAGCAACTCATTTTCAAAAGCCAGGCACTTTACTAAAAAAGCACTGTCAAAAACACCTGTTTTATTTTCAAGGGCTATAAGCAGGTAATCGTTGTCATTTTGAAAAAGCTCCCTGTATTCCTGATAAAAGTCCAATTCGGAATCATCATGTTGGAAAAAATTTTCAAAATCATAATTAAAGCTTACCCCATGCCAGGTAAGAATAAAAAACAAGGAAACCACTCCTGCAAAACCTAATGCCCACCTGGAATTACTTCTATCCATTCTGTACTTTTTTACCGCTTAACAACCACAAAAACAATCCAAATACATTATCCCCAATAAATAAAAACCAATAGCAATCTAATAAAACCTGCATTTGCAGACCTCTTTATCATTATTTCTTTCGCAAGAAAACTCTCAAGCCAACTAAAGGTTTTGGCTGCTTGCATAATTTACCATATTTTAGCACCCAAAATTACGCACACATGAAAAAAATTACGGTACTTTTTATTGGGTTTATTTGTATCCTTATCTTATTTGACCCACAAGTATTTGCACAATCTGGAAGATGGCAACAATCGGTAAGTTACAAAATGGATGTTGAAATGGACGTAAAGACCAATCAATACCAAGGTCATCAGGTCATTGCCTACAGCAATAATAGCCCGGATACGCTAAACCAATTGTTTTTTCATCTTTATTACAATGCGTTTCAGCCCAATAGCATGATGGACGTCCGATCACGCTCCATTGCGGACCCTGACAGGCGAGTTGGAGACAGGATTTCCAAATTATCACCTGAGGAAATTGGATACATGCACATTGAATCTTTGCTTTTAAATGGTCAGCCCGTGATCATGGAAGAAGTAGGGACAATATTGGAAGTAAAATTACCTGAACCCATTTTACCCCATTCTACAGTACTCTTAGAGAGTAAGTTTAAAGCCCAGGTACCTTTACAAATTCGAAGAGCAGGGAGAGACAATGCTGAAGGCATTAAGTTCTCTATGTCTCAGTGGTACCCAAAATTGGCCAACTATGACGAACAAGGCTGGCATGCCAATCCATATATAGGTAGAGAGTTTTATGGTATTTGGGGAGATTTTGATGTTAGAATCACCATTGACAAGTCTTATATATTAGGGGGAACAGGCTATCTCCAAAATAAGAATGAAATAGGCTATGGCTATGAAGAGGAGGGTGTATCCGTCAAAAAGCCTTCAGGGCCTACTTTAACATGGCATTTTTATGCCCCGAATGTACATGATTTTATGTGGGCTGCAGACCCCAACTACACCCATGACAAACTGGTCATGGAGAATGGTATTACTTTGCACCACCTCTATGTAAAGAGCAAGGAAACTAAAAATACCTGGCCTAAGCTGAAGGAATACACTGAAAAAGCCATGAAATATTTCAGTGAAAACTACGGAGCTTACCCTTACAAACAATATTCTGTTATTCAGGGAGGCGATGGAGGAATGGAATACCCTATGTCTACCTTAATTACTGGTCACCGACCAATGGGAAGCCTGGTAGGTGTTATGATGCATGAATTGGCACATAGCTGGTTCCAAGGAGTTCTGGGATCTAATGAATCCCTATATTCATGGATGGATGAAGGCTTTACTACCTATGCAAGCAACCAGAACATGGCCGTTAACTATTTAAAAACTTCAACTGAGTCTCCCTTAAAAGGTTCCTATACCAGCTATGAAAGGCTAGTCAAATCTGGACTTGAAGAGCCACTGTCCACCCATGCGGATCATTTCCATACCAACACTGCCTATGGTGCTGCTGCTTACTCCAAAGGATCACTGTTTTTAGCTCAATTGGACTATATTATTGGCGAAGAAGTTAAAAATAAAGGCATGTTGAGGTATTGGGAAGAATGGAAATTCAAACATCCTAATGTCAATGATTTTATCAGAGTGATGGAAAAAGAGAGTGGATTAGAACTTGATTGGTACAAAGAATACTGGGTCAACTCTACTAAAACCATAGATTACGCCATTTCCTCAGTCAACGAAAACAACAAATCATTGGATGTGGTCTTGGAAAGGAAAGGCTTAATGCCAATGCCTATAGATTTGGTGGTTACCTACGAAAATGGAAAAAAGGAAACCTTATATTTCCCATTGACCATAATGAGAGGAAACAAAAAAGCAGAAAGTCACCTGCCTGAAAGAACCATGACCCAAAGGTGGCCTTGGACGAACAATACCATTGAAATCAAAATTGATCAGTCCTCCTCTCCTGTTAAATCACTGCAAATTGATGCTTCAGAGAGAATGGCAGACATAGACAAATCCAATAACAGCTGGACAGCGCCATAGTAAAGTATAAAACCTGTATTAAAATGCCCCCAAATAGCAATTCGCTTATTGGGGGCATTTTTTTTATGAGCAAACAAATAAGCTCCCAAAAATAAAATACATCCTATATTAAACGGCAAACCCTGTCTGTTACCAATCACTTTATTGTTTAATTCAACCTAGACAGAAGACATCACCCCAAGAACCCAAATGGATTAACACCAATGACCTGGCACCTATTTAGTTAATAATCATAAGGTTACAGACAAAACACCTTGCCTACAAATGCCTATTGTTTACTTTTAAGTAATAATAAGTATACCATATCGCTCACCACACCACTCTTCACAGGGAACCATTCCTTTTATCAGTAATTATCCTCCTTTAACACCTTATTACACCGATCACATAAATAAAATTTGTAATTTTTTCTTTTAAATACTGGGAATTCCATCAATATATCTTTACCTTATGAAAGGTTTAATTCTAAAAATTATCTAAACATGAGGACAGCTACCATTTTCTTTTTTTGCTCTTTACTAATTTCATTTGGTGTAAACGCGCAAGATCTTCCTGAGATTGAAAGACAGACGAGGGATCAAACCTACCATTTTCAGGAATTTGAAGCCATGCAACTTGATGCTATTGATCCGGATAGAGTATCTGTTACTACTGCCAATGCTGGAAATATGGCTTTTGAAAGATCTCCAAATATGGTTGCGCCAATGGGAAACTATAAAGACTTTAAAATCATTAAAATCACTCTGCCTGCAAAACCATCAATTGTACCAGAGAAAAACATTCAATTTATCCAACCCAAGCAATATTTGGTAAAGAGAGCCATAAAGAAAAAAGAAAATTAACACTTACAATCCTCGGTTTTTATTTTTTTTGATGAGGGTTATTTGGTCTACATTTACTGTAATCCATATAACCCTATTTTTTCTTCTTCGACACCCTATTAATACAAATCGATTTTAAGTTAAGCATAGGCCTTATAACTCAAAGACATTTTTAGCCTAATGATTAAACCCGGATTAGGTAATAGAATGTCTATTGCATATTTCGGGTTAAATTGTATACTTAAAATCGAAACTGGTAACTACAGTGGTATTGATCGATTTGATCTTTTTAGCGCTAAGCTCACAGCTTAGCCGATATACTTTTTAAGAAGAAAATTAACACCTTTTTTATTCTGACAAATAATGTCGAATTTGAAGTCTCCAAACAATTTATTCTATGGCCAATGAAAATTTAGGATTGGATGTTACAGGTAGGATCATTAGTTGTTCATTTACTGAATCTGAAGTCTATGGAAGGACCGAAAATTGCGTTTTCCGGCTAACCATTTATGCGGAAACCAGCATCAGAATTCAGGTAAGCCGACAAAAAGATTTCTCTCCAAACCCGTACAGTGTTGTTTCCTCTACTCTAAAATGCAATTATTCTTGGGAAGAAAACGATGATTTTTACCTACTAAAAACTAGCCAATTACAAATTCACCTAGATAAGAATAATTTTCGTCTTTTATTTAAGAATTCCTCGGGTCTAACCTTGAGTGAAGACGACCCAACATTTGGAATAAATTGGCAAGGCACAGCTGTTAGTTGTTATAAGAAGCTCCAACAATGGGAAAAATTCATTGGACTGGGTGAAAAGACAGGAGGACTTAATAGGTACGGGCAAACTTACACCAATTGGAATACAGATCATTTTGGTTACGGCACCAATGCTGACCCATTGTATTTATCTATCCCTTTTTATATTGGGCTTCATCATATGAATTGCTATGGAGTGTTTTTTGACAACACCCACAAAAGCACTTTTAACTTTGGAGCTGGGAACAACCGATTTTCTTATTTCACAGCTGAAGATGGTGACCTAGATTATTATTTCATTCATGATGAATCGGTAAGTGGGATTATTACCGCATATACTGATTTAACAGGTAAAACACCTATGCCCCCAAGATGGGCTTTAGGCTACCAACAATGTCGCTACTCCTATTATCCAGAAAAAGAGGTGCTCAGACTGGCAGATACCTTTAGAGAAAAACGCATTCCTGCTGATGTAATCTATCTTGATATCCATCATATGGAGGAATTTAAAGTATTTTCCTTTGATAAAAAGGCCTTTCCAAACCCCGCCAAACTTATAAAACATCTAAAGCAAAAGGGTTTCAAAGTTGTGGTTATTCTTGACCCGGGAATTAAGGTAGATTCAAATTACCGGCCCTTTATAGATGGCCGTAATAAAGATTTGTTTCTCAAATACCCGGATGGAGAAAATTACGAAGGAAAAGTATGGCCAGGATGGTGTGTATTTCCTGACTTCACCAATCCAGAAGTCAGGGATTGGTGGGAGCAAAAATTACAGTTTTACATTGATGCTGAAGTAGATGGTTTCTGGACCGACATGAATGAACCTGCTACATGGGGCCAAACTGTTCCTGATTTGGTTCAATTCCATTATGAAGGACAAAATGCCAATCATAAGAAAGCCAGAAATGTTTATGGATTTCAAATGGCCAGGAGCACAAAAAACGGTCAACTTAGACACCAAGAAACCTTAAGACCTTTCGTATTGTCCCGATCGGGCTTTGCAGGAATACAGCGTTATGCTGCTGTAGGGACGGGAGACAATGTGGCCAGCGATGAACACATGATGGCAGGGGTAAGACTTGTAAATAGTCTGGGCTTGAGTGGCGTTTCTTTTTCAGGATATGACATAGGTGGTTTTGTGGGCAATACTAACCCACAATTATTTGCCAGATGGATAACCATAGCCACTTTTTGCCCTCTATTTAGGGCACATACCATGATTAACAGCAATGCTTCCGAGCCTTGGGCCTTTGGAGAGGAAGTGGAAGAAATAGCCAAAAATTATATTCGTTTGCGGTATAAGTTGATGCCACTTATTTATAGTGCTTTCTACAACAGTTCGAAGTCAGGAATTCCGGTCGTAAAAAGTCTATCTATAGATTATTCCTTTGATGACATTGTTTACCATGGGGCCTTTGAAAATCAATTTCTTTTCTGCGACAATCTACTGGTAATGCCTGTGGAAAGTCACAAACAAATAACAAAAATCTATCTTCCCCAGGGCGACTGGTATCATCTGTTCACTGGAGAGCGATATGAAGGGAATCAGGAAATGCTTTGGGAATGCCCTTTGGAATACCTTCCCGTATTTGTAAAATCAGGGGCTATTCTGCCAATGCAATCAGCTACAAACCATGCGGAAGACCCACATGATGGGCAATTGAATGTCCACATTTACAGAGGTCAAGGCAGGTCCAGACAATTGGTATATGAAGATGATGGAAAAAGCATGGCTTATCAAAAGGGGGAGTTTTCAAAAATACTCTTTATCATGGATTTTGGTAGCAATACCTTAAGTATTGATGAGTTTTCATCAGGTTTTGCCAGCAAATTTCATACTGCCAATATCTATTTCCATGGATTCAATATTTATAGCGCAGAACTAAGCAACAACCAATTAAAAATAACAAAAACCAATATTGCCTTTCTGGATGAAATTTCTCCCTTCGACCCTTTGCCCGACGGCAACCATTCCTTTCAAATATGTCAGGAAGTTCCAGGGATATCAATTTCCTTGCAAAAAAATGAGGTTCAGAAAATCACTTTAACCCGGATTTTGTAATAGGATTTCTCCGCCCTGACAAGGTCAGGGGTGATGCCTGTCCCGTGTTTACGGAAGTGTTGCAATCGCAAGAAAATCAGGCTGTTTGGAGATTTTAGCATAGCACCGCTATGGTGAAATTGAAAACAGCAACGAAGTGGCTGATTTTATAGTGATTTCAGCACGTAATAGATTGTCTATTGCCTATTTCGGGTTTAAACACGGCTATATAAAAAAATCCCCTCTATAATTTATAGAGGGGATTCGAATTTTATTTTTCCTTGTTGTAATACTTCAAGGCTTCATTCATTTGCTTGTTTAACTGCTCTATTCGCCTTTCTGGTCCAGGGTGTGTAGATAAAAATTCCGGTGGACGTGAAGAACCTTCCGATTGGGCATTCATTCTTTCCCAAAAACCAGGAGCCTCTCTTGGGTCATATCCTGCTATAGACATAAATATTAAACCCAACTGATCTGCTTCAAGTTCTTGGTCTCTACCGAATTTCAACATGCCTACTTGCCCTCCTATTCCCACAGCTTGCAAAAATATGGTTTCTGTTAAACTTGGATCCTCACCCAAGGCTACTTGTAAGCCACCAATCAGCCCATTTGCGACCATCCCTTGAGACATACGCTCTCTAGCATGGCTTGCAATGGCATGAGCAACTTCATGCCCCATAACTACAGCTATTCCTGTTTCATCCTCACATATAGGCAAAATACCAGTATAAAAGGCGACTTTTCCTCCAGGCATACACCAAGCATTCACCTGATCACTTTCCAATAAATTAAAATCCCATTTAAACCCATCCGTGATGGAAGAATAACCATTGTCCTTCAAATAGGTGTCTACAGCCTCAGCAATGCGGTTTCCAACCTTGACAACCTGCTGTCCTTCCTTGGTACTGGTAAGCACTTTACTTTCCTTTAAAACCTGACCATATTGATCATAGGCCAAAGGTAAAACTTCAGAATTACTTACAATACTCAACTGCCTTCTACCACTTAAGGGAACTGTAGCACAACTGTAAACAATTAACCCTATAGAGAGTAATGTTAATATTTTTTTCATGTTCTTTTAATTTCAAACTGACGAATCAAATGCAAACCTCCAAAAAAGATGCCAGATAAATAAGAAAAGCTAAAAATTAATAGTTTAAACCAGCACCAACCAATCTCTACTTTCTCTTTCAATAGAACATCTGACCTAGATTCCATGAATATTATTCCCACCAATTTAACTTGAAATAAGGAATTGTTATCGAAAAAATCAAAAAATTCAACCTATGCAGCTTGTAACTAGATGAATAGGCCTACTCATTGTTGTACAGGTATAATAGCTGAAAACCAAACTACAATGCTTTTGTTACAGCGATAGTTTCATTATCAGCGAATAATTTGACTTTAAACTGGCTTTCCTATTTTACCACATAAGGTTAAGATAAAATTCACGGGCACATGTGAATTCTATTGTACTATTTGGGCTGAAGTGAAAATAATATCCTTTAGTTTTATTAGAGACCAACAAATAGTATTAATTTCAATACCATATCCTTTTGACTATGAACAAGAATCAACAACGTTTTATCAATTACATGTCCCGATTTGTAACCTATACTTGGTACATGCTTGGCAACCTTCCATCAGTTGTTTTTTGGGGTGTTAGGATAAAGAAAATCAATATGGATGCATGTCAAACCACTATTCCATACAACTGGCGAACTAAAAACCCCTTTAAATCCATTTACTTCGCCACTTTATGTGGAGGCGCAGAATTGGCTTCAGGATCGCTCTGTTTGCTGCATTTGACTGGCAGTGAAAAATTCTCAATGCTTGTCGTTGACTTCAATGCTCAATTTGTTAAGAAAGCAGATGCTGAAATAACCATGAAGTGCGAGGACGGACATTTGATAAAACAAACGCTATCAGGACTTGCGCAACCTGGAGACACATCAACTTTAAAAACTACAATAATTGGACACAATCCAAACAATGAGATAGTGGCCAAATTTGAGGTAACTTGGTCATTTAAAAGAAAATGAGCTAAGCTAAGCTACCCCTGTTTTGCCATAGCCTGTTTATTGATCACCTCTACCAATTGTTTGGCGGGAACCACTCCTGATTGTCTCCAAACTATTTTTCCATTTTGAAACAGTACTAGTGTAGGCACACTTTTGACTTGAAACCTACTAGCAGCAATTGGGTTTTTATCGATATCAATCTTTATTATTTTGGCTTTATCCCCCACTTTCCCGGCAGTTTCTGTCAGAATAGGTTGCATCATTTTACATGGTCCACACCAGGTAGCATAAAAATCAACCAGAACGGGCCGATCTCCTTTTATTATTTCCGAAAAACTTTTTCCTTTTGCCATAACGTTAATATTAAAATCTTTAACAAAAATAGGGTTTTCTACTATAGGAATCAGTGATATATCTCACAAAGGAAAAGCCTATCCAATCAATGGAAGGTAATCCTTTTTAATTATCTGAATATGATGCTCCATATGCCCAAAAATAATGAAAATAAGTGCGGATAAAGACATAGGACCCGAACTAACCGAACCTACATTTTCCCATTTGGATTGGGGAATATCATCAATAAATTGCCAAAGTAGCTCACGATGCAAAATAAAGGTGGACAACAGCTTATCAGGTGCGATGGCATTAAAATCCGCATTGATCACGTAACTATCCTGATCGAAACCTGGCAAATTGCTTTTTTCACCCCGGCAAATACTTAAGGCCCGGAAATGCATAAGTTTTTCAGTGTCCGTTATATGTCCCAACAACTCACTGAAAGACCATTTTTCAACACCATAACTCAACAAAGCCTGATCCTTTGATAGCTTCTCATAAATCGACTTAATAAACATTTCTTGGTCAAGTGAAAGCTTCTTTAATTCCTTAGCAGATGCCAAATCAATGTACCTCTTATAAAAGAGTGGGAAATCTCCTGCTTTAGGAATCTTAAGTCCTTTAGTAGTCTCCATTATTTTGTTAATTTTGTGTGATAAATTCAAATATAATCATTCGCTATGAATCCATTATTGGCAAAATTTAATACCCCGTTTGAAACAGCACCTTTTGATAAAATAAAAAACGAACATTTCCTCCCCGCTATCAAAAGTGCCATAGCGGAAGTAAATGAGGAAATCAAGCAAATAAAAGCCGCAGCATCTCCCGATTTTGAAAACACCATTGTGGGCCTAGAAAATTCAGGGGAAAAATTATCTAGTGCAGCCTCCATTTTTTTTAACATCAATGCTGCTGAAACCAATGATGAAATTCAACAACTGGCACGCGAAATTTCCCCACTTCTATCAGCCCACAGCAATGATGTTCTACTTGATGAAGCGCTCTTTAAAAGAGTAAAAGCAGTGTATGACCAAAAGGATCAATTGAAGCTAAACGCTGAACAAAGCACACTCCTTGACAAAAGCTATAAATCTTTTATCAGAAATGGAGCGCTTTTGGAAGGGGAAGCCAAAGATAGACTTAGGGCGATCGATCAGAAATTGTCAAAATTGGGCCTTCACTTTGGGGAAAATGTATTAAAAGAAACCAATAAGTACGAATTGGTATTGTCAGATGAAGAGGACCTAGAAGGCCTTCCTGATGGACTAATTGAAGCCGCTGCTCAGACGGCTCAAGAAAAAGGTAAAGAGGGGAAATGGGTATTTACCTTGGCTTTTCCAAGTTATGTACCTTTTATGACCTATGCCAAAAACAGGGCGTTAAGAAAGGAGATTTTTATTGCCTATAATACCAAGTCTGCCAAAGGGGATGATTTAGATAATCGGGAAATAATCAAGGAAATCCTCAAACTAAAAGACGAAAGGGCAAAACTTCTGGGTTATGAAAATTATGCCGCATTTGTCTTAGAAGAACGCATGGCTGCAAGTGGGGAGCAAGTAATGACTTTCCTCGATGAGTTACTTGAAAAGGCAAAACCTAAAGCACAAGCAGAGCTCAAAGAATTAGAGGCTTTTGCTCGTAAAACAGACAATATCGATCAGCTCTGCAAATGGGATATCAGCTACTACGCCGAGAAGTTAAAGATGGAGAAATATGCGGTGGATGATGAATTGTTAAAGCCTTATTTTGAATTGAACCGCACCATAGATGGGGTTTTTACTACTGCCGAAAAATTATACAACATTACATTTAAGGAGAATAAAGACATTCCGGTTTATCATCCGGATGTAAAAGCCTATGAAGTTAATGATGAAAATGGAAATCATCTGGCTGTTTTTTATGCAGACTTTTTCCCTAGAGCAGGCAAAAGGAATGGTGCTTGGATGACGGTTTACAGGGGACAGCGCATTGTGGAAAATCAAGAGTACAGGCCTCATGTGTCCATCGTCTGCAATTTCACCAAACCCACAAAATCAAAACCTAGCCTACTTACCTTCAATGAAGTTACAACCCTTTTTCATGAGTTTGGCCACGCGTTACATGGTATGTTGGCTAAGGGCACTTATGGATCTTTATCGGGAACCAATGTCTATTGGGATTTTGTAGAGCTACCGTCTCAAATATTTGAAAACTGGTGCTATGAGGCTGAATGTCTTGACTTATTTGCCAGACATTATAAAACCGGTGAGCCCATCCCTACTGCTTATATTGAAAACATAAAAAAAGCAGCCAACTTCCATCAGGGATTTCAAACTGTCCGACAAATCAGTCTAGGCCAATTAGACATGGCCTACCATACTACTGACCCGAAAGACATAAAAGACCTCTTCGAATTTGAAAATGAGGTAATGAAGCCCACCTCTCTGCTTGAACCTTTGAAAAACACCATGATGAGTTCTTCCTTCTCTCATATTTTCCAGGGCGGTTACGCTGCGGGCTATTACAGTTACAAGTGGGCAGAAGTATTGGATGCCGATGCCTTTGAATTGTTTCAGGAAAAGGGTGTATTTGACAAAGAAACAGCTCAATCCTTCAAAGACAATATCCTGTCCATGGGAGGTAAGGAGCATCCTTCAATTTTATTTGAGCGATTCAGAGGAAGAGGCCCTAAACCTGATGCTCTAATCAGAAGAGCAGGTCTAGAACTATAGATTATATTGACTTGCAGGCAAGGCTAAATTCTTTGCCTGCAACTTTATTCCAAAAGCCTAAATCGCCATTTTTTTTCTCCTAAATTAAGGTGTTAAATAGGTGTCATTTTATAGCTAAACCGGCTAACATTTTTTATGGACTTTTTTAAACCCTAAAACTCATTAGGCTTATCTCAAAAATATTTTGCAGGCATAGATTGGAAGCTATAATAGCAAAAGGGGCTCGAATGGGCCCCTTTATTAACTCATTTCGGAAAAACTTGTCTAAGTCCGTCTGTAGGGAAAAATTTATTGGTACTCTAAATGATAATAAAACCTACTATCAGCAACCATATAAGTGCTGAAACCATTAATAGTATAGTAAATTGTTTATCTTTCATCACCCCCGAATTTTAATTCTAATAACACTATTAATATACAAAATAATAGGAATTAAAACAAATAATCACCACATATAATTTCACATACTCGAAAAATAAGAACTATTCATTTTATAATTAATGGAGGTTTTTATAAAAAAAAATAAGATAAACGTTACAAGCCAATGAATATTTTATTGAATTGATATTTTTTTCAAACTTTTCTAAAAAAAAAATTTATTTTTTATTTTTCGGTACATTCTTCAAAAGACCAAGTTCATGGTAGTGTTTTTGGTTTTGGGACATATTGTCCGCTGTCCATTTTATTTTTTTAGATTGAGGAAAATGCCTTACTGCACAATCACTTACTTGACAATAATGACAACATGAATCAGGAATACAGGGGTCTGCATGTACAAATACTTCAATTTTTCCTGAAAGATTTTCTTCCAATACTTCCTCAACTTCATGCACACAATCGTGAACCTGTATAAGGTCATAGTAATAAGGCAAAGTAAGATGTAAATCAATATGGCTATCTCCCCCATACTGTTGAACCCGCATATTGTGTATGTCTATCCAGTTATCTTTTCTGTGTTTATTGAGGATTCTAACCGCCTTATTAATGGATTGTGGATTGGACTCATCCATCAAGCCCGCCACAGACTTTCTTACAAGATAATACCCATTGTACATGATATAAAAAGCAAAAAGTCCTGAAATAATACTGTCTAGTAAATGCCATCCGGTAAAGAAAATAATCGCAATACCAATAATTAAAACAAAACTACTAACTGCATCTGTGGATATATGCTTTCCATCTGCTTCCAGTGTAATACTATTTAATTCTTTTCCTTTCTTTTGCAAAACAAATCCCAAAATCCCATTAACCAAACCTGAAAAACCTATAAGAACCATACCCAAAGGTAATTCGATCAGAGGCTGGGGAAACAATATGGAGTACGCCGATTGGTAAAGTATAAATATTCCCGCCACAATAATTAATACACCTTCGATTCCAGCACTAAAAAATTCAATCTTACCGTGGCCATAAGGGTGATTTTTATCTCGAGGAATAGCACTTAACCTTATGCTATAAAGGGCAAAAAAAGAAGCCACTACGTTTACTATACTCTCTAAGGCATCTGTCAAAATCGCATTGGACCCTGTCAACACATAGGAATAGAATTTCACCACCAGCAAAACAATACTGATAACTACAGACCAAAGAATAAGTCGCTGTTTTTCTGAATACACTTTTGTTAAAAATTTATCTCTCAAAATTAGCCTTATTTGAGAGACTGAGAAAATTAATGAGGGATTTAAAACATGATTTTAGTATGGATTTGAAATATTAAACTCGGTTTATTTGAGTAGCAGCACTGATAGCCTGACATGTCTTTAATCAGAAATGTAAAGAAGACAAGATTATCAGTCTGTTAGGTCTAAAACAAGTATTTACTAAAAAATGGAGGTATATTTAATTGAGAAATTGAGTATTTTGATAATTAAAAATTTACATAAATCTTATAACCACTCCCTATGACTTTAAAAAAGACTTATTTATGGTTCATAATCGTAATGTTATGCAACCTTAACCTTACTGCTCAAACTACAACGGCAAGGCGGTCATCCCCATTAACAGTGGCACCACCATTAAGCATCAGTCTTTCCTCAGAGAGATTGGAGCGAATTGACAATATGTTAAAGCAATCTCTGAAAGACAATACCATTCCAGGTGCTGTTGCTCTCATAGTCAGGAACGGAAGAATTGTATTTCATGAAGCCTATGGAAATGCAGATGCCAATGGAAAAAAATTACAGAAAGATGCGATATTCAGAATCGCCAGCCAATCCAAAGCAATTACATCAACTGCTGTGATGATGCTTTGGGAAGAGGGAAAATTCCGCCTGGATGATCCAATATCCAAATACCTACCAGAATTTAAAAACCCTGAGGTTTTAGTGAATTTCAAGTATTCAGACACTACCTATACCTCTAGACCTGCCAATAAGGAAATAACCATCCGTCACCTGTTAACGCATACTTCAGGACTTGGCTATGGGGTAATAGACGGGGATGAAAGAATGAAAATGCTTTATCATAAAGCCGGAACAACAGACTTATTTACCACTGAACCTGTTACGATCAAAGAGGTTGTAATGAAGCTGGCAAAACTACCCTTACACCATGATCCGGGAGAAAAATATACTTATAGCATGGGGTTGGATGTGCTGGGTTATTTCATTGAAGTAATTTCAGGAATGTCATTTGAAGCCTATCTTCAAAAACACTTGTTTGAACCATTGGGAATGGATGACACAGGTTTTTACCTGCCAACATCCAAAGGGGATAGACTTGTAGCCATTCAGCATAAAGTAAACGATAAATGGGAAAACTATCCCAATACCTTCTATGATGTCAATTACCCTATTAAAGGGGCGAAAACATTTTTCTCCGGGGGTGCAGGATTGTCAAGCACCGCAAAGGACTATGCAACATTTCTTCAGATGTACCTCAATGGTGGGGAGCTTAATGGAATACGCTTCTTAAGCAGAACCACAATTGCCACCATGATGGCCAATCAAACCATGGATCTATATGGTAATGGAGACCAACATTACGGACTTGCCTTTGGCGTATTAACCGAACAAGGTCAAGCAAAAGGTGGCCTTGGGTCTACTGGAACATTTGTCTGGGGAGGTTATTTTAACACCCAGTATTTCGCAGACCCCAAAGAGAAAATTATCGGAATTATTCTCAAACAAACCCAGGGAAGTACCGGCGATCAAACAAGTTGGAAATTTAAACAAATGGTGATGACCACCATAGACGATTAGAGCTCGCCCATTTTATTGTACCGAACCCTGACAGCCTGCCCAAAACAGTAAACCCTCGCTGTCAGGGTTCATATACCGGTTCCGGATGATGATCGGGTTCAAAGGGATCAAAGTAATAAATTTTTTCAGCCTTGTATTTTTCAAGATGAACCGATAATCTATTCTTAAACCCTGCATAGGATTTAACTGCTTTTTCTGACCAAACTACCTCTGCCAATGCAGCAATCCTTGGATACATCAGGAAATCAAACCTTTGTTCATTATGGACTGTTTCTGTCCAAAGATTGGCTTGAATCCCTAGAATTAAGGGTTTTTCTTCAGGCTTGACACCAAAATCCTCCACTTCAAAATCATAAACTGCGACTAAAGGGGCAAAAGCACCAGCCCATTTTCTTCCATATTTATGTTCTTCCTGCTGAAGGAAGTCAAAGTAAAATGGTATCCGTGGACAAATCACTGTTGAATAGCCATTTTGAAGAGAGAGCCTAAGCTGTTCCTTCTTGTCATGACGCCACCAAAATATTATCGTCTTGTCCTTAGGTAGCTTGGCTCCTGCCATCTCATCCCAAGCCAAAACCTTATTGTTCATTTGAAAAAGAGTATCTGCCATTCTTTCAAAGAAATAGTCCTCTACTCCTTTCATCCCTTCTAAACCTTCCTTCTTTACCAAATCAAGGACCATAGAATCCTTTGGCCACATTTGATTACCAAAACTTACCTCATCTCCTCCTAGGTGAATCATATTACTTGGAAACAAAACATCTACCTCACGTAAGATCTTACTTAAATAGCCATAGGTAGTTTCTTTCGCTGGATGAAAGGTGAAATCAGGATACTTTTCTGACCCCCCACCGCTATGTTCAGGGTAAGCCCTATTGGCTGCAGTAGCATGGCCAGGCATGTCTATCTCAGGTATCACCGTGATCATTCGCTCACTGGCATAGCGTACTATTTCTTTAATTTCCCCCTGAGTATAATAGGTTGCGGGTGCATTTGGATCGGAATGGTTACCTATACCTCCTACGGTGGCCAGTTTGGGGAAACCTTTAATATCAATTCGCCATCCTGGAGCATCTGTTAAATGCCAATGAAACGTGTTTAACTTATAATAAGCCATATGATCAAGCAATTGCTTCACCTTTTCCATCCCAAAGAAATACCTGGATTCATCCAACATCACACCTCTCCATTCATACCTGGGCTTATCTTGGATTTCCCAATTGGGCAAGGTTATTTTGCCACTATTCACTTTGGCAGCATGTGCCAATTGCAATAGCGAAATCACACCATAAAATGCTCCTTCCTCATTTGCTGCCTCAATGACAATTTCTTCGGATTCAATCCGAATTTTATAACCTTGACTAAAACTATTGGTTTGGCTAATGCTAATTTTTTTTTTGGATGGGGACTCCATTTCCGAAAGCGGAATATCCAGCAGCCTTAAAGCCTCTTGTTGAAGGTAATTGCCTTGAGCTGAAAAGTCATTCATTACCAAGCCCACCTGATGATCCCACAAAAACTCTCCTTCCAGAAGTTTATAGGAGGCTGGTATAGGAATGATTTCAGGTTGAGCCTGAGAGAATGCTAAATCAAGGGTTAATAAGAAAAATAAGGCCGAGAACAGGTAATTTTTTATCATAGAAGATTTTATCCTAATAAAGTTTATGGTGCAAAATTAAAAAATTTATCGCCTTTAACCCTGTTTATGCCAAGGGAATCTTATGGCTATTATAATAAAGTTGGACATTAACTGAGGACTATCAATTTATCTATTGGGAAGAAAGAATACAGATAAAATTGTAAATTTGACCTACTCCAATTAGAATAACAAGTAGGTTTAAAAACCATACTTTGTTTTCTCTTACCTTTTCCAAAAATTATAATTAGAATGAATTTCATGAAAATTAATGTCAGACTTTACTGGCCAACCATGCTGGTATTTTTATTAGTCAGTATTTCATCGTGTACACAAAAGGACAATACTACTGAAAGCCAACCAAATATCATTATTTTCTTTACGGACGATCAAGGTTATGCAGATTTAGGTACCTATGGCGCTGAGGGGTTTGAAACACCAAACTTAGATCAATTGGCAGCGGAAGGAATAAGGTTTACCAATTTCTATGTCCCAGCTACAGTTTGCACCCCTTCCAGAGCAGGACTACTTACGGGGCGCTACCCAAAAAGAAGTAACCTTCACGAGGCGGTACTTTTCCCTTATTCAGAAGGTGGCCTTTCACCCAATGAGTACACAATGGCCGAAATGTTAAAAGAAGGTGGATATACTACCTCCTGCATAGGTAAATGGCACCTAGGCCATAAAGAAGAATTCATGCCTAACAACCAAGGCTTTGAAGAATTCTATGGGGTACCCTATTCCAACGACATGGACAACTACTATTATAAAGACATAGATTTTCAATCTCCTCCCCTTCCTTTTTATCGAAACACGGAGTTAATTGAGAGTGGTCCTGATCAGCAATACTTAACAAAAAAATACACAGAGGAGGCGGTAAAACAAATCAAGAATAGAGGACAAAAGCCCTTCTTTATATACTTGGCGCACAATATGCCTCATACACCTCTCTATGCTTCACCTGCCTTTAAAGGTAAAAGTAAAAATGGTCTTTATGGGGATGTGATAATGGAATTAGACTGGAGTGCTGGTGAAATAATAAAAACCTTGAAAGAAGAAGGTATCTATGAAAACACCATTTTTATTTTCACTTCAGACAATGGACCAGCCAAAGGCTCGGCCAAACCATTAAGAGGAAAAAAAGCCCAAACATGGGAAGGTGGTCAACGAGTTCCAGGAATCATTACCTGGCCAAAAAAGATCCCCAATGGAAAAGTAACAGATGAATTTGTCAGCACATTGGACTTATTCCCCACTCTTGCAAAAATATCCAATTCTAAAATCCCAACTGGAATAAAAACCGACGGAATAGACATCAGTGAATTTTTACTTGATCCAGATGCCAAAACACTTGCTGAGCGTCCATTTTATTTCTATGCTCGCAATGGTGAACTTGAAGCCATAAGACTTGGAGAATGGAAGCTTCATTTAAAAAAATCAATCGGGTGGAATGAAAAATCAGAGGGAGAGTTCCAGGCAGCACTGTACAATTTGAATCTGGATATTGGTGAAAAAGACAATGTGGCAACTCATCATCCTGAAATTGTAACAAAACTATCGGAATTAGCTACAGCATTTGACGCGAAATTGTAGCAATTGAATTCCCCATAGACATTGGATTGCCCCAAATCGAGGAAGGACTCCTTTATAAAAAAAGCTGTAAGTAAGCCCAGAAATTAATTCGTTTTAGCTTGGCAGTACAATTAGGATAAATGCACCATCCTATTTCACTCAAAATCAATTTTAGCTATCTTTGCAATCTATGAGCGAAAAGAAATTCAAAAGATATACCATTACTTCTGCATTACCTTATGCGAATGGCCCTCTTCATATTGGCCATTTGGCAGGTTGTTATATTCCATCGGATATTTATGTGCGGTACTTAAGGTTACAACAGAGAGATGTAGCCTATGTTTGCGGATCTGACGAACATGGCGTAGCCATTACCATCAAGGCCAAAAATGAAGGGATCAGCCCTCAAGAAGTCGTCGACAGGTACCATGGGATAATGAAGGGTAGTTTTGAAAAATTCGGGATTAGTTTTGATCATTATTCCCGAACCTCATCAGCAGTCCACCATGAAACAGCCAGTGGGTTATTTACTGACTTGTACAAAAAAGGAGAGTTTGATGAAAAGGAAACGGAGCAATACTACGATGCGGAAGCCAATCAGTTTTTAGCTGACAGGTACATAGAAGGCACCTGTCCAAACTGTGGCTATGAAGAAGCTTATGGCGACCAATGTGAAAAATGTGGCTCTTCACTAAGTCCTACCGACCTGATCAACCCAAGGTCAAAACTAAGTGGCAACACTCCAGTACTTAAAATGACCAATCATTGGTTTCTTGATTTAGGAAAATACACTTCCTTTTTGAAAAGATGGATTCTTGAGGAACATGCCAATGATTGGAAAAACAATGTTTTGGGACAATGTAGAAGCTGGCTAGAATCAGGTGATGGACTTCAACCAAGGTCCATGACCCGAGATATGGATTGGGGAATCCCAGTGCCAATTCCTGGGGCTGAGGGTAAAGTGCTATACGTTTGGTTTGATGCCCCTATAGGTTATATTTCCTCCACCAAGGAATGGGCCAAAGAAAAAGGCAAAGATTGGGAGTTGTATTGGAAAGACAAGGATACCAAACTGGTACACTTTATAGGAAAGGACAATATTGTATTTCACTGCATAACATTTCCTGCAATTTTAAAAACTTTAGGGGATTTTATCTTGCCAGAAAATGTTCCTGCGAATGAATTCCTTAATTTAGAAGGTCAAAAAATATCAACTTCCAAAAACTGGGCCGTTTGGTTACATGAGTATTTGGAAGAGTTTCCTGGTCAAGAGGATGTTTTACGTTATGTATTGACAGCAAATGCCCCTGAAACCAAGGACAATGATTTTACTTGGAAAGATTTTCAAGCCAGAAACAACAATGAATTAGTAGCCATCTTTGGTAATTTTGTCAATCGCGCGGTCGTGTTGACACATAAATATTTTGAAGGAAAAGTACCTAAAAATTATGGATTGGCTCCTCTAGACGATGAACTTATCCGAACCCTTAATGAGTATCCTGATAAAATCTCCCAATCCGTAGAGAAGTATAGATTTAGAGAAGCCCTAGCCCTAATGATGGATTTTGCTAGAACGGGTAATAAATATCTTGCAGAAACTGAACCTTGGAAAACCATCAAAACAGATCAGGAGAGGACATCCACAATACTAAACATTGCCTTGAATATTGTGGCCAACCTTTCAGTTCTATCTCAGCCATTTTTACCTTTCACTTCTGAGAAAATCAAAAAAATGCTCGGTTTGGACGCATTAAACTGGGAAGTTGCTGGATCCATGGATTTGGTAAAAGAAGGGGACCCGCTGGAAAAAGCAGCTTTGCTTTTCCAAAAGATCGAAGACAGTACGGTGGAAGCGCAGATTCAAAAGCTACTTGATAGCAAAAAGAAAAATGAAGCAGCCAAGTACAAAGCTGCCCCAATGAAAGAATTGGTTTCTTTTGATGATTTTGTAAAATTAGACTTACGTGTCGTTACTATTGTTGAAGCTATAAAGGTCAAAAAATCCAAAAAACTTCTTCAGCTCAAAGTGGACACTGGAATAGGTATAAAAACAGTTCTTAGTGGAGTAGCAGAGCAATTCCAGCCTGAAGAATTGGTAGGAAAGCAAGTAACCATGCTTCTAAACCTTGCTCCCAAAAAGATGGCAGGAATCGAATCTGAAGGGATGATATTGATGGCGGAAGACTCTGAAGGAAAGTTAAAACTACTTAATCCACATGAACCTACTAATCCGGGATCAAGCATTAGTTAATCCCTAATAGATAATAGTCCAGGGTCGAATCCCAAGGATACAAAGGAAATACATAGGACATGATTTTGTCAGTATTGTGGTGTAAAAGAACCATAATATCGCCAAAACCCTGTCCTATATTTGTTTAACCCGGATTATGTAATAAGATTTCTCCGCCCTGACAATGGTCAGGGGTGAAGCCTGTCCCGTGTTTACGGGAAGTGTTGCAATCGCAATAAAATCAGACTGTTTGGAGATTTTAGCATAGCATAGCTATGGTGAAATCTCCAAACAGCAACGAAGTGGCAGATTTTAAAGCGATTTCAGCACGTAATAGAATGTCTATTGCATATATCGGGTTTAAATTCGGTTCTAAGAGGCAGGATTAAAATCCACATCGACATGTGCTATTCAAAAAGGAATCGGAGAGCAAACAACCTGTAAATTAGAGACTAGCCAAAAAAAAGAAGGACAGCATTTCAAAAGAGATCAGAACAATATCTGCCATTAATTGTTATATTTACAAATAGCATATACAAAGCAAATATGAACTATCTGATCACTTTTGTATTTTTTATTAGCAGCACATTCATCCAATCTCAAATTACCCTCACAGATCTCCAATGGAAAAACCGTGTTTTATTGGTTTTCCCTTCCATCAATGAGGAAAGTGATATGGAATTAAATTTAACAGATAGTCTGGAAAAAGAGTTAAAAGACAGAGACTTGATCTATTTCTATTTTGGAGACAGCTTGCAAAGTAATACCAACTATAAATTCGAACCTGCTTACCAAAAAAAGCTTAAACAGCTTTACCAAATGGGTTCAAAACAACATAGCTACGTCCTAATAGGAAAAGACGGATCCTCAAAATTAAAAATAGAAAAAGACAGCATTGACTGGCAGGTGCTTTTTGCAACTATAGATTCCATGCCCATGCGGATCAAGGAAATTAAAAACAAATCCAGCCCTACAAAATAATAGTCAGGACTAAGCCTTAATCCCTGTCTTTCATCCAGCCTGTAATGCTTATTCTTTCCTTATTTGTAGGTAAAACCTCATGAGGAATCTCACCACTTAAAAAAGCAACCAACCTACCTCCTAGGGGCAGAAAATCTTCATATTCCTCTATACCATCAGGCCTGGTGAAATACATCCTCAATGCTCCACCATCGGATTCTTCCCAGCTATCATTTAAATATAAAACAACACTTACTATCCTGTAACTTACAGTTTGGAACCGGTCCAAATGCCGTAAATAAAAGGAACCCTGAGGATACATGGCAAAATGCGCTTCATAAGACTTAAGTCCCAAATAACAACGCCGATTAATTGCTGATCTTAATCCATTCATCTTGTCCCAATAAACCTCCTGTAATGGCGTCAATAGATTTTCATCCATCCACAGTACCTTATCGCTTCTTATTTCAGGTTTTATCGCAAAAGTATCCCCACTACCAATACCTGCCAATCTAAACTGCCCATGCATTAGCAACTCTTTTTGCTCCTGAAGCAGCTCTTTTCTGAAGTCTTCAGGTATATAATGATCTAAAACACACCAACCTTTGTTATAAAGATCCTCAACTATAATGTCATTGTTTTTTTCCCATTCCTCCATAGCATCAAATGTCGTTTATAATCCGAAACTATCTTCATTTGCGGTCCGATTTAATTTTTGTATTTAACTTAAAAAAAATAGCAAGATGAAATTCTCAATTTTATCCCTTATTTTTAGTATTAAGCATTAATTTTGTCTCCGCTCTTAAAAAATAAAAATATGCATTTAAAATCAGACGATATTGTACGATTGGAAATTGATTTTATCACAGGGGAACTCCCTCCTCCATTTAGCCATATTTTTAAGCTAAAACTCTCCTTTAGCAAAAACTTTGTGAATACTCAATTTGATATACAGTATACAGACAGGGAAAATCTTAGTCCAGATGAAATAATAGACGAGGGTTTTACTATGGCTGATGATTACAATTACAAAGGAGAAATACCAAAGCTGTGGGAGTCCATCTTCAAAAAGCTTTATTCGGCTTCAAAATGGTCTAATTTAAAAACCCTTGGTGAAAAGGGCGGCATCAAATTGCTTGCAAAAGATGTACATGGAAAAATGATTCGTGACATCCCATTAAACCAAGAAGATTGGTATTTTACCTGCCAAGATTTTATTCAGGCCATTTACGAAATCAGCAACAGAGAGGCTCCGATGCAAATCAGGTACTTGGAAATAAAGAAGGACAAAAAAACAGTTGTAGAGTTAGTTTATAAGTTTTCCATCCGAAAAGTTGTCCTAACTGTAAATGGCAAAGAAAAGGAAATGAACTGGGAAAGAGGCAGAGAACTTGCCTCTCTGATATTCATCCCTGATTATGATTATTCATTGGCAAAGGAAGATATGCCAGTGAAAAATGGAAAATACCTGGACTGCGGGGATGGGTTCTGGCACAACTTTGAAAATGGCATCATCAACCTTGATCCATCTTTTGATGCGAAGAAAAAAATCATACAGTCTTTCGATGCCCTAATTTAAAAGTTTGGTATTAATGGCTAGAGATTTTTCTAATATCCGATTTGATTTCTAAAATCATCTTGCCTATTTCTTCTAATGAAACGGGAGCCTCAGGCTTTGGGTCAGGAAAATGTGTACTTATAAAAGCTTTGGCTTCCCAAATTTCCATCACCTCTTGTATGGGAATATCGTAAGGCTTGTAATTTTGATTGTCTGAGACTACAAACAATTTACCTCTCTCAGTTATATAGTTGAAAACCCTTTTGTAGACAATACCATCATTCTTGGTTACTAAAACATAGGTTTTACCGTTTTTAATTTCCCCTGGACTTTCAGTATAAGCCCCAACTACAATTGTCCCAGGCATCAATGGCAACATACTGTCTCCGCTTATTTCAAAAGCCCTGTAAGTATGGCTTCCTGTAAGGTTTGGAAGTCCAAAATTAGGTAAGTTCTCCATGAATTCAGGATCAGCATAACCGTTTAGATAACCTGCGGATGCTTTCTTACCCACCATACTGATACGCTCTTGATCATTTTGATCCAAGGTAACTGTAAGTACTTTTAATTTTTCCTTTTGAAGAAATTGACGCCCTTTTTTACCAATGTCCCAACTTGTCAACTCATCTATTGACACATCAAAAATGCGGGTCAAAATTAGAATTGTTGAAAGCCTTGGCTCAGACCTACCATCTTCATAAGCAGATATCATGGTCCTTTGCACCCCAAGCTTCTCTGCCAACTGAGTTTGCGTAAGTCCTGATTTTTTACGTAAAACCTTAAGGTTATTGGCCAAGAAACTCATGCAGAATACAAGTAAAATTGGTGGTCATCTTTCCATTGGTTCTTAAAAGTGAACCTAAGCAAATCCATTTTGGATTGTTCGCGCAAGTTTAGTCTTAACTTTATTTCCTCCATGATCTCTTCATCAGAAAAAGCCTGATTGACCAAAAGGTATCCATAACTAGGCCTTGAAGCATTTTGAATTTGAAATTTCACCTGCAGGTTGCCAGAAACCAATTTTTTCGTCGTAAAGCTTATGTTGTGTAGGTCTCTCATTTTTTAATATGTTTATTTAATTAACATTATAAAAATAGAAATGTTATTTTAATTAACCTATTCCAAAGCTGCAAAAATTGAATTATTTTTCAAATTTCAATGCGGATGCCTTCTATTTGAAAGCCTAATCAAACTACTTATGGAATACCCTGAAAAAAATCTGCTCCTAAACTGACCAAAATAAGTCTTTAGCAGTAATGACATGGGCTAGCTTAATAATGAGCACTTAATTAAGGTATACAAACTAGGGTTAAACCCGAAATATGCAATAGACATTCTATTACATAATCCGGGTTAAATAAACATAAAAAAACCTGTGAGAAATATCCCACAGGCTTGATGATTATTTAGATTGTTTAGATGTATATGAAGATTTTAATTACCAAATTTCTTCTTTAACATCGCAAGTTTGTCTTCCATACTTTCCTTGACTTCTTTTTGACCTCCTTGTTGCCTACGGCGAGGTTTTTCATTTCTGGAAGAGGAAGTATTGGCTGCGAAAGGATCAGACTTGAGACTTAATCCTATTCGTTTTCTAGGCAGGTCTACTTCCATCACTGTGGCCATCACTTTCTGATTAACCGCCACCACTTCTTTGGGGTCTTTGATAAACCTATCGGCCATTTGGCTCAAATGAACAAGCCCATCCTGATGTACTCCTATATCTACAAATGCTCCGAATTGGGTTATATTGGTTACTATTCCTGGCAACTTCATTCCTACTTTTAGGTCTTTCATCTCGTTGATGCCATCTTCAAACTGAAAAACCTCAAATTTCTCTCTAGGATCTCTTCCGGGTTTGCCTAGCTCCTCCAGAATATCTTTGAGTGTAGGTAAACCAACTTGTTCACTGACGTAGTCCTTCAAAGGTATTTTCTGAATAAGCTCTTCAGTTTTGACCAACTCATCAACAGAAACGCCCATGTCTTTGGCCATTCTATTAATCAGTGCATAGCGCTCAGGGTGTACAGCACTACTATCAAGAGGATTGGCTCCATTTCTAATCCTTAAAAATCCTGCCGCCTGCTCATAGGCTTTTTCACCTAATCTTGGAACCTTCTTAATTTCTTCTCTACTTTTGAAAGGTCCATTTTCATTTCTATAGGCTACTATGTTTTGAGCCAATGATGGACCAAGGCCTGACACATAAGTAAGCAATTGCTTGGAAGCAGTATTTACCTCAACACCCACTCCATTCACACAACTCATAACAGTATCATCCAGAGAATTTTTTAATGCAGACTGATCCACATCATGTTGGTATTGACCTACCCCAATTGACTTGGCATCAATTTTCACCAACTCTGCCAAAGGATCCATTAACCTTCTTCCAATAGAAACAGCGCCCCTAACGGTAAGGTCAAAATCAGGGAATTCTTCTCTCGCTACATCAGATGCAGAATAGATAGAAGCACCACTTTCATTGACCATCACTATCAAAATTTCCTTGGGTAGACCTATGTTTTTTACGAATGCTTCAGTTTCTCTACTCGCAGTACCATTACCGATGGCAATGGCCTCAATTGAGTGTTTCTCCACCATATACTTCACCAAGGCAGCTGATTCCATGGTTTTCTTTTGGGGTTCATTTGGGTAGATGGTTTCATTCTGAAGGAATTGCCCCTGAGGCCCCAGGCATACCACCTTACAACCCGTCCTAAACCCTGGATCTATTGCCAATACTGATTTTTCACCAAGCGGTGAGGTCAATAACAACTGTCTCAGGTTTTCTGTAAATACCTTTATGGCTTCTTCGTCCGCTTTTTTCTTGGCATACAACCTTACCTCTGTTTCCATAGAAGGTTTCAGTAGCCTTTTATACCCGTCCTTAGCGGCTAACTTAACCTGTTCAGAACAGGTGTTATTTTCTTTCACTACTGCCTTCTCAATAATTTTGAGTGCACTCAGATCATCCGGACCTGTATCCAACATCAGGAAAAGTTCTTTTTCCCCTCTCCTCATGGCCAATATACGGTGAGAAGGAGCAGTTTTAACAGGTTCTCTCCAATCAAAATAATCTTTGTATTTGATGGCTTCCTCTTCCTTTCCAGGGATGACTTTTGATACAAACTCACCTTCCTCAATGAATAGCTCTCTTAATTTTTTCCTTATTTCGGCATCTTCATTGATCCATTCGGCCATTATATCACGGGCACCATTTAATGCATCTTCTGTAGAGGTTACCTCCTTCTCAGCATCAATGTATTCTTCCGCAACCTTAATTAAATCAAGGGAATTTTGTTCAAAAATCAGTTGGGCCAATGGCTCCAAACCTTTTTCCTTTGCAATGGTCCCTTTCGTTCTTCTTTTTGGTTTATAAGGAAGATAAATATCCTCTAAAACAGACATTGTTTCTGCTCGCTTAATTTTACCAGCCAGCTCATCTGTTAACTTTCCTTGTTCCTCAATGGATTTTATTATCGCTTCCTTTCGCTTGTCCAAATCCCTTAACTGTTGTAACCTATCCCTTACAGCAGCTACCTGTACCTCATCCAAGCTCCCGGTGACTTCTTTTCTATACCTGGAAATAAAAGGAACAGTCCCTCCCTCGTCCAGTAAATTGACCGTACTGATTACTTGCTTTTCGCGAACGCCTAACTCAGTGGCAATCTTGGAATAATGATTCAAATCTGACATGAATAAAAATAATTAAATCCTGATTTTGTTTAATACGGCGCAATTTAAGCCTATTTTTTTGTGATGCAGTAAAAAAACTAAGAATTCGATTATTCGTTTATATCGAAGCAAATTGTATATTTACAAATAAATTTTATACTAAGGAATAATGGAAGATAGCCAGGGAAAATTATATAATTTAATAAATCTAGAAGAAATAAGTGGTGGTAGTAATGAATTTATTAGTGAAATGATCCGGCTTTTTATTGAGCAATCTGAAAATACAATCACAGGATTTAACGAAGCCCTCGAACAAAAAAATTTCTCCATTATCCGCAACCTGGCACATCAGATAAAGCCAAGTATAGACAATATCAAAATTACTAGCCTTATGCCTGTTATTAGAGAAGTAGAACATTTGGCTGAAATGGAAAGTCAAGTGGAAAACTTATCTTCTAAAATCGCGGAGGTAAATACTGGATTGAAAAATGTGATCTTTCAGTTGCAAAAAGAATTAACAACAAGAATTTAATGGTTTTTATTTCGGGTTTGAAGATCTCATTATGACTCATCAAACCCGCTTAGCTGAAACACAATCCCTTGGCTAGCGCTTCGGGAATAGGAAGAGTTTGGGGGCTTCCGCTTTTGGATTATTTTAATCCTTTCTTACTGAAGTCAAGGATAAAAGAAGCGGACTCTTTTTTTCTCCATTTCTGCAGCATCCGTTTCCCCTTGCTTACTGAGTATTAGAACTCTTAATTCATGGCATTCCTTAGCCACATATGAATCTGGAAATGACCTGGCTGAAAGGGTTAACAATTCAAAGGCCTTCTCCAATCGTTGTTCCCCACCTTTCCTAAACAGCTTCTTCCCCTTTGAAAAATTGGCTTTCCACTGTTTGGCCTCTGGTTTCATTCTGTCTGCTTCCTGAAAAACTTCAAAAGGCTCAATCTTAGAAGGATCATTTTTTTCAGCTATCGGAAGTACCTCAGCTGTATTAAAAAATAAAGCTATGGCTTCAAAATAGGCAAGTGCCTCTTTTTTATTGTAGTCAGGAAGTCTCAACCTCATTTCCTCTTTAGGGGAGGTGAAAAAAGTTGCTTCCCCGATTATACCTGGAATTCCATAGGTTCCTCTTAAAACACTAGCCCCTGAGCTAGAGAAAATGGTGAAATCGGAAACCAAACTGTATGGCCCTTTTCCTTTAAAAAGGTGCTTTACTAATTTTTTCGCTACCTTTTCCCCAAAATCAACACTTGCTTTGTTTTCCTCTGCACTACCATGAAAATAGATAATTGGAAAATTCACCTTTGGATCCGCTGTGGCATTGTGGTGTATAGAAATAAACAAATCCACCTTATTCTCAACGGCAATTTTACTCCTTTCGGCCAAGGGGATAAAAGTATCTGTGGTTCTAGTATAAATCACTTTAGCCCCTGATTGCTCAAGCATTTCCCCAAGTAAAGTTCCTACCCTTAAATTGATCCACTCTTCCCTTTCCCCTGTCGGCCCTACTCGATAGGAATCAGTCTCTGCGGTCCCCCCATGTCCAGGGTCTATGCATATCACTTTTCCTTTTAATGACTTCTCTATTTTTCCTAGAGGCAATGCTACTGAAGAAGATGAAATAAATTGTGTTAGAACAGCAATAAGTACTAAGGCTAGAGCAGAAGCTTTCTTAAAATCACCCATGGATCTTTAACTTTGAATTTGTCTCAGGTTTTGTTATCAATTTCTCCTTTTTGTTGGGGAATCCAAAGATAGCTTTAATTTTGTGCGCCATGATTAAAACAACAAATTTTGGTGTTGATATCAGGGTTCTTCTCCACAGTCTTTTAGGCTCCTTGATTAAACGAATTAACCATTCAAAACCAAAGTTAATCCAAAAGGTATTGGGTCTGATTACAGTGCCAGCATAAAAGTCAAAGACTGCACCAATGGCAGCAATGGTGGAGACCTCCAGATTATCCTTGTTTTTCAAAACCCATTTTTCTTGCTTTGGCGCGGTCATTCCAACAAATAAAATATCAGGTTTAAATTCATTGATGGTAGTTACCATCAACTGATCTTCTTCACTTGTAAAACTAGCACAAAACGGAGGGCTATAAAAAGCGCACACTATATCAGGAAAATTCACAGCTAGTTTTTTCTTGATTTCGTTCAAAACAAATTCGGAAGAGCCCAAATAAAAGACTTTCCCTGCTTGATTATTCAACAGGCCTAAGTAGTGTAAGTGTAAGTCATAACCTGAAATCTTTTTGATTTTCTTTCCATAGAGCAATCTTGTGGCATAAACAATACCAATCCCATCGGGCAACAAAATTGCTGATGCTTTTAAGGCATTTTGAAAATCCTTGTCTTCCCTGGCAATACAAAAGGAATGTGGATTTAAGGTATTGGCGAGTACTTTTTTTCTTCCACCAATTTCCGTCGGAAGTTGGGTGGTCAGTTGATAATTTAAAAATTTTAAAAGCATAATATTCTTGAATTAGCTGTTATTAATTCCAAAATATTCAATAGTTAATTTTCTCCGCATTGAACTCTCTCCAAAATTAATTTTTCAAAATAATCTTTGTATTATCCTGTATATTCAGTTACAAATCATAAAAAACAATGATTTTCAACAAATCACCTAAGTTACCGCAGAACCTATCAAACATTTAGGCTTACTATATAAATGAATAAATTTCGTAAAAAATTAGTAATATAATTTAGCTATAAATCTCGATTAATTTACTATAAATACGATCATTTCCATATTTTTTTACGGAAACTATTCTACCTGCTTCTCCCATTCTTGAAGCACCTACAGGGTCATTTTCTATCTGTAAAATGGCCTCTTTTAACCCAGAATTGTTATTAATATCGAACATCAGTCCTGTTTCCCCATGGGATACTATATCATTAAAACAACCCATATTGGAGGTTATCACCGGCTTACCATGGTACATGGCTTTAGTAATTACATTTGGAAAACCTTCATACCAGCGACTTGGGACTAAAATGGCTTTGGATTCTCTGTAAAGATCATCCAATTCAAGCCCTGATAGAAACCCCTTAAAAATCACATTGGGTGGTGCATTTGAAATATCAAACCTATCCCCGATCCTTCCAGCAATTGCAAAGGTTAAATTCGGAAGAGTTGATGCCGCTCTGAATATATGATCCACTCCTTTCTCCTTGCTTACTCTTCCTATAAAAGTATAATACTTGGCTTCAAACTTGAGATTACTTGGTAACATTGGCGGGGTCAACCCTGGAACAATTACTGTTCTTTCCTTTGGAATCCCAAGGGAGGCAAATTTTTCACGTTGAAATTCAGATTGAACAATAAAAGTATCAACATATTTAGAAAAAACACCTGACTTCCTGGCAACGAAATTCCTAAGGGCATAAGCGGTGCTCTTTAAATTTGATCCTGTGCAATTCTTTTTTATACATGAAAGTTCTCCGGTAGGACCAGTACATTTTTCACAAATTTGACCCGATCGATCCAAGAACAATCCAGTAGGGCACCACAACCTGTAATTTGGGCATCGCATTACCAAAGGTAATTTGTGCTTTTTTACCATCTTCAAAATTCGAGGGGAAATAAAGGGATAAACATTTTGAACTTGAACGACATCCGGACGCTCCTTACGGATAATTGAATCTATATCTTTTACTGCTTTTGGATTGTATAAACTTAAAATACCGGCTCTTAATTTGCCAAATTTCATCTTGTCCATTTCCCTAGATCCCCTCCTGTACCAAATGATTTGATGTCCTTTGGCTTCCAGAAGTGCGGCAAGTCCTTCTACAGCATGCTCTTCTCCAGAAGGTTCAAAATAATCATTATGAATGAATAATATTTTCAAGTTATATAAAACATTTAAGTAAAAAAGATGAGCGAGGAAGCTTTTTAGGAGATTTTAAAAATTAGAAGTGTTTCTTATGGTTTTCCCTTTAATAATTCTTCTAGAATAAGTTCTTGTAACCATACCTCTCCCTGACAAAATTCCATTTTAAAAGGAGCCGTTGATATTTTATAATAACCTGGCAGTCCATTTACTATAGATTGTGAGGAGGTATAGATGTCTACAAAGACAGATGTTTCTATTACCAAAAACTTGTCATTTGTACTGTCCTCCAAAAAATCTACTGCCAAAAAGGTATGGTTAAATTTATTTTTAATATCCAAAGCTATTTCAACCGCTTCAGCTGGTAAAGTAGTCTTTTGAATGTGCATACTTCCGGAAGCCCTGAAATCATTTTTGGGTAGCAGCTTGTAGTATCCAAATGCCTTGTCTCCTACAATGATAATCCTTAGATCATACCCTTTGTGCTTTATAAGTGGTTGAAAATACACATAGTTTTTTTGATTAAATCCTGGCCAATAAGTAGAGAGACCTTCAGCAAATACTTTCTTTACGAATTTTACTGCCTTTTTTTTATTCTTAATCAGATGTACTCCTTTAGATGCTGATCCATTAATTATTTTAGAAACCAATGGGAAATCCGTTTGTTTCAGGAATTCAAGTGTTTCCGCCTGATCATGAGAAATAAAGGTGGGAACATGTTCGACTTTATGAAAAGCATAGAGGTATTGCAGATTAATTTTATCTTCGTAGGACCAAATTTCTTTGTAAGAAGGAAAGCATTGTATTTTTAAATATTCCTCAATAAAGAAAATTTTTGACCTCGCTTCGTGTAAAGCCCAAGGGGATATGTCTGGCCTAAATACTATTAAATTGAATTTTTGTGCCCAGTCGACCCAATTGCTACTATGGACCGAGAAAAAATCATAGGCAATATTGTTTTGAATTAAAAACCTTTCATATTTATACCAATGGGCAACCTTTTGAATTTCTCCATTGTAATTGTCCAAATCCTTGACCAACCCCACCCTGAAATCTTTAGGTAATTTATGCTGTAGTTTTACCGGAGGTACCGTATCCAAAAAACGATGTCTATCAACCTCAAGAAACTCCCCTTTCTTTTTTTTTAGTTGGAGGATTTTTCGTTCTAAAAAAGGGATTCTAAAGGCCATATACCTCCACCTGTTCAGTGCCTTCCTGCCCCTAAAAAAAGGGATTCTTAAAAGATCACTTGCCTTTTTGTGTGTTTTATTCACGGCTAATTCTTAATAACGTATCTAAGCTTACCACCAAATGATTGAATCTCATCGGTAACTACTAACACCACCGCTACCTGATACTTAACCTTTTCCTCCAGGCCTTGTTTTACCTGCCTTAACACTTTGTCCTGTTGTCCATTCGTAGAAACATTTAAATCAATGGATAGGTCTTTGTTTTGAACTACTTGAAACCTCTTCACAGCATCTGGATAATCATCAAAAAGGGTGGTCAAATATTCACCAGAAATTACTGAACCGTCGGGCAGATTAAAATTGTCACTCTTTCGGCCCTTTACTTGGTCCATTAGTGGTAGGTTTATCCCACAATTACAACTGCTTTTCAACCATCTCCCCTGATCACCGTTCTCATACCTTATTAGCGGAAAAGCAAATTCATTGAGATTGGTGAGTGTGATTTTCCCCCTATCCCCAATAGATACCTGAGAACCCTTCCCATCCAAAACCTCTAATTTAATCGCATCAGAAAATTGATGAAGGCCATTGTTTTCCGGACATGATGCAGCGATAAAATACATTTCACTACAGCCATACTGATCACAAACAGGCGCTCCAAAAGCCTTTTGAATCTTTCTTTGCTGAACCTTGGCAAGTGGAGCTGCTGTAGACCAGATCACTTTAGGAGAAGGCAGACTGATCTGACGGTCTAAAATATAATCAGCTAACGAATCCAGTGCCCCCAAATATCCATGTAAAACCTCAGGTTTGTTCTTTTCAAACTCCTTTAAAAAAGCCTTTATGCTATTTTCGGATAAGTTAGTAGCATTTAATGAGGTCACCTTTCTCGGCCAATTGATAAATTTAAGAACCAACTTTGTTAGAATTCCAATGGGGATTTCTCTGTAAATTGATGCCATATCTACTTCAGGACTTAAGCCCCACCAGGAAAACATTTGCCATTTTTGCATTTCTCTTACGGCTTTGGGATTTACGCCAATCTTTAGCGGAACTCCCGTGCTGCCTCCAGTGGTGATTATTTTAATTTTCCTTCCTCTATGGGTGTCAGAAATAAATTCATTAAAATTACCTTTTAGGTCCTCCCTAGTAATCACAGGCACCTGATTAAAGTATTGGGGTTGGCTAATGTCCTTTGGGGATAGACCGATCTTTTTAAAATTGCGACTGTACCAAGGCACATTTTTATAAGCATGTTCAAGTAATGCTTCCACCTTTTTCCAACTAAGGTATTCCTGTTCTTCTTTCGATAAATTTTGAAAAGCTATAACTTCCTCAAACCCCTTCCTTGCTCCAGGTTTAAAAAAATCATATTTCCTCAGGTATATTCCTGATCCAAATTTATTTTGCACGGTTATAGGTGATTTTTTTGCTTAATGATATAATATTATTGGCTACTGAGGAAGGTGTATAGGTAGCAATTATTGCTTCTGATACTTTTCCCATTTCCTGCCAACTGTCTTTTTTTTCCCATGAAGACAACAAGGTCAATTTGAAACTCTCACTATCGAGAGGATCAAACACCCAACCATTTTCCTTTTTAACTAATTCAGGCCAACAACCATTGTAATTCGAACATAGGATAGGCAAGCCTAAAGACATTGCTTCTGGAATCACGAGAGACCAATTGTCCTGTAGGGTTGGCATTAAAAAAATATCGCCCAATGAAAGAAAATCAGGTACAACCGAATAATCCAATTCACCTGTAAATACGATATTCTTGCAGGAGGATCGCTCAATGATTTTATCTACTATTGGTCGTTCAGGCCCATCCCCAAGTATTAACAAACTTGCCTCTTTAACCAATCCCATGGTTGGAATCCAAGCATTAATCATTTCTTGGATGCCTTTAATGGGTACCAATCGTCCCAGATATACATATACATATTGGTTCAGGCCCAAATTTGATTTTTTTGTTGGTTTATCTAATGGCAAACCTGAAACTTCTTCAAGACTATTTGCGCTTAAATCGGCTATCATGTTTCCATCTGTAATATGGGAATTTGAAACGCCTAATTTATTCAAATAGGCTCTACTCAAGCTGCCGTTACAGACGATTTCATCTATGGCATTTTTTGCTAATTTCCTGTAGATGGTTTTTATTTTCCCAGCATTCTTTTCTGTATGAACAGTTCCTTCATAACACATAATATGAGGGATTTTATGGATCATTCTAAGCCATAAAGGAGCATAAGTCCATTGAAAAAATCCATCACTAATCATCACATCCGGTTTACTCTCTTTAATCGCTCGAACAAGCCCTGGCTGAAATGGTATCCTGATGGATTGCTTTTTTACATCAGACAGGGGTTGCTTTTTTTTACCTGTCAACCTCCACTCCCCACTCAAAGCTATAGCCCTGTCAACTAGTACATTATCCAACTTCTTCCTGCAGCGTTCTGGAACTACGTCCTTGAAGTAAATAACCGTTAACTGGCCCCCTGATAAGTTATCTAGCTCTTGGTACAGTGGTATCCTGTAATCCAGAAAACTCCGGGTTATCCAGGTAATTCGCATATAATGTAAGTTGTTTAAAGTGGCTGTATAATACTGATATTACAGTAAAAATCAAAACAGAAGGAATCCAGGCTCCATAGACACGGGAGCCAATTCCAGGATTACCCATAGTATGCACCAAGATCATTAAAAAAGAGCCATATAATGCTGACCGGATAAGTGGAGGGAATACCTCCGACTTAGAAGTAAACCAAATTTTCACTAAAAAAACAGCTAAAAGCAATGCCCCCGGAATCCCCATTCCCAAAAGTGCAGAAAGAAAACCATTGTGAGCACCTATAACACCCGATCCCCTCGTTTCAGAAATTACAGAAATCTCACCGGCTACAAATCCATACCCTATTAGTGGTTGCTTCATGGATTCTTCCCAGGAAAGTGCTGCAATCTTATCTCTTCCAGACGTGTATTCTAATCCCACCCCTTTTTTACCATAAAAAACAGTATTTTTTAGTACATCACCTGCACCAAAATAAAGTAGTATAACCAATAAAGATATGCCTCCAAAGAAAAAAATAGCTTTCAAGTATTTACTACCTTCTTTGAGCGCAAATGTCCCCAATAAAATCCCTAAATAAGCTGTATTTGAAAAGCTTAAGATGGATATGGTTAAAATGGGTACTCTTATCCAAAGAGATAATGGGAAAAGTAAAGCCATAAAGAAAAATGGGGTTGACGTCATTTGCTGTTCAAGAAAAGTCCCTAAGCCAAAAGCCCCAAAGCCTAACAATTTAAGTCTCCCCAGTGCTCCCAAAACTATTGCATAAATAGAATACCATAACAACCACCGCAGCAAGCCTTCAGCACCAACTTTACAATAAATGGTATAGACTGCAGCAAATATTAGTAAGGCATAGGCAATGGCCTCTGTAGCCCGATAGAGCGTAAGTATGGGGTCTACACTCCAAATGGCACTTATTAAGCCCAAACCATAAAAAAGAAAAAACCACTTGAAAGCAGAGTTGCCTATAAAATATCGGATCAGTTCATGATGAATAAAATAATAAACCCCTACGAGCAACACAACCACTAAAAATACAGCCTGCACACCTGCAGAAGCATCCACTGTAGCCATTTCTCCAGCCTCTCTTTGACGCAGTACCAACACATACAATAAATTTCTAAAAAGAAAAACTCCACCTGGGAGGCCGCCAATAAAGAAAAAATCCAATAGACTAATCTTTGTACTCACCCTATTTTCTGCAACAGCATTCAAATTTTTCTGTTTTTCTCTCTGTATATTAAAACCTTAGACAAAATCCACCATTGAAGTTTATTATTGGAACCGTATTTCAGTAGTATTGATAACTTATCATTTGGAAGATGATTTTTACAGGATAAAATAATAGACCTGCCCGTTTCCAACCGACCCGATAGTAAGGCTGCATAACCTAAACTCTTACCCACCCTGGCCCTGCATAGAAGATAATTTTCAGACAAAGGTTTTTCTAACCTTGTCAACAAGCGTTTTTCCCAGGTATCAAGATCAGGGGCTTTATGCCAACGCTCTTGCTTTTTTTTCCACCAGCCAATTTTTCTAGTCACTTTATCCCCATCGCTGACAAATAAAACCTTGGGTAAAAAGCCCCAGGTACCAAAGGTGGACAAATAGGCCCAATATTCCAGGTCCTCGCTAATCCGCATGTCCTCTAATTGGCCACCAGCCTTATGGATCACTTCCATCCTGATAAGAGCAGAACCCGTACATATATGATTGTGATTTGCCCAAAAAGGAAAAAAATCATTCAACATCCATCCATCCGTATTGAATGCCTCTTTACTTCTAAGGAATGCTGGTAGTATAGTCCCCTCATTGGAGGCGAATTTGTGAAGCTGCCCTACGGATACTGCTATGGCTGTGGGATGTTTTATCAAAAAATCAGTAGTCTCCAAAATGAAATCAGGATACCAATAATCATCTGCATCTAAAAACGCCAAGAAATCCCCAGAAGCATGATGTATACCAAGATTTCTCGCAGCAGCTGGTCCTTTACGCGTCTGCGTTAAGATTTTTATTTGATGCCTAAAATTATGGAGTAGTGATACCGTCTCGTCAGTAGAACCATCATCTATGACAATAACGTCCAGCGCTGTGCCTTTCGGTAATTTTTGAGAAAAAACAGCTTCCAGGCACCTTTTTATCAGTACGGCGCCATTGAAAACGGGAATTATAATAGAAACTTTCAGATTAAATTCAATAAAAGAATTGTAATAATGAGTGAAGAACAATAGGAACTACCATTCCAATTGCAATCGATTTCGACATGCGATGCAGTTTTTTTGTCCATGTTCGTGGCCTATCTTATAACCTCTAATTCTATAAAAACCATTTCCGAAAGCCAATACAGGAAGGACAAGCATGGCTGAAATGTCGAATACCCTTATGGCCCTACCCAATGCTTTAAAGTTGGCTTGCTTGTAGGTATTCCAAAGTGCATTGCCTATAACTGCCATTGGCCAGAAGAGTTTTCCATTCTCATACAACCTGAAAAAATAAGGCTTTTTAATGTTGGCCTCACCCTCTCCTTTTCCATAATTAAATTGCTCTTTCCAAAAGTCAGTTAATTTTTCAGGCCTTGCCCAATAGGTCATGGCAGCAGGAGCAAATGCCATTTTAAATTTACCCTCTACTACCTGTCTTCCAAATACCGAATCGTCGGCATAAAAGGTCAAATCCTCGGGCAATCCTTCAAGTTTTTCCCAGACAATTTTCCTATAGGCTACTGACCTATTTCCTACAACAAAACCTTCCTCAAGCTTGGCAATCCCTCCATTTTCTATGTAAAATTCGGCCCTGCCAACTGGCCCATTGAGCGTTTCTTTGTCAATACAGGTACTACCAGCCACTACTTCAATGGACGCATTTTCTTCGAATGGAGTAATTAGGGAACTGCACCAATTGTCAGATAACCGCACCCCCATATCTGTAGACAACACTATATTATAGGATGCTTTTCTAATGGCCATGTTTCTGCCTTTTGCTGCATTTCCTTTTGCTTGAATAAGTTTTATTCTGGACTCTACCTTTTGCCATTCCAAAAGGAATTCGTAGGTACCATCATTGGAAAAAGCATCCACAATTACAATTTCATCAGGAAATCTATCCTGAGACAAAATATTTTCCTTCCACCTGGGAAGTGACTTTATTTCATTTCTACAAGTGGTGACCAATGAAAAAGGTAATTTGCTCATAGCCTATTTTTCTAACCTTTTTAACCAATTGGTGTAAATATCAAGCAAAGTCTCTTCAAAAGTAATTTCAGGTTTCCAACCCAATCCCATTATTTTTGTGGGGTCACCCAAAAGCACTTTTTCGTCTGAAGGTCGAAATAAATTAGGATCGGTCTCTACATTGACCTTTAAACCACTAATGTTGATAATCTTGTCTAAGGACGCCTGCATGGTCCAGGCTTTGCCTGTACAAATATTATAAGTTTCGCCACTTTTTCCAATTTGGGCCAATGTTACCAATGCTCTGGCGCCGTCCCGTACATCTACAAAATCTCTGGAAGAACTCAGGTTACCTACTTTTAGTAGCGGGTCCTGGATCCCTAATTTAATACCTGCCAATTGCCTGGCAAAATTTTGTAGGGCTGTGACTGGTGGATGATCAGGGCCAACATGTATAAAAAGGCGTGGCAGAATGACATCCAGTTTATAGTTGAAATAAAATTGCCTGGCCATCATTTCCATACTGGCTTTGGTAACTCCGTAGGGACTGATGGGCCTCAGGGGAGTGCTATCTTCCTGTATAGGCTGCTGATTTTCTGGAACAAATCCATAAGAAGCGCTTGAACAGGCAGGCAGCACGCGTGCTTCCGGGCTGTATGCCAAACAAGCTTCTAAAACGTTTCTTGTACCTTGGATATTAAATAAATAGGTGGTGTCCTCTGCTTTCCAGCTCTCCCCATTGTAAGATTGCGCAGCAAGGTGATAAACGATATCGGGTTTCCAATCCGTCCACACTGTTTTAAGAAATTTATTGTCCAAAATATCACCCTGATAAAATTTAAATCCATTGGGTGTAGATTCATAACGCGAAGCGGAAGTGGCCCTGGATAATCCCGCTACGGCATAGCCTTCCGCTTGCAGTAACTTGGACAGATGCTTGCCAATCATTCCAGTGATACCTGTTATTAAGACTTTCTTCATTTGGTTTTTTGTATTTCTTTTAAATCATTTGCCCAGGCATAAACCAAGCCTAGCTCATCTAAAGGGAAAATGTCCGCTTTTACCAATGCCTCATAGCAGGTGATCATATTATCGAGGACATTATCGGTTCCAGATAATAAAGGCAACTCTTCCAAGATTCCTGTTAATTTCTTGTTTTGCAGGTATCCTGAAATTTCGGCTTCAAAATCTCGCATTAAATCATGTTCGTTTCTGTCCTGTACAACTTCAGGAGCATGAAAAACCAAAGAATGTCCCATTTCCCATAAACAGCGCTGAGCTATAAAACTTTTCCAGATATCAGTCATTCTAAAAGAACAGAAACTGGGTAAATAAAGTAAAGGGAAAGCTGCTTCCCACCACCAAGTAGATTGCGTATTGAAGGGACACCATGCACCTTTAGCCAATGCTATACTTGGTTTATTTTGAAAATAAAAGGGTCTGTCTGCTACCAACCTCCAAATGGCATCTACATCTGGTGAATTATCTGCCAATCCTTGTTGAATTGGTGCCTGTAAATCAATCAATTGCTCTCCTACTGAGGGCAGTGATTTTTCGCAATTGATCCTGTCCAGTAAAAATCCCCGAGGCCAAATTTTTTCATCTGAAAAATGAGCATATACATTTACCCAGGAATCATTCTTGGCTTGCAAAGCCTTAACTTCCAGAGATCTTTTTTTCCATAGATTGTTTGGCTGGTTGTCATCATCCGTTTCATAAATGCATTTTTCACCCTGACTCATGGCCAGAAGATAGCCCAGGTTTTTTCTTGAATAATGGCCAACAGGCAGTATTTTTGCCAAGGAATAATTTAGGGTTTGCTGTTTATTCAAAGAATAAAAATCCGCATTTCTTAAATCAAATGCATTTGGACCTTTTTTATCTCCAATGACAATTATTCTATTCCCGTTCTGTAAGGAATCGGAAAGACCTATCATCGATTTTGTTGGTGATGCAATGGTGGTCACTACTACTATCATGCTATTTTAAAAAGATTTTTAATTTTTTGTAAGTACTCATTATTGACTTTTAATAGTATTAATAAAACAATATAGACAGTGGTGAAAATAAAGGTAGAAAGGATTATAGAAATGCTATGGTGAAGGTCCCATAGAACTGGAAGGTAAAACACCAGCATTGCACTTACTATGGTGGCCAATGTATATTTTGCTATCAATTGCCATACGTCGCCCATGCTTTCCTTATAATTAAACTGGATGGTCAGTAAATAAATGCCTGCAGTCGCAAGGGCAACAATAATTTGTCCATAAATTAAAGGCATCAAGCCGTAGGGAATGGTGATAAATGCTACTATAATCAAAAGAAATACATTGGCTAATACTATTTTAAACTGCATTTTAGCATTACCAACCCCGAGAAGGTAATTTTTGCACAAGGCCATCACAGGCAAAAAAAAAGATGCCAAACTGAGCCATTGGATAAAGGGAACTGCTGCTGCCCATTTATCTGTCAATAACCAAAGTACAAGGTGTTCTGCATTAACCAGTAACAAGCCCATCACAAGCATATTGAAAAACAAAGCATTTTGAAGGCTTTTATAAAAAAATGCGATGTAACCTGTCTTGTCTGAGGCAAGCCTAGAGAATTCAGGAAAGGTGGATTGTTGAACAATTTGATTTATTTTAAGTGCCGGAATCCGCTGTATCCTATTCGCTTGAAAATAATACCCCAATTGCTGTGTTGGAAAATACCTGCCTATCAAAACAAAATAAAAATTATCCGCCATTTGGTTGATTAGGGATGAAAGCATTAAAAATCCACTGAAACCAAAGGCTTCCCTAACTACTAACCATTCGAACGATAAAACTGGCTTCCATTTTCCAAATCTCCAGAACAAAATGGTTCCCAAAGTCACAGAAATGAGGCTTTGGAAAACCAAGGCCCACACTCCGAAGCCAGAAAATGCCATAATAACAGCAACAACTCCGGCAATGGCTTGGGAGGTAATTCTAATTTTCCCTATGGTTTTAAATGCCATTTTCCTTGCAAGCAAACCATATTGTACCACTTGCAAACTTCCCAGAAAATAGCCTAAAGACAGCACCTGCAACAATAATACAAGGCGTGGTTCATCAAAAAACAAGGCAACTGGGCCAGCAATTATATATACAACAAAAATCACAAAAGTGCCTAAGGCCATATTCAGAAAAAATAAGGTAGACAATCCGCGTTTGGTCAATTCTGGTTTTTGAATGACGGTGGCAGCGATTCCTCCATCTATTACAACCGAAGAAACCATTGTAATCACTGAAACCATTCCAATTAAACCAAAATCTTCAGGAGAAAGTAATCGGGCCAATATTACAGTTAAGGATATTCCCAGAATTTGGTTTCCAAAAACTTCTAGGCTATTCCAAATAACTGCCCTTTTAATTGTCTGGCTCAAACCCTAAAACACACGTTATAAGGAACATAGCTTCGCCACATCAGTCCCATAACTTCATTATAATTCATCCAGTTTTTTGTTTTATTTCAAACCATTTAAAAACACATCAATTTAATTATAAATGAAGACTTTCGACCCCAATATTAACTTCATTTTTACTAAAAATAAAAACAAAATTTGTTTATAATTTTAAAAGCATTTTAATTATTTCGAATTGCATTTTTTGTTATACATACCGTATTGCAAATTATTTGATATCAAATACAGAGAAAAATAGGTTTTGCTTTGCCAAAAAATTGCTCAATATTTACCCTATGAGTTATTTATACACCGTTTTTGGTATCCCCATAAGGTCGGAGATTGTGCTACCCGCCTTCCAACCTTTAGTGGATAATGGAACTGAAAACGACACTATTGTTGTAAAGATTGGTAAAACGGATGGTTTATTCTCCCAGTCAATAACCACTACCCGGGCAATGTGTAGATTCAATGCCGATGAATTTTTATATGAGATGCCAAAAGTTGGGAAATATTTTGTTAAAAACGGCAATGAAATAATTATTCAGCCACTGACTGATAACATGGATTCCGTCTTGGTTTTTTTCTATTCCAATGCACTGGCCGCAGCTCTTTTTCAAAGAAACAAACTACTCATCCATGCCTCCGGTATAATCGATAAAAACGGTAAAGTTTGGCTTTTTGTGGCCCCTTCCAGAGTGGGAAAATCCACTACTGCCTTAATGCTGCATCAGCTTGGCTACCCCCTCTTCTCTGATGACATAGTAATGTTTCATAATACGGCCAATAAAAACATGGTCACTCCCTCCTACCCCATGATCCGTATATGGCAAAACACCCTTGAAGCGCAAACTGTTTTTGACCAAGAAAGCATTTACCAGATACGCCCTGCCGTAGAAAAATACGGTGTTCTGTTTCATGACACATTTGATCCTAGCCCCAGAGAAATTGCAGGCCTTGTTTTCTTAAAAATTGGAGAGGAAAAAATTGAAATTACCGATCTTAATGGCAAAGAAGGTTTTGGGTATTTAAATGATAACTTTTACCGAAAACAATGGCTTAGCGGAATGGGAAAGAATAATTTAAAATTCAAGGACCTTACTTATTTAGCAAAAAACACCTCTTTCTGGCTGGCTTCAAGACCTAGAGAAATGACAAGCTTTAAAGATTTTGCCGAGGCTATCGATAAGCAAATCATTTCAAAAAATGGCTGAACCAAATATCATATGGTTAGCCTCCTACCCGAAATCAGGAAATACATGGTTTAGGGCATTTTTGAGTGCTTTTTTCAATGATGGACAAGTGAACCTCTGCAATTTGAACCATGGGAAACTTTGGTATTCGAATAAACGATTGCCCGAACTATATTTAGACACCTGCTTGGATGATCTTCACATAGATGAAATACAGCCGTTACGAAAGCTCGCGTATAGTGAATTGAATAAATCTCTGAAAGAACCCCTATTTGTTAAAATTCACGATGCCTTTAACTCTTCCTTTGAAAGTCAAAACCCTATCATTCCTGAAGTTTCTAGCCGACATATCATTTATATTGTAAGAAATCCACTTGATGTGGCCCTTTCTTTTGCCAACCATAAAGCTGTATCTTATGAAAAGATCGCAAGGCAGTTTATAAACAATGAAAAAGGATATTTATCCAAAAAAAACAACTCCTCTCATGAAATTTACCAGTTTATGGGCTCCTGGACCCAACATGTAGAAGGATGGCTTAATCAAAAGAAAATCCCTGTCCATCTGGTGAAATATGAAGACATGAAAAATAAACCTTACGAAACTTTTCCTTTTGCATTGAAAACTTTAGGTATCCCATATAATACAGCAAAAATAGAGAAAGCCATTACTGCTTGCTCTTTTGAAAATTTAAAACAACAAGAAGAAAAGTTTGGCTTTTTCGAGAAGCCTTCAAGTAATAAAGTTTTTTTCAATAAGGGAGAAACTGGACGAGGACTAAAGGAGATACCTCCCCATTTGGTGAATGAAATTATTAATAAAAACAAAAAAATGATGGCTAGATTGGGCTATCTGTGATATACAATGAATTTGTTTTTTAGTGTATAACTTATTATAAAATTTAAACGATTGGTAAAATTTAAAAACAAATGGTGTTCAGGTAAAGCATGGTTTTTATCGTTTGGCAAGGATTTTTACAAGGCCTTACAACTTACTTTTAGGGTAAGCCCTAATAATACACTTTTACAATTTTTCTTTCAAATATTGGTAGCCATCTTACCTGTGGGGATCTTATATGCCACTAAATCCCTTTTTGATGAAATCATGTCGTTGGACAGGGATTTTGAGCAGGTAATGTTCTGGTTGATTGCTTTAGGACTGGGGCAACTATTGGTTAACCTTATTCAACAATTGCTTTCCTATCTCGGACAAATTCAACAGCAGAAAATTACCGACCACACCATAGGCTTGATGCTGGAAAAATCGATTGCCATACCCTTTTCTTATTTTGAGGATGACAAGTACCATGACAATGTTCACCTTGCCCAGAAGCAAGCTTTGTATAAATTGCCCTTAATCTTACAACATTTTCAAGTCTTGTTCACCAATGTTCTTAGCTTGCTGTTCTTAATGGCTTATTTTTTTACACTTATCACCACTTACGCATGGATTATTTTATTGGTGGTTTTACCTTTAGCCATTGTGAAATGGTACAATGGCTATGTCTTGCATCGTTTGGAGAAGAAATTGGTTCCAATGGAACGTCAGGCAGCCTATTATCATCAGATACTGACTTCTACAACACATGCCAAGGAATTAAGAACCTTAAACTTTGGGCAGTCTTTTATCAAACGATTTAGCAAAATAAGAAAGCATATATTCACCAAGAAAGAAGCACTTCAGCAAAAATTGCTTCGCTACAGCCTGCTGGCAGAAAGTCTTGAGGTTATCGCTCTTTTTATAGTTTTATTTGGAGTGGTCCAACAAGCATTTCTGGAAACCATTGCCATTAGTTTATTGGTAGTCTATATACAGGGACTTCAAAGAATTCAATCCAACCTAAAGGGTTTTCTTCTCGCCCTGGTCAATTTATTTCACCAAAGAATTTTTCTCAGAGACCTTTTTAAATTTTTTGAGCTTGCTGAAACATTAGAAAAACCTTCTAGTACCCCTTTCCCAGACAAAGATTTCAGTATTAAGATCAAAAACCTGAGTTTTTCTTATGGAAAAAATTTTCCAGAGGTACTCAATAACATAAATATGACGCTACCTATGGGTAAAATGATAGGTTTGGTGGGAGCCAATGGTTCAGGTAAATCAACGCTGGTGAAACTAATTGCTGGTTTATACAATGCTCAGGAAGGCGATATTATTATAGGCAACCATAAACTCCAGGAAATAAACCCTACAGATTATAGAAAGAACACAGTCTTTCTTTTTCAGGACTTTCAAAAATACTTTCTATCCATAAAAGAAATTATTTCCATAGGAGATGATGAGACCACGATCAATACAGATCGGTTGGTTACATCCATCTTTGATGCCAATGCGGATACTTTTATAGACCAACTGAAAAATGGAATTGAAACAAAAATGGGTAGAATTTTCTTTGAAGGGCAGGAACTGAGTGGGGGTCAATGGCAAAAACTCGCCATTGCAAGGGCCTTTTACCGGAATGCATCCATTGTGGTTTTAGATGAACCTACCAGCGCATTAGATGCCCTTTCAGAAAACCACATCTTCGAACAACTTAGACGTGTTGCGGCCGATAAGGTTATTTTATTGATCACCCATCGTTTGTATAATTTAAAAGAATGCGATCACATATATGTTGTAGATGAAGGAAAAATAGCTCAAGAGGGTAATTTCAGCCAATTGGCCAGTGAGCAAGGTATTTTTCAAAACCTCTATCAACAACAAAGGTTTTAAATGTTTAGGAAAATCATTTAGGTAATTATCACAAAGGGTTCAACTATAAAAATTAACCACTTTATACCTGCGGTGCCCTTTTCTCCCTGATATAAATTCATCTCCTACTTTTAACCAGGCATGTGCGAGGAGTTTGGGTGGCTTGTTTGGATTTCTATCGGGCGATATACCAAAATACAACGTACTTTTTATTCCCTTACTTGCCAACAGCCACTTTGCAGAAAGAGCCTTGACCATGCATTTACCTTCCCAGGGAGTGTATTTATTGACGCTGTAAATAATCTTTTGAATTCGATCAATATGCACTAACTCATCCGGCCTAGGTTGGACTATTGGTGATTTATGATTTCTTGTACCTAACAGCTTTTCATACTGGTTAAATTTGACGAAGCACATCAGAAACCTAATAAAAGCACTGTAAGTAAAGGCCAAAAATATTAATTTGAAATCGTATAATTTCACGGTAAATTATTTATATTTTAGTTTCTTGCAACGTAATTTATATCTAAAAAAACCATTGAATTTCTCAAAAATAGTCATTTTTAGTTTAATTTTATCTTCATTAATTTTTAGGTTCATATGGAAAAAAACAGCAATAAGACAAATTCAGTAAGGGTGCTTGGAGAAGTGGATGTTTTACCTTTGTTACAGCTCCTTCCTGAACTAATGCAACAATGGGATACCGACGCAGCCATCAATCCCAACAAGAAATATTCTTTGGCCCAGGTGAACCATATTAATTTCCGTTGGAGCAATAAAAAAAGTGATCCAGTAGACTATTTTGACTTGCCTTTATGGGAGAAATACCGAAGTATCTTACTCCCCATCATGAAACAAGCTGTTAAGCCCTTTGGTTACAAATCAGGCTATTTCCCCAGGGTAATGTTTGCCAAAATGCAACCCGGAACCATTATTCCAGAGCATATAGACGGAAATACCAGAGGCTGGATCCCTCATAAAATCCATGTTCCAATTATCACCAATCCAGATGTGGCTTTTACCATTCGTGGTGTTTCCTATAATTTCACCAAAGGAACAGCGGTAGAAGTAGACAATTCAGGATTGCATGGCGTAAAAAACACCGGAATAACAGCCAGAATTCATTTTATTTTTGAATATTTAGACGGCGCGATTAATAAGATTCCTCAAAATGATTTGGCTTGAACTAAATACATTAAAATTGATATCCCATTAAATTGATTTCTCGCTTGAATGTTTTTCCAATTAATTCTTGTTGTTGTTTAGTGTAAAAAGTCCTGTAATCTGCCTGGTATTTTCTAAAACCTGATTTGGCTTTATAATCAGGTAAACGAAACGATTCTGGCAATTCCAAACGTTGCTTAAGGGCTATAACGGCCTGATTCAATTGTTCAAATTTATAAATCTTATCTACCAATATTTTATCGCCATAAGCATATTAAGAAAAGGCTTTGATTTTCCCCAATTCCCCCGCTTCAAGATACGTATCCAATCCTTTGTATTTTATCTCTCCTCCTCTCCAATAGTAGTGGGAAATTACCTTGTCCCATGGATTTCTCTCAAAGCAAAATTTAAAATAGGTTTCCCAGATTTCAGGCGCTATATTCTTCTTAATAGAGGATGCGGAAGTGTGCGCACGAAATAATACATCTTTATTTTGGTAATTTTGAGGACCACAATAACCCAAAAAGGCCCTTACCCTTTCGTCTTTTGGTGAAATAGGTGTCAAAATATCTTTTGGACCGCAAATAGAAAATAAGGCTATTTCAAAAGACGTTCCTGCTGTTTTATTTGTTTTTATAAAAATAAACCGGTGTTTATGGCTAATGATCATGACTTTTATTGTAATGTGGGAATACAATTCCGTTTTCGGGCAAACCCAAAAAACTGGTAATTTTATTCATTTTGTTCAATTCATTAAGGGGTAACACCAATAAATCAGAAGGTCGATGTGTAAAATAATCTTGTACTTCAAGATTGTGTTTCCTGTAAACATTCACAAACCTTTCTCTGTTTTCATGCGGGTTTCCTTTGCCATAGAGCCAAAGCCTCATGGCTGAACTTGACTTTCCAAAATACCTAACCGCACTTTCGTACCATTCTTTTTCCTCCCTCAAGGTCAGTATAAATTTACTATTCGGAAAGTGCTGGTCGAGGGTTTTGTAAATTTTAAACCATGGGTTGTCATTAAATGAATCATAACTTTCAGCCAATTTAAAAAACAATTCATAATCTTCTCTAAAAAGCATTTCCATCATCCGTCTATCTCCAACGGCACTCCTAATCAAACCAGCACCATGAACATTCTTTAGCCCCAATGCTTCCAGAGCTTTCCCGATTGACGTAGTTCCCGTCTTGTGAAAACCAACACAAAATACTTTAGGCTTATTCATTGGCATACTCCCACCATTTACGAACCCATTTATTCTTATGGTCTATATTTGCAGACCAAGGTTTTTGTTTCCCAATAAAATGAATAAAACCTTCAACCGTTGCCATATTTGAAGTTATAGGCCAATAGGCATTGTAATTTTGATCCAACCATGTCACCTGATCCAAGAACAATTTATTTAAAACCACTGTATCCGTATGCCCTGTTTTTATCTTCTCATAGGTTTCTGGAATTAATTCATACAATATTCGTTGATAGGCATTTTGTTTAACCAAGGTGGCTCCAATGGCCATTACCCCTGTATTGAAGAGTCCTGAAATGAAAAATTCTTTAAACTTTTCTGGAACGAATTCAGGTTTTGAGAACATAAAGGAATCTTGGTGCCGAACATAACCCATGATTTTACGATAATCCCAGGCTGCAGAGAAATTTTCCTCATTCTCATAAAGCCTCCTAATGTCACCTGTACAAAGTAAATCACTGTCGCAAAATAAAATTTTGTCGTAATTTTGAAAAGAAAAACATTCTAACGAATAAAACCTAGATTTAAAATGATGAAAATGAGGAAATACCTTAATTAAATGGGTGATTTTATCATTCAAACCCGCACCGATCTCAACAAATGAAACATTGAATCTTTCTTCCAATTCATTTTTTTGATAACTTGTTAGTCCGTCATTAATAACAATTATTTCTCCCTCATACCATGAATTCTCTTTTAAAAAGGATTGTATAAGCACTTTTGTACCTAAAAAAAACTCAGGAGAACATACAGTAACCAGAACATAGCGCATGTTCAAATTTAAAATTTAAAATCCCATGATCATAAGCCATAGCCATAAATTTATTTCTTTTGCCATACCTAAGACAGGTACTCATGCTGTTCGTTTTGCCCTAAGACCTTTTCTGGAAGTTGGAGACGAAGAACAGGTAGCACTTTTTCACCATTCAAAATTACAAACGGGGGATTTTAAGAAGCGCAAAAATGGGCATATCACTGCACTTGAGATCAAACCTCACTTAAGTCCGGAAATATGGACCAGCTATCTAAAATTTGCTTTTATGCGTAACCCTTATGAAAGGTTTGTTTCTGCTTGCTTTTTTAAACACCCATTACTATCCAAAGAATATACCAATGTAACCAAATGCAGGGCATATATGAAATTATTGATTCAGAGAGAATCAAATCAAACCAGTCTTTTCTTCAGGCCTCAATGTGATTATATTATGGATGAAAAAGGCAAATTGATGGTTGATTTTATTGGCCAAACTAAAAACATGGATGAAGACCTTAGAAGTATCTTTTGTAGGCTAAATTTACCTTTTAAATCCCCAGAAAAAATCAATTCTTCCAATCATCTCCCCTATATGGCTTATTATGATGATGAGTTAAGGTCTTTAATCAGTCGTTTTTATAAAAAAGATTTTGAACAATTAAAAACAGACGATTTTTAAAATACAACATATAAATTAAAGAGCTATACCAAGTAACCTCTACTCCAATCCTAACGGTTCCAATTCCCTATGGTAATTCAATCTACTCGATCAAAGCAGGAAAAAAGGTATTCCACTCTGAAAGCCATCAACCACCTGAGCATTTTTTACAGCTGTACTAGAAGGTTAACAACAATTGGATACAATAATAAATTCACACAATTGAAATTATTAAAAAAGCTATTACCAATCTACTAAAAAACAAATATTTAGGAGCCATACCAGCCATCTTCCATAGAACCAGAAGACCATACACCGCTATTGGTTTCCTGAATATTTTCTGTTAAAAACTCAGGATTAACCCATTCTTTTTTATCTTTTTGATTGCTGTTAGTTGTTGAAGCCATTTTTTTATTAGTTTAAAAATTAATTCTTGTTAAATTTAAATAATAAATCCATAAACTCAAATTTTTATTTTAAATAACAACCAAAAATAATGCAAGATTTTAAAGATGTAAGAGATATTGGGGTAATTGGAGGAGGTACTGCAGGCTATTTTACAGCACTGTATCTAAAAAAAAAATTTGGCGATAAAAATATCACAGTTATAGAGAGCTCAAAAATCCCAATAATAGGTGTTGGGGAAGCGAGTACTCCTCTACTTCTGAAATTTATTCACAGCATCTTGGGATTTTCAGTTCACGAATTTTTCAACGCCACCAAACCAACCTTAAAATTAGGTGTAAAATTTAATTGGGGAAGAAAAGAGGACAAGCATTACTTAAATCCTTTTGGAAGAATGGATACTATTGCTTCTTTAAGATACAAGCAAAGCTTGGATTACACTTCACTTACTACCCGAATGATGGCGGCCGATAAAGCTCCTTTTATCAGCAGAAATGGAGAGGTCCTACCCATAAAAGTCAAAAGTGGCATGGCTTATCATATTGATAACGAGCTACTTGTTAAATACCTTAAAGAAAAAATTCAACTTGCCAAAATAAATCATATAGATGCTAAAATTGAAAAAACATTCCTTAAAAAAAATAACAGCGATATAGAGTATTTACAAACGGATCAACAGAAAGAGTTGAAATTCGACATGTATTTTGATTGTACAGGATTTTCCAGCTATTTATTGGGCAAAGCCTTAAAATCCAACTGGGTGGACTATGGAGATAGCTTAATGACTAACTCAGCCATCTTAGGTAAAGCTAGCCATACAAATGGAATTAAACCCTATACCACAGCCTCAACCCTGAATCACGGTTGGCTTTGGGAAACCCCTACACAAAGAGAAAATCATTTGGGCTATGTTTATTCTGATAAATTTTGCTCAGCAGAGGAAGCCAGAAGTGAATTGAGAAAATATTGTCCAGAGATAAATGATGAAAAAGTAATCCGTTTCAAATCGGGGCGATACGAAAAAAGTTGGTCAGGCAATACCATAGCCATAGGCAATGCTTTCGCTTTTGTTGAGCCTCTGGAATCTACAGGTCTGCATATGATTATCCTTCAGCTGGAAAAGTTTGAAAAATACCTGAAAAATGAAAAAACCCTTGAAGCAGCACAAGCCAGATATAATTCTAAAATTAATAGATCCTGGGACTATATTAAATGGTTTATAGCCCTTCACTTTAAGTACAATGAAAAAAAAGACACTCCCTTTTGGAAAATGGTTAGGGAACATACAGATTTGTCAGGCATTCAGGATTATTTGAATTACTATAAAAAAAATGGCCCTGTATTTTTTAATGAAAACAATGTTTTAAATCAACAATTAAAGAATACTATATTTGGCACTTTTTCTTTCGACTTGGTCATGCTTGGAAGTGGATTCGGGTGGGAACATATAGTGGACAACCAACCTCAAATCAGTGCAGCAGAAAAAATTATAACTTTCAATGAAAAAGTCGTGGCTAATGCGCTTTCACATGAAGAGAGTCTTATTTATTTGGAAAACAACCTTTCGTTTTGTTTTCGGTGAAGCTAATTCCACGTCTTAAACATTCGATTTTTTTTTGATAATATAAAACATCAACTTTGATAATGTCCCAAAATTTCCTGGGTCAGGTTTTTTTAAGATGCTTAGAGCTTTATCGCTATCCAAATAGGTCATATTCTCTAATTCATCAAAATTAGCTTGAACAAAGGCAATTATTTCATCTAAAGCATCCCTTTGAAATGCCTTGGTAAAAGGGACTGATGGCACCTTACTCTTTCTTTTGTCAATAACTCCATTGGGAATATAAGGCCGGATGATTTCTGTAAATAGATACCTGCTCTTACCTTGGTAGGTTATCGTATCGATTGGTAGCGCATATATGTATTCCAATAGCCTGAGGTCCATCATAGGAAACCTGTAATCCACCCCGAAATGACGACCAACCAAGCCATGGTCTACTATGCGTTTATTGATTCCAACCTCAGTAAGATAAGTGCTTAGGTAATCGCTTATCTCTATCGTAGATTTCACTTTGTATATGGAAGGCTCCCTGTCCAGAAGTTGGTGCTTTTCTATTATTTTTCTTTTCAAAGGGCTAGAAGCATACTTTTTTTTGCTTTTTTCTTTATACGTTTTAAGAACTGAGTCCCCTTGCAAAAATTTGATTGAAAAGTAAAGCCATTTAATAAAAGCCATGGGAACATCATGCTTTCTTCTAATGTCTTTCCACAGCGCCCAATATCTTTTTTTTATTGCCAATGGCCTATAAAAGCCACCTAAAGTGAGGGTGGCTGCCATGTCTCCACCCCAGCCTGAAAACATAACTCCAATTTTTTCTTTTTTGGCTTGTTTTAAAAAGGCAGCGGTAAGGGTGGGTAAAAAATTCATATCTACCTCATCCTGTACTTTCGTCATTAAATTTAAATGATCCTTCTCCGTAAAATCCCGCTCATCGAATTTTCGCCACTTAGAAAGAAGGCCGTTTTCTTTACAAAACTCGTGCATTAGATCCCCTTCATCAAATTTATCTATTTCCTGGGTAGGCTGAAGGGCTTTGCCAAAACTAAAACAGGACAGATCACCTCCTTTGCCCAAATAATTAACAATCGCAGCCCCAATACCTGTAGAATCCAAGCCTCCACTGAGCTCAAGACCAAGCCGCTTATTGGTTCTCATCCTGTCTTTAACAGATAAAAAAAACAAGTCTTTGAATTTTCTCAACCTTTCTTCATGGGTTTCAGGAATTGTGATGTTATGATCACCTAAAGTCCAGTATTTTTTTAAGGTTAAAGTTCCTGCTTTAAAATGCATCCAGGTCCCTGCAGGCTGGGCATCTATTGCATTATAAAGTGTTCCTTCGGATGAAGATGGTCCATCTAAAGAAAAGGTTGCTGCCAAAACAAGTTCGTTGAATTCTTTGGACATGCCTGGGTAAGCTAAAACTCCTTTTATTTCAGAAGCAAACACCAATTGCTCCTGCTGAATGGCATAATAAAATATCTTAATCCCCAACTGATCTCTTGCCCCGAATAGCTCCTCCTTTTTACTGTCCCAAATGATAAAGGCAAAATCGCCTATCAATAGTTTTGGGGTATCCTTGCCTTTTTTCGCATAAAGCCGAACGATAAACTCCAAATCGGCCATAACCTGGTCTGGCTCCAGCTTTAATATTTTTCTTAATGCTTCACGGTTATCTATTCGACAGTCCCCTACAATAATGAAATTTTCGTGCCTAAAAGGCTGAGGAGCCAAAACGGATTCAGGAATAGTATACATTTCCAGACAACCCAGAGATAGCTGTTTGCTAGTAAACTTGCCCTCTCGGTCTGCAGACCAATGTCTCAACGGGCTAGCCATTTGTTCTAAAAAATCGCCTTTCCCTGTGAAACCAAAAAATGCAGTCATGTTTTTCGTTTATTTTAAAATTTAATTATAATTTCCATTCTCAATCCTCTAAATTTACTATATATAAAGGGTTTGATTAAGGCCTTGACAAAAAAACAGTAAATTATAAACTCAATTTAAATAACTATTCATGTCCAGTAAGCAAATTAGCAGAAGTGATTCTTATGTTTTTAACGAAATAGAGGGGGACATTGTCATGATGGATGTAAGCAATGGTTCTTATGCCACATTAAATGAAACGGGTAAAAGCATTTGGCTGCTCTTAGAAAACCCAAAGACCATCGGTGAAATAACTGAAGCTTTATTAGCGGAATACGAGGTTTCAAAGGAACAATGTGAGAAAACAGTCAATGAATTTCTGAAAAAAATGGCTGAAGCAAATGCCATCGTCATCAAGTAGTCTTTTTCCTTATTACCACTTATTTTTATTTTTAAATATTGCAACAGCTTTCGTCCCTCTACCCCTTTTCCCCTGAAATGAAGGTGCTTTTCTTTTCCATAAAAGCATATATGGGAAAGAAAGCAAATGGGAAAGAAACTGAAATAGCTGTTGATGAACGGAAAGTATTAAAGCTGGCCAAGTTTCATCGCATTCGCCCATTGCTTTTTGAGTATGACAAGAAGACTTCCTTATTGGCTATAAAAAACAAGGAATACCTAAAGATATTTGTCACACAAAATGCACTAAAAAACCTAAAGGATATTTACCACACAAAAAAACTACTCCAACAATTCGAAACTGCCGGCATACCCGCCATATTACATAAAGGTCTCCAATACCAATTTGAAATTTATGAGAATCCTCAACTAAGAGAAAGGGGAGACATTGATGTTTTGGTTCAAAAAAAAGATGTGCTTCCTAGTATGAATGTTTTAAAGGATCAAGGCTTCGGTTCCGAAATTTTAAATCCTGACCAACCAGAAACTGAGATAGGTCAACATATTGAGAAATTGCTTTCCTTCAATTACCTCTACCAATTGCCTGTAAATAATAAAAGTTTATTACTTGACTTTCAATGGGGAGTGAAAAGTGACTTTCACAGTTTCCATTTCCCCTATCCCTTGATTTTTCATAAAGCTACCTTAAGGGATTTTTATGGAATAAGAGTCCTCCAGGTAGATAAAGAAAGCTTGTTCTGGCTCATGGTTATTCACCATGGTGGAAAAGACCAATGGATGCGTTTGCGCCATCTTGCAGACCTTTCTGCTTTTATGAAAACTTACAGTACTCAAATAAATTGGGAAGCTATACTGGTCACTGCAAGGAGCTATGGTTTGCAACAAGTCCTTTTGGATGGATTTCAATATTTAAAAACATTACTATCCATTTCATTACCTGCTCCAATTGAAGAAAGACTGGAAACCCATCAAAACAGGGTATATAAAATGGTGTTTAATATTTGGGAAAACTGTACCTGGGGAGACAGTCGTTTCGAATTAATAAGCATGTATATCAGGTACCTAAATCGTGATAATGGTAACTTTGACCCCGAATATTACATCAAAAATTTACAACACCATTACCAGAAAAAGCAAGCGATGGCATATCCGGAAAAATTTACACCAATTGATTTTTTATACGACACCATTAAGCTCCCAATAAAATTATTGAAAAATAAATAAGGTGCATCTATCGCCTACCAATTTTTTTCCACCAAGGTTTGTCCTGTATATCATGGTAACCATAGGCACTTACATCTGAAGTATAATAGCCGTATTGGTAACCATATCCATGGGTTCCATGTACATCATTAAGCACTGCATAAATTTTATGAATGCCACCTTTCGTAGACAAATCGTTACAAAATTGAATATTCGCCAAAGCAGAGTATTTCTGGCGAAAAACAAAAAAGTTTATGTCTGCATATTTCATTAATTCTTTGGTTTCGGAAACCAATCCTACGGGAGGACAATCTAAAATCACTACATCATAAGCTTCCTGAATTTCCTTGATTAATGTACTGAAATTTTCTTGTAGCAGTAATTCTGCGGGGTTTGGAGGAATAGGACCAGACAATATTACATCCAGGTTCTCATAACCTGATGGCTTAACAACTTCTTTCCAAGCCCCCCCTCTACTTAAGCAGGTACTTATTCCTTGATCATTTTTCAACCCAAAATCATCTGCAATCTTTGGTTTTCTCAAATCCAGACCGATCAAAATTGTTTTTTTTCCCATTAATGAATAAACCGAAGCCATATTAATAGAAATAAAGGTTTTTCCTTCACCAGAGATGGTAGAGGTGAACAACAAGGTCAATTTGTTCTTATTATTACTTAGATAGGGAATATCTGCCCGTAAACTACGAAAAGATTCAGATACAGTGGACCTAAGGTGATTTAATACAGATAGCGAATCTTTCTCCTTGTGTCGACCTATCATCCCAACCAAAGGTACTACCAAGGCCTTCTCCAGTTCCTTTGGGTTCTTTACCTTTTGGTAAAGAAAATCCCTAATCGTGATGATAAGAATAGGAATAAAAAATCCAATAAGTAACCCTATTATTAGATTTATTATTGATTTGGGTGCAATGGGTGCCGAAGCAGCCATGGCTTTGTCCAAAATTTTGTTATTCGGCTTGTTAGAAGCAAGGGTAATTTCCGATTCTGCCTTTTTTTCCAAAAGGTAGATATAGATGTTTTCATTGATAGAAAACTTCCTTTGCAACCCAAGCATCACTTTCTCAGTTTCTGGCAATTTAAAAACTTCACTTTCAACAATAGAAATTTTATTTGACAATTCTGCCAGATAATTCTCCAAATTCCCTATGGCCGATCTGACATTTTCTCCAATGGCTTCTTTGGTACTTTGAATCTTATTCTCTACTTCCCTGATCACAGGTGTTTCAAGCGAATAATTGGCTGATAACCTGATTTTTTCAGCCTGTAACTCGCTCAAGCCAACCACTAACGCATTCAATAAAGGATCTCCTTCACCGGCAATAGAAGGGGCTATCAAGCCATCTACCCTATCTTCTTCTATGTAGGTTTTTAAGGTTTGATAATATTGAAGATTGACACCAATCTCTGATTGTTGTTTTTCCAGATCCTGAAGCTTCATGAAAATCTGTGCGCCCTCCTCACTTAGGTTAAACACTTTGTTTTCAGTACGAAACTGTTCCAGTTCGTCTTCAAAATAAGAAAGAGAATCAGAAATGCCTCTCAACTGCTCATTAATAAAAAATATGGTGCTCTTTGCTACCTCATTTTTTTCTCTCAATTCACGATTGAGATAGGTATTCATCAAGGTGTTTAGGTAATCCTGCCCCATCCTTCTTACTGGAGTCTCCAAAGAAAGATTTACAACTGAAGAAAAATTGCTTGAGGAGTTGACCTGAAGTAAGTCTATGTAGGATGTGGCTAAGGAAGGGGTATCTTTAAAATAAAACAATACCTCGTCACCATTGCTGGCAAATAAATTTGAAACCGTGAAATTAAAATGTTGACCAGTAATTGCTTCACCGAAGGAATAAATACCTTCAGGCGTTTTATTTTCCGAACCAACTGTAGTTTTGTAAAAAGGGTCAAGAGGATTAAATAAGCTGAATGTGTTTTCCACAACAGAAAGCTCAAAACTAGAAGCGTCCAACACCCTCATTTTGAACAAGCCACCCGTAAGTTGTGGCTTTGACCAATCTGCTTTCACTACTATAGGAACATCCCCATACTGTTGGCTGTTTTTCCACCGCTCCTCTTTTAAGTAAATGGTATTGAAATTCAGTTGAGAAAGGGTTTCTTCTGCCAATGCATGGGATTTTAAAATCCCTAATTCATTTTCTAATTTATACCGGGTTTGGAAATTCCTGAAACCTGAAGGACCAAAAATATCAGCTCCCAAACTTTGTTCTTCGTCCTTAATTACTATTGAAGAATTGACGATATAGGTAGGGTTGGTAGATTTGTTGGTATAATAAGCCACCAACATTCCAACAATTATTCCTAACAAAATCCAAGGCCATTGCCTGAAATACTTGAACAGTATTCCTTTGATATCAAACTCATCCTTTTTATTTACCTGAAAAGGAATGAAATTCGGCGGTAGAGAATTTGCTTGGCTCATGTCAACGAATGGCTATATTTAAGATAAGCGCTACTGCAGAAATAGAGGAAACAATCAAGGCAAGCGACTGGGTAGCATTTTCTCCGGAACCCAATTCCCTTACTTTCATTGGTTCTGCATAAAGTTGGTCATTGGGTTGAATAAAATAATATGGGGATTGGACGATCTTTCTATCCGTTAAATCAATGGTATGAATCTCCGTACCTTCCGGATTTTGTCTGATCAATATCAAATTGTCTCTTTTGGCAACAGTAGTAAGATCACCTGCATGCGCAATGGCTTCAAAAATGGTCATTCTATCCTGCAGAACAACAAATTTTCCAGGTTTTCTGAATTCTCCCAAGGCACTGTACCTGATGCCCCCAAGCTTCACTTTCACATACAATTCTGTTTTCACAAAAGCCTTTACCTTTTCTTCAATAACTAGCCTGGCCTCTTCTATGGTCTTGTCAATTACACTCACCTTTCCAATCATGGGGAGTCTGACAAATCCCTCCTTGTCTACATTGTAGCCATTCATATAGTAAATATCTCCTCCACTCTGCGCAACTTGTCCAACCATTGAATTTTGAGTAGTTTGCTCACCCAAAACATTGAACCCATCCCGTAAAAGGTCTTCGACAGTTTTTATATTTACGTCGATTATATCGTTGTATTGCAAACGATAATCCGGAATTTCATAGGTGATCACCTTTCCATCGGAAAGATTTTCTAAACCCTCTTTGTTTTGAAGGTATATTATTTTTTGGTTAGGGACACAACCATAAAAAGTGCCTAAGAAAACACCAAAAAATAAAAACAAAATGTACTTCTGCATAGAACTGTTAAGTCTTGATTGGGACATTGAAAAATAAAGTGATATCCTGCCAATCAAAGATACTTTATTTATTCAAAGATCCTAAAAAGTTCTTGAATCTAAAAGATAAAAATCATCCTTTTTCTTAAACCCGAAATATGCAATAGACAAACTATTACGTGCTGAAATCGCTTTAAAATCAGCCACTTCGTTGCTATTTTCAATTTCACCATAGCGGTGCTATGCTAAAATATCCAAACAGCCTGATTGTCTCGTCCTGAAAATGGTTGACACTTTTGTTTTTCAAATATAGTAAGTGTTTTAATTTCTAAGAAGTTTCATTTAACTTACAGTACCACGATAAAGCGGAGGCAAGCTCTGCTGAGGAGCAAC
>NZ_JBSXOH010000050.1:0-104297 GCF_056859355.1 Cyclobacterium sp. L-R
AAACCCAAAATAACCTGCTGTAGGAGAAGGAGTCGAACCTCCACGGGGCAGTTAGGAAAAATACGAGCTCGCTATTTTCTTTATTCTGTGTTCCCCACCCCCGAGACAGGAGGGCATGTCTGCCAGTTTCATCATCCTACAATATATATCATCAATAAAATACCTGTCTTTATTGACCAAAGACCTTTTGTCTTTGTTTGATATGTCAAAGGTAATAAAAAGATCATAAAATTAAAATTTTGGCAATAAAACAATTCAATTTTTACATTATAATTTATATTACAGCTATTATATTGCCATAAATTAATTTTAGATATAATTTTATAGCCTGAAATTAGAAAATCCTTAACGACAAAAATTCTTAGCAGCAAACTCAAGTAAAAACCCTTATTTATTCAGCATCTGGGGCAGTCTTTGAAGAATCTTTTACCAAATATTGAATTTCATCTAATTCTTCAGCAGACAAGTCCCTCCATCTACCTTTGGGCAGGTCTAGAGAAATATTCATGATTCTAACCCGCTTGAGGGCAACGACTTTATAGCCAAGGTAATCGCACATCCTTCTTATCTGCCGATTGAGGCCTTGGGTAAGGATGATCTTAAAAGTGTCCTTTTTCAGTTGCTTGACGTAACATTTTTGGGTGACAATGTCTAAAATGGGCACACCTTTACTCATCCTATCAATAAAATCTCCTTCTATGGGTCGGTTTACTTTTACTATGTATTCTTTTTCATGCGCATTCCCCGCCCTCAATATTTTATTAACAATGTCCCCATCACTAGTCAAAAGAATAAGTCCCTCACTCGGCTTGTCTAATCTGCCAATATGAAAAATCCGCTGTGGGTGATTGATGTAGTCTACTATATTGTCTTTTACTTTTGTGTCTGTGGTACAAATAACACCTACGGGCTTATTGAAAGCAATGTAGACATGCTTTTCTTTTGGTGCGGAGACCACTTCTCCATCCACTTTCACCACATCTCCAGGAACAATTTTAGTACCCATTTCAGGTACCTTATCATTAATGGTCACCCTATTGGCCGCAATCATCCTATCAGCTTCTCTTCTGGAACAATAGCCAATTTCACTTAGAAACTTATTTATCCTGACTTCACTTTTCACATTCAACTATTTAAATTAATGCCACATTTCTTCAATCAGCTCTGTATAGAAATCCTTAAGGTTCATTCCTACTGCTTTTACCTGCTGAGAGATAAGACTAGTTTCCGTTTGCCCAGGTACAGTATTGATCTCTATAAAATAGAAGTCATCTGTTTTTGTTTCCAAAAAATAATCCATCCGTACCGCTCCCTTACAATTCAATTTCCGGTAAACTTGTTCGGCTATTTTTTTGACCTTTTCTACATCTCGTTCATCCATTCTTCCTGGAGTAATTTCTTCAGAAACACCAGGCTTGTATTTGGCTTCAAAATCAAAAAATTCCTTTGAACTGATGATCTCTGTCGAAGGAAGAACGGTAATTTTCCCTTTGGCTTTATAAATCCCTATAGAAAACTCCCTACCACTAACAAATTCCTCCACCATCACCTGATCATCTTCCTTAAAGGCCAAGTCTAAGGCCAAGTCCAACTCTTCGGCATTTTTCACCTTGCTCATCCCTATACTACTACCTCCATTATTGGGCTTGACGAAAATCGGCAAGCTCAATTTTTCAAGTAACTCTTCAGCCAACCCATTATAATTTTCAAATAGCTGCACTGATTTGGCCACATGCAAATCAGGAATATCCGCTATGATGTTCTTGGTATAAGCCTTATTCATGGTAATAGAAGAAGTAAGGGAATCACAGGTTGTGTATGGAATTCCCAACATATCAAAATACCCTACAAGCTTACCATCTTCCCCGGGAGATCCGTGGATAATATTAAACACCCCATCAAATTTGATCTTTTCCCCAGCTAAGCTTATAGAGAAATCATTAAAGTCTACAGGTATTTTATCTCCATTTGCAGCCAAATGATAACAACTGTCTTGATAAACATGGACCGGCCAAACCTCATAACGGTCCTCATCTAGGTGTTGCGCCACTACAGCAGCACTCTTTAAAGAGACTACTGACTCCCCAGTATAGCCTCCCATGACCAACGCAATCTTCTTTTTAATCATTAATCTCAATTTTGATGCGAGTTACAAGAATATTTTGTAAATAAAATCATAAATAACTAATTTGATAAACAATTCCACATGGAATTGCGATCTACAAAAAGATTATGAAAGTCCTTTTCTACCTGTGTGTTATTTTACCTCTTGTATTCTCATGCAATTGGTCTTCAGAGGATCCTCTACAGAGTAAGCAAATCCTGGAGGGCTACCACATTACCACTATTGATTTTGATAAGGCAGGCAATGCATGGCTGGGAACATTAGATCAGGGATTACTAAAATTTGATGGCCAAAACATAAAAGTATATCCCGAAATCACAAAAATGATTCGAGTATTAAAAGTAGATAGCAAAAATCAAGTCTTTCTTGCTACAGATGGCCTCGTAAAGTTTGATGGTGAAAATTTCACCCGATACGATCCCAGCAATACCCCTGGTATGGAAGGTGTTGTTATGGATTTGGACATCGATTCAAAAGACCAGGTTTGGTTTGCCATGGGAGGATTTAACAGCGGCGGATTAGGTAGACTGGATGAAGAAAGCCTCACCTTCTACACTCCGGACAATTCACCTTTAACCGCCCATTGGGTAAGCGGTATAAAGGTAACCCGCAAGGATGAAGTATGGGTTTCTTCCCAAACCAGCGTAGGCAATGTGGAACTAGCCAAAATAAAAGAGGGGGAATGGAGCCTCTACAATACGGATAATTTAGGCTTTAATCCATATTCCATCACAAATCTGGAAGAAAACAGCCGTGGAGACTTGGTAGCCGGGATTGATTATTCCTTTTCAAGCTCCAATACCAGTGGTAGGCCACCACTTTTTACCTTTGATGAAAAGGTTGGCAAGCAGATTAATGCCAACAAATCTTTTCAAATTAGCAAAATTCTAGTTGACAGTTTCGATAGAATATGGTGTGCCGGATATACAGGATATGCAATCTATATGCATGAAAGCTGGTCCTACGATGAAGAAACCTTTAAGGACATAAGCGTATTCAGTATTTCTCAGGCCCCAAATGGCGAAATATGGATGGGCACAGGTGATGGAGTGTACGTCATTGAGTAATTAGAAAAGTAATTTCAGGAAATTTTAATACCAATGCAGCCCTGCAGCTTCCATTGCGGTGAAGCAATAATACCCTCATTGTAAGTCTATTGCTATTTAATTCACCAAATCGCTTGTTTAAGGCCATGCTATTGAAAAATCAAACCAGAAATATTTTTTCTTACAACATATTTTTTAAATTGATTATAATATAAAACATTATAAACCTTTCCATTATGAAACCTAATATTCAATTTGCGCTTATTTTAATCTTAAGTATAGGAATATTGTCCTGCTCATTAGACGATGATGACAAAGATATTAAAGTCGAAATCTGTAATAATGGTATTGATGATGATTCCGATGGACAAATAGATTGTGCTGATGGAGATTGTTCAGAAGATGACAATTGTATAATGGCCGGTTCAGATTACAGGCTAAAAGACAATATTTCTTTACTTCAATATGGGCTGGCAGAAGCACTGCAATTGGATGCAAAAATCTACACCTATAAATCTGATGAGTCAGCAGAAAAGCGTATGGGTTTTATGGCTCAGGATGTACAAACAATAATGCCTGAATTGGTAAGTATAGATAAATCCGACCAACATCTAAAACTTAAATACATGGATCTAATGGCCGTTTTGGTAAATGCCATCAAAGAACAACAAAAAATAATTGAAGCCAACCAACGGCAAATAGAAATGCTTAATTGTGAAATCGAGATGCTAGAGTAACACTAGCAATAAGAACCAAATACTTCCTCCTACTACCAATACTAACCTAATGTGTTCTCCATTGGGCTTTAGGTTGAGATTTCACCCTGTTTGGAGATGTTTTTCGATTAAAGGAGCCAAGAATTTAAGGACATGTTCCTGTGGGAACCAAAAGAGGGGTGTAATACCGCTTAAATGAAAATCAATTGCCACAAAAAAAGCCATCTTCAATAAAAGATGGCTTTTTTTGTCCGTTTTATAAAATCCTCTGTTAAACTCGGATTATGTAATAGGATTTCTCCGTCCTGACAATAGTTAGGGGTGAAGCATGTCCCGTGTTTACGGAAAGTTTTGCAATCGCAAGGAAATCAGGCTGTTTGGAGATTTTAGCATAGCACCGCTATGGTGAAATTGAATACAGCAACGAAGTGGCTGATTTTAAAGCGATTTCAGCACCTAATAGAATGTCTATTGCATATTTCGGGTTAAACCCTTTCCAACTTAACCGGATAGGTTTTTTGGGAGGCCCATTGTGGAACGTAAATGTTCTCATCTCTGTCTACACAGACATCATGCGGATGCATAAATCCCTGGAAGCTCATGTCTTTGCGTTGTTCCTGAAGTTCTCCATTTACATATTCCGGAGCAGTACCTCCTGGAGTGGAGACTACCTGGTCATTTTTGTCCAAAATGGTGATATAACCGGAATTTGGATAGGCTTGCGTGGTACTTCTGTAGACAGCAGCATAGACATTGTCTCCTCTCAAAACAGGCCTACAAACAAATGAACCTGGTGTAGGAATTGTTTTAATGTATTTTCCATCCAAGGTAAAACGCTTGTATTGCATATTTCCCCTATCTGTAATTAATAAAGTAGGGTTGCTTTTGTCTCTTGTGTCTACCAAAATACCATGGCAGCAGTTAAAGGTTTCATTGGTTTCTCCTTTGCCACCAAACTGACGAATCAACTCCCCTTTGGCATTGTATTGGGTCACGTAGTTTAAACCGTATCCATCTACAATGTAAATATCACCGTTGGCAGGGTTGATGGCCGTCTCAGTGGGGACAAATTGCTTGGGATAGGCATAATTACCCGTTTCTCTTGGGTAATCTATAACCATAATCTCTCTACCTTTAAGGTCAGTTTTGATCACCTGACTACGGGTATTGTCTGAGATATATAAAAACTCCTCCCCACCTTCATCACTGATAGTAAGCCCATGTGCGCCAGGATAGGTAGACCCCCAGGTCTCCAGCAACTTTCCGGATTTATCATAAATGATGACATTGTTCTTGGTCTCATTCGTCAAAAGGATCAATCTTCCTTTTGCATCTTCCACCATTTCATGACAATCATTTACAGGATTTTTCACTGGATCCAAATTGCCCCAGCCTTCTATGACCTTATAACGGTGAGAACCATGGCCTAGTAAATTGTCTTTTTCCATTGCGTAAGTTTTATTTACAATTATATTGGGAACAACTGCACCGGCGAGTACGGTCAGACCTGACTTTTTAAGGAATTCCCTTCTTGGGTTTAAGTTTTCTTTCATGGTTCTAATTTAAGCGAATAAATCCATTTCTGCCTCCCCATGTCCATCAGGAGTGGTATAAAAAGGACGTTTTTCTATTTCATAATTCGTTTCTGGATCCATTCCAAGGGCATGGTAAATGGTTTGGTGTAAGGCAGCTATCTTAATGGGCTTCTCTATACTTTTACAAGGTCTCTCATCTGCAGTTTTTCCATACACATGCCCTCTTTTAATTCCTCCCCCAAACATCAAGACTGAGCAGCCATCCGTAAAATGCCTGTGCATACCGTAATTTTTAAGGTCTTCAATAATATCAGGAACCTCTACCTGATCTTTTACTTTGGCTCCCGGCCTGCCTTCTGTTAGCATATCCCTGCTAAACTCACTGGCCAAAACCACCATGGTCCTGTCCAACCTACCACTTTCATCAAGATCTTTTATAAGTTGAGCGATAGGAGCATCAATTTGTTTTTTCATATCCGTAAGTCTAGTATGTCCATTTTCATGCGTATCCCAACCTTTGAAAGGCTCATACTCTGAGGTGACACTGATGAATCGAGCACCCTGATCTACCAGTCTTTTGGCCATAAGACAACCTAAGCCAAATTTCCCGGTATTGTAAATATCGTATTTCTCTTTGGGTTCAAGGCTCAGGTCAAAGGCTTTGGCCTCAGGAGAGTTCAATAACATATAAGCCTGTTCCATGGATCGCTTTAAGGATTCTTTTTGGTAGTCACTACCAAATTCCCCCATGGCACTTTCTTTTATTAAATTTTCGTAAAGTTGATTTCTTGCTTCAAACCGCTTGGTAGACATCCCTACAGGTGGTCGAACACTATCCAAACCAGAAGTTGGATCTGGTATTAGGAAAGGCCCATATTCACTGCCTAAAAATCCTGCACTATGAAAAGCTTTCAACTCTTCTCCTTCACCTACAGTAAAACGCTGTCCAATATTTATAAAAGGAGGAATAACAGGATTCACAGGCCCCAATTCTTTGGCCATCCATGAACCCATATGAGGCACCGCTACTGATTGTGGTGGCTCATAGCATGTATGCCAATGATATTGATGGCGGGTATGCAATATATGCCCCAGGTCAGCCGCCACATAAGAACGGATCAGGCTTCCCTTGTCCATTATCTGACCAATGTTTTCAAGTCCTTCAGAAAAATTTATCCCATCCAAAACAGTAGGAACTGCTTTAAAAGTACTTAAAACCTCTTTGGATTCCATTCCCTTTCTAAATGGGGTATATTTTTTAGGGTCAAATGTCTCTGTATGGGCCATACCTCCAGCCATATACAGTAAAATCACGGTATCTGCCGTACTTGTTAATTGCTCTTTCGGGGAGCAAGCATTCAATAAGGCTGAAATTGGAGCTCCTGCAGCCATGGCTGCTATAGAAGCAGCGCTAGTTTTCTTTAAGAAATCTCTTCTTCTCCAATTATAATTCATAGCTTTTGCTTTTGATCAGTAAATTAATTGAAATTCAGGAAGTAACAAAACAGCCCAAAATAAATCTTGAATTGCCTCAGGCTCTGGAGATTCTCCCAATACTGCCATGGCTATATTAAATTCATTCTGCTGAGGGTCTCTACCCAGTAATTGCCTGTATACTTCATGAACAATAATATCACCGGCTTCATACTTTTCCTTCCATTTGACAGCCCCTTCCTTGAGGGTATTGTTTAGCTGTTCACCATTCGTTAACTCCAGGGCTTGCAATAAACTTGCCTGACTGTCTCTACTCGTCATAACAACCTCCCTGTTTGTCCTACCAAGGGCCTTGAGAAGCCCATTATTGGCCACCAGTGCTGCCCGAACAAAGCCAATATCAGATTGCTCAGATACCGCCAATTCATTTGGGTTATATTTCATTTGCTCCTCACTAAAGATTGGGTGGATTTTTTGACTTACTCCATCAGAAAACTGTTCGGCAGTCATTCTACGTATCACAGCACCCTCAAAAACAAAATCATCATCCGCAAGAAACAATGGATTTTCTACGGCTACAGCCGGCTGTTGGTAAGCTTTAGAAATTGCAATCTTGTATATCAATTCCTTGAGATCATAGCCTTCATCTTCAAAATCTGTTGCCAGCCAATCCAATAGATCCTGACTCCATGGGATATTGTCCATTTCATCTGCAGGTTCCACCAGCCCTCTACCCATTAATTGCTTCCATATTCTATTAACAATAGTACGGTAAAGCCTTCCGTTGGCAGGTTGAACAAGGTAATTGGCAAGTTGTTCTAACTTTTCAGCCCTGTTGGCAGTGCTGTCAATTTCACCTAATTCTTCCCACAAAATCTTAGTCCCTGCCTTTTCTCCAGTAGGAATATCACAGCGGCTTACGACCAATGAGGAATCCGAAAAGATATTGGCAAAAGCATAGGCTTCTTCAAGTTTCCAATCACTTACAAAACTGTCATGGCAAGAAGCGCATTTCAAATTAAGCCCTAAAATAACCTGTCCTACATTTTGAGCTGCTTGCATTTCGGTGACCTGACTGGCATTTACGTCCCCTCTCCATCGTATGCCTTCTATAAAGCCTTTCGATTTTTCATCCGGATTCAACAATTGCTTTACAAATTGGTCATAAGGTTTATTGTCCCGAAGGGAACTGTACAACCAATCCGTAATGGCATACCGACCTTTGGTGATATAACCTGTACCAGTATAATCATTTCTCAAAGCATCATTCCAAAAAGTCAACCAATGAGTGGCATAATCGTCATCTCTATCTAGAAGCTCTCTTACTTTTAAGGCCCTTTTGTCAGGTCTGCTGTCCTTTATAAAAGCATCATATTCTTCGGTAGATGGTTGAAGACCTAAAAGGTCAAGGTATATTCTCCTTAAAAATACTTTATCATCAACAGGCGCTTTCCAATCAATTTCTTGTTCTTCGAAATATTCATCTACCCAAATGTCAATAGCTTGATTCAGATCTTTTCTAGGAGCTGGTAAATTTGGTCTCCGGGGTGCAAGTTCTGCTACTCTGTACACACTTACATCTTCTGCAGCATCCGGCCAAGGAGCTCCCTTGTCAATCCAGAAAGAAATTAACGCAATCTCATCATCAGAGAGCACTTTCCCTTTGGAAGGCATGGCTTCTTTATGGTCTTTAGGAAGTTTTATTCTACGAACCAGGTCACTTTTCCCAGCATTTCCCGGAATGATTACCGGCCCGGACTCTCCACCTTCAAAAGCAAACTCCTTCGTATCTAGCCTCAACTCACCTTTTATCTTGGCATCGCTGTGACACTTATAGCAATTATGGGCAAAAACGGCCCTAACCTTACCAACCAATTCAATTTGCTTTTGCTCACTTAATTCTCCTTCGGATTCAAAAGCCACAAGATCTATATCCAAGTCCTCCGTAGAAAATTCGGGTTCATTCCATGGCAAGGTCTCTGTTAAGTACTCTTCTCCATGAGTCAAAGAGGCACCAAAATGTCCTGCTACAGACACTGCCACGGCAGTAACAATAAGAGCAACCCGAAAAACTTTAACTCCTTTGGCGTTTTGACTGCCAGTGGTTTTTCCCATCAAGACAAGTAAGAAAATACTCAATAAGGCAGTCCCTATTCCTGTCCACTGATGAATATCAAGCATGCTACCACCATAGTCTTCTATGTTTGCTAAAAGCAAACCTAAGACAACAGCTACGATTGCTCCAACTGCTCCTGCCCATACCAAGGCAGTAATGCCTGGTCTAAGCTTGTGGTTAAAGTCTTTGAGTGTAAACAACTCAAGCAGGGCCGCTAATATCAAGAAACTCACAGGAAAGTGAACTGCAAGTGGGTGAAGGCGCCCAAAAAGCTGCCATAACCAGAAAGAAGTTTCTGCCTCTTCTGCCTGAAATAGCAAGACCGTACCAAAGGCCTGCACCTCAATTGAGACACCCAAAACCAAGAAAAAAACTATCCCACAGAATAATAACAGGTTATCTTTATTCATCTTAATCATTAATTTCAATTTTTTATCTCAGCAGGCAATACACACATTTTTCATAAGCTTGGCCAAGAAAAGAACATAAACCTAAAAAAAATAATCCACTTATTAGCAAGCAAATGGCTTCATAAAATAACTGCAAACACAGTCAATTACTAAACTTAACACAAGAGCTGCTTGTTACAATACTATTAAAATTTTGCATTACAACTACCCTGTACTATCCTGCTTAATTGGTAAAAGTTAACTTATGATTTGCGTAAACACAAGACTTTTTACACCAACCTAAAAGATCAATACATATCTGGTCTTTGAAAATAATGCTTTATTTCATTACATTTAATGCCTTTGTCAGCTTAACTACCCAAAATGAAAAGCCGTTACCTCATTTTCTTAATGCCTCTCATTGTTGTCCTTACCTATTGGATGTGGTCTGGGGAAGAAAAGATAAGTTATAACCGTCAAATACGGCCAATAATCAACAATAAATGTATCTCCTGCCACGGAGGTGTAAAGCAATCCGGCGGATTTTCTTTGCTCTTTGAGGAAGAAGCGAAAATGAATACTGAATCAGGCAAACCGGCCATTATACCAGGAGATGCAGGCGCTTCAGAAATGGTCAAACGCCTTACCCACCATGACCCGGAAATGCGTATGCCTTTGGGCAAGGCTCCATTGTCAACTGAAGAAATTGACTTGATCAAAGAATGGATCAACCAAGGTGCCAATTGGGAGAAGCATTGGGCCTATATAGCTCCGAAAAAAGACATAGAAGTACCGGAAGTAAGCATGGATGTGCCAGCACAAAATGAGATTGATCATTTCATTTTTAAGAAACTGGAGGAAATCGAATTGAGGCCTAATAAAGAAGCGCCCAAAGAATTACTGCTAAGAAGGCTTTCATTGGACATTACAGGATTGCCCCCAACACTGGAAGCTTACGAAGAATTTATAAGCGATACATCTACTATGGCTTATGAGAAAACAGTAGACAAATTACTTGCTTCTCCTCGTTTTGGAGAAAAATGGGCTGCTTTCTGGATGGATCTTGCACGGTATTCCGACTCCAAAGGCTATGAAAAAGACTTGCACAGAGAAATTTGGAAATACAGGGACTGGCTAATTAATGCCTTTAACCAAGACATGCCCTTTGATCAATTTACCATTGCCCAATTGGCTGGAGATTTACTACCCGAACCAACAGAATCGGACTTATTGGCTACGGCTTTCCATAGAAACACCATGGCCAATGATGAAGGGGGAACCAATGATGAGGAATTTAGAGTAGCTGCAGTCATGGAGAGAGTGGGCACAACCTACGAAGTCTGGCAGAGTACTACCATGGCTTGTGTCCAATGTCACAGTCATCCTTATGACCCCATCAGGCATGAAGAATTTTACCAAAGTCAGGCATTCTTTAACAATACACAGGACAAAGACCTATACAATGAACAACCAAAAGTTTTCACCTACCAAGCTGAAGATAAGCAAAAAGTAAAAGAATTGCTTTCCTGGGTCAATGACAAGCTCAAACCTTCAGAAAAGCTACCCAAAATTTCGGATGAATTTTTACACCAACAAAAGGAAGATCTGCTCTATAACCTGGGGTATAGAAAGGTAGAAGCAGAAGAATTTCAGGACAAAAGCAGATTTATAGAATTGGTAGCCCATGATCAGGAATCCATCTGGCAGGTACAAGACAGTTCATGGATCATGTTTGAAAATGTGGACCTGGATCAGGTAACTGCCATTTCCTTAGGCTATGCCTCTATTTATGGCGCCCAACTAGAGATCAGGCTGGACTCCATGTTAGGTGAAATCATTGGAAAAGGAAACTTTGGTATTACCGACAAAAACTTCCCAGGAAACAAACCAAAGGACTGGGAAACCTTAAAGGTCCCTATTAAACCTGTATCAGGTAAAAGAGATGTTTTTTATTACTTTAAAAAAGACAAAACTTTTGCACAAGATTTAATCCGATTAGACTGGGTATTTTACCATGAAAAATCTCCATCAATAGACAAGTATCCACAAAGCATACAGGCCAAATTAGTGGAACTTTCAAATGCTAAACCTGTACAGACACCTATTTTAAAGGACTTACCTAAATCCAACGCTCGAAAAACCTATGTATTTGAAAGAGGAGATTGGAGATCAAAAGGAGAAGAGGTAAAAGCTGGAATCCCTGAAATCATGGGTACACTATCTAGTCAGGAACCCAATAGGCTAGACTTTGCCAAATGGCTGGTTAGTGGTGAAAACACCCTGACCTCACGGGTCTTTGTCAACCGCATTTGGGAACAACTGTTTGGTTATGGCATCGTCGAAAGCATGGAGGACTTTGGAAGTCAGAGCATTCCTGCAAGTCATCCAGAATTACTGGACTGGTTGGCTGTCAACTTTCAGGATGAAATGAAATGGTCCATGAAGACATTGATCAAAAAGATTCTTATGTCTCAGAGCTATAGACAAAGTTCCACTACTGACGAACAAAAGATGAAAAAAGACCCTTATAATAAATACTTATCTAGGGGTTCAAGAACGAGGTTACCGGCAGAAACCATTAGAGATCAGGCTTTGGCCATCAGTGGCTTATTGAATGAAAAACAGTTAGGGCCAAGTGTAATGCCTTACCAACCTGAAAACATCATTAGTTTTAATGGTAAGTTTTGGTTTCCTAGCGAAGGAGAGGAAAAATACCGAAGAGCCGTATACACCTACTGGAAGAGAACACACCCTTACCCTTCCTTTGTCACCTTCGACAGTCCATCAAGGGAAATTTGTACCTCCAGAAGAATCAGAACAAACACCCCGCTTCAATCATTGGTATTGTTAAATGACCCCGTATACATAGAAGCTGCGGAGGCTTGGGCGCAGCGAATATTGAAGGAAAGTGCCGGGGACATTAAGCGTGGTATAGAAAAAAACCTTCAGTTGGTCACTGCCAAAAAACCAGAACCAGAAAAAGTGGAAGTGTTGCACAAGCTTTATCTGGAATCACTCGCCTACTATGAAGGAGAGGGTAAAGATCTGGACGATAACGCTCAATTAGCCGCCATGCGGATCGTAAGCAATGCCATGTTAAATTTAGATGAATCTGTAACCAGGAGATAGGATGAATATTTGGGAAGAAGCAATTATCCGTGAAGCACAGTACAATAGCAGGCGTCATTTTTTAAAAAAATGCACCTCTGGACTTGGCGCATTGGCCATGGGCTCACTTATCGGCTGCGGTAGCAAGTCTAGCCCTGATCCGGCAACCTCATTACTTGGAAAAAAAGCCTCACATTTTGCGCCAAAAGCAAAAAGTGTGATTTTCCTTCACATGGCAGGTGGTCCTTCTCATTTGGAGCTATTTGATTTCAAACCCACCTTGCAGGAATTAAATGGCAAAGATACGCCCCAATCCCTGATGGAAGGAAAAGAGTTTGCTTTCTTGAAAGGGACGCCTAAACTACTAGGCCCTCAAGCCAACTTTAGCCAACATGGCCAGTCAGGCGCTTTTGTCTCTGATTATATGCCTGAATTTGCAAAAATGGTGGATGAGGTAAGTTTTCTAAAAGCCATGCATACCAACGAATTCAATCATGCCCCAGCCCAGTTGTTTATGCACACTGGCAGTCCCAGGCTGGGCAAGCCAAGTATAGGGGCCTGGTCGACCTATGGATTGGGTACTGAAAATGAAGACCTTCCAGGTTACGTGGTACTTACCTCTGGTGGCGGAGCCATTAGTGCGGGTAAAAGTGCCTGGGGAAGTGGCTTCCTTCCAACCATCTACCAAGGCGTACAGTGTCGTTCCGAAGGTGATCCGGTTTTGTTTTTGTCTAATCCAAATTCCATTGACAGCCACCTGAGAAAAAAATCCATTGATGCCATCAATCAAATTAACAAGATGGAATACGATGAATCAAACGATCCGGAAATATTAACACGCATCTCCCAATACGAACTGGCTTTCCGCATGCAAACATCTGTACCGGAGACCATGAACATCAACGATGAGCCAGAGTACATCCATCAAATGTATGGCACCAACCCCGGAAAAGCCTCTTTTGCAAATAACTGTCTTTTAGCGAGACGATTGGTTGAAAAAGGCGTGCGCTTTGTACAACTTTTCGATAACCGATGGGATACCCATGGCGTGGGTGCTGGTAATGGTGTAGGAGCAGGAATGCGCAGGTCTTGTAAAAACATTGATCAACCCATTGCTGCTTTGCTAAGGGACCTCAAACAAAGAGGCCTATTGGATGATACCCTTGTCGTATGGGGAGGAGAATTTGGTAGAACCCCAATGATGGAATCCAGAACAGGAGAAGGCTTTGATGGTAGAGATCATCATTTGGAAGCCTTCACCATGTGGATGGCAGGAGCAGGAGTTAAGAAGGGACATATTCATGGTGCTACAGATGAAATTGGTTACTATGGCATAGAAGGCCGTACCCATGTGCATGACTTGCAAGCCACCATCCTGGAAAGGCTGGGCTTTGATCATGAAAAGCTGACCTATGAATTCCAGGGAAGAAATTTCAGGTTAACAGATGTTCATGGCAAGGTCATCAATGAAGTGCTTACTTGATGGGTTATGTATTCCTCAACTTACCCTTAAACCGAAAATAGACAAAAAGCTCCTATTGCTGGTTTAAATAGGTGATAACCAATTGTGTAATTCGGGTTAAACTATTAATAACACCATATTCAGCAAAGGAAAACTACAGGCATTATTTCGTCACCTTATACCCAAGGTCGGCGAGGCTTTCCTTTACATGAGGATATAACCGCATGGCATTTTTATAATAGATTTTCTCCAAAACCTCTCTAGGCAATTCCAGGCCCTGGGTTTCAGGCCCTCCAAAAAAGCCTCCTTTTACCATATCTCCTGTCTCCAATATTCTAAAGGCTTTTACATATTGCTCCGCCCTAATACCTGCCTCTTCCTTGCTTTCTACCTTCCCGATGTCTGTACCAAATACAATCCTATCGGCCCACTCAATCATAAAAGATCGTAGATTGTCTCTATTGACCAAGTGGTAATATTGAAAAGTAGCAGCCAAATCAATATTCAAATTGGGGAAAGTTGCCAGCATGTTCCGCAAATAATCTATCTGCGCATCCTGACACAAAAGCCAGTTGCCATGGGCAGCCACCACAATCAAATTGGGATGTTTTTCTAGTACATTTCTCCAGGCATTGATCTGGGTCCAATATTCTATGGGTCGGCCAGCCATGCTGTCCTTTCACCGAAAGGACCATTTGGATCTGCCACATGGACTGAAGCACCCAAAAACCCTATTCTTTCCATTTCAGCAAAGGTCGCTTCATGGGCTGGATCGTCAATATAAGGAAAGCCATCTTCCTTCTTTTCTAGTGTTCGGTACCAAGGCCCTGACCAAATTTTATAGCCCACAAAACCTTGTTTTTTAAGGCCCTCTAAAGATTCCGGCGCATAACTTAATCCATCATGGGCTTTATAATCAGCAATTCCACAAAGCATTCTCCCTTCACTTGCTGTTTTTACTTCTTCAATATCTTCTATTGACTGCCGTCCATTGCCAAGGTTAATCCAAAATGCTAAATCAATGCCATTGCGTTCCCGCAATTTATCTCCAAGAACAAGGTAATTTGCAATGCCATCCAGGTCATTGGCCACATGGCTGTGCACATCGATTCTTGGGATGTCCGGATAATTCGTTTTATACTGACCGAACACTGGTATTGAAAGGGCTATTGTCATTAAAAACAGAAAGGAGGCGTATTTCATACCAACAATTGAGTTAGGTTAAAATCTAAGTCTTGAACTACAATAAGTAACTATCGCAACCCAAACATTAAATTTACAAAAGATACTCAATTAAATAAAATCCTCTTGAATTAGAAGGCATTCAATAAATTACGCTATCTGGACTTTGGTTTATATCAAAAATCCTCTCACTTTTATACTGGAAATAGCAATATAGAAATCAAGCTAAAAACCCTAATCTTAATACCCCACCAAATTGAAGTCTTTTCACTCAAAACTCACCATCCTTAATCAATTTATCATCTCTTAGTTCATTATTAGCTCATTGCAATCAGAAATAGTCAAGAAAACAGCCTATTCACTGCAAAGCTGAACCCAAATGGCTTTATTATAAATTTCAGATAACATGTTACAAAAAACCACCGAATACGCTATTTGTTCGCATCAGAAAGTCAACCATAAATATGGAGACAGGGATTATGCTTACCACTTAGAAATGGTATTTACTGTTGCTCAAAAGTTTATCTATCTAATAGCAGAAGAGGATCAAGAGAATGTTTATTGCGGCTGTTGGGTTCATGACATTATAGAAGATGCCAGAGAAACCTACAACGATGTTTTACAGAACACTAATGAAACCATTGCGGAGTTGGCATTTGCCCTAACCAATGAAAAAGGGAAAAGCAGAAGCGAAAGAGCAAATGACAAATACTACCAGGAAATGCATAAAACCCCAAATGCTGTTTTCATAAAATTATGCGATCGAATTGCCAATATAACGCATTCTAAAAGCCAGGGATCAGGTATGTACGAAAAGTATAAAAAAGAAAATGACAACTTTATACAAAAAACCTATAGACCCGAATTGGAAGACATGATCAAGCATATTGACGCTTTACTTGAAAAGGAATAAGCAGTTACAAACCATTCCTCCTGCTAGAATTACCTTGATCCTTCATTGTAAATTACTGGCATTTTACCTTTCCAAGATGCCCAAAGCTTATCATTTACAATCAGTTGAGCCATCGCATGCCCTACATTTACGCGACTGGTTTTTCCTGGATTAAAAATAGCACTTCTGATAGGTGATGGATATAGTTTGTAAACAGTGACCCTCTCCTCATTAATCAAAGAATCCGGACGGAGGACGACCCATTCTATTAGAGGGTTGTTTTGTCCAATATTTACCCGCAAATACTCTGCTGCTTCTTCGTTGTCTGAATGAGGCGGCAGCAATTTTCGAATTAAGCCAATGACTATCCTTTCCTTAAACGTAAGGGCTTCAACCAAATCCTTATTCCTGTTACCAGCAGTATTCATCAAGACAAGTTTTATAGGGTTATCCGCTCCTTTTCTTTCAATGGAATCACATAGCAACTGAACAGCATCCCTTACTAAATTTCTAGGCTTGCCAAATAGCCCACTCATAGACATATTGTGACCCAAGCAAGAGACTACTGCCTGACAATCCTTAATGTATCCAGCCATCTCCTCCACCCCAATCTCATTGATATTGGCAATGACAAGAGAACAATTACCCTTGTTTTTCCAGTGTTCTGGAATATTTCCAGTGGACCTTAGGATCACCTTAACCTCCTGACCTAATGCCAAAAGTTGTTCGACCAGTTTTCTACCTGTTGCTCCGCTGCCTCCTACGACTAAAGTTTTCATGTTTTAGGGCTTAAATAAATGCTTGGAATATCATTCTCTTTTAAATTTTCTGCGTCATTAAATAATAAAACCAACCGAAAAATCAATCGGTTTCGAATAGAATCCCTTCCCTTCGACTCTTCACAGAGATCAGCTAGGTTTTACTCCTTTTTCATTCGGTCCACTTCTTGGTTAAAAAAATCTTCAAGCCGCTTTGTCCCATATTGGTTGGCGATATTGTCCTCCGCCATAGCTGTTAAGAAAAATTCAATCGGCCCATAGGTTTTTGAAGAAGTAAAAGTCCGCAAAGCAACAATTGTCAGACGTCTTGTCCAATCGGGCAAGTGAAGGATTTTTATAGGTTTACCCCAAGCTTTTAAAGCAAGTGAAGCCACCTCATTTTGACTTAAAATATCTTGTCCTCCAACAGTGGCCTCCTTTTCTCCGGAAATCATTTTATCAACGCACACTTTTGCCAAATCCTCTCCATCAATGGGATTCAGTTTGAAATTGCCCTCACCAAATAAATATACCCTGCCGACTTTGGCCATTTGTAAAAAATCTTTCATGTCTGAAAAAAATCCATTTGGCCGAAGCACACAGTAGGTAATGTTTGCATCTTTTAGTTCCTCTACAAATTTTTCCTTGGCTTCAAAAATCTTTAAATGTTTCAGTTTATCCCCATTGATAGCTGAGATGTATTGAAATGATGCTACTCCATCATGTAAGGCTTCCTTCAATAAATTGGAATTGCCTTGGTAATCAACATCCATATAGGTCAAACCATCCTTCTGCCGGGTGATCCCAATGGTAGAAAAAACCCAGTCTATTCCTTTGGCTACTCCTTTCAGACTTTTTGAATCAGTAACCTCACCAATAAAAAAATCATCTACAGACTCAAACTTATCTTTTTGCTGTTCATTTCTAATGAGCGCCCTCACCAAATAACCTCTTTTTTTAAGTTCCTTTACCAAGTACTGACCCAAATATCCTGTTGCCCCTGCTACCAATACTTTCTTTGTACTCATCTTTAAACAATTAAGAAATGGTGGTTTCAATTTGAATTGTCTACGAATAAAATCTAAAATAGGATTTCAAATTCGATCAGAAATGCAATGATTCATTAAATTACCAATTCCATTTAAAGAACTAAGCCTGATTGCGAGACTATTTAAAACTAGCATGAATTTACTACTAAAGCCTTTGCAAAGAAGCAAGCCAAATCACCCATTAGCCTTAATAATTTCAGATGAAATCCCTTCAAAAAATGAAAATTAATGAAATTAGAATCCTTTTCTCCTTTTACGGAACCTTATATACTCCAAGATGGGTTGACCTTTCATGACTTTTAGCAGTACCATAAGCAGTTTAAAGGACAAAACAAGTAATCATTGGCTTGTATTGGGTATTTTATTGGTGTCCTTTAATCTAAGGCCATCCATTACTGCCGTAGGTCCACTTATTCCTTTTATCCGGGAGGAAATGTCTCTTTCACATGGCCTTGCGGGATTTCTTACAACGCTACCATTGCTTAGTTTTGCTGTTTTCTCTCTATTTTCCGCAGCCATTGGAGACTATTTTGGCAAGGCCAAGGCCATTTTTCTCGGGCTTCTTGTCTTAGGCATCGGTTCGCTTATTAGAGTTTCCGCTGGCCCTCTAGCCCTTTTTGTAGGCACAGCACTTACTGGCATAGGTATAGTTATCTGCAATGTTTTGCTTATTCCTTTGGTAAAGGCAAGAATGCCTAAGAAAACTGGAGCTGTTACGGGAATGTACAGCACTGGTATGTCTTTGATGGCAGCCGTCGCCACTGCATTAAGCGTCCCCTTGGCCATTGACCTTGGCTGGGGCTGGAGAGGGTCACTGCTATTTTGGAGCTCTTTGCTTTTTGTCGCCCTTATCGCTTGGTGGCCACAACTTAAATTAAGCCCTAAACCAAAGGTAAAGCCTGAAAAAACCAGTAAATCCGTGTGGAAATCAAGACTGGCATGGCAAGTAACAATGTTTATGGGCATCCAATCCTTCCTGTTCTTCACCCTGGTGACCTGGCTTCCGGATATGATGATAGAAAGAGGCTTGTCTCCAGTAGAAGCTGGATTGACGGCTTCTTTGATGCAAGTTGTAGGATTGACAGGTACATTTGTTGCCCCATTCATCGCTGTCAGGTACCAACAACAATCCACCTTCAATATGTCCATAGGCATTTTATATATTGTAGGTTTTGCCAGTTTATTTATCCCTATTCTATGGCTAAATATATTAAGCATTGGACTGGTAGGATTGGGAATGGGGGCTAGTATCAGTCTGGCTTATACTCTGATTACCCTTAGAACAAAAGGGGACAATTACACCGCAGCCTTATCCGGTATGGCACAGTCTGCAGGTTATTTCTTGGCAGCTTTTGGTCCTATGTTATTTGGTATGGCCTTTGATATTTGGCACAACTGGGACATGTTGATCTACTTGATGGTATTGGCCTCCTGTATGTTTACCTATTTCGGATATTTTGCGGGAAAGGACAAAACAATTTAACCAAGATCTCGCACTTTATTATTCCTCTTTTAGTCCAAAGATCAGTTGGTCAAAGGGCATTGATATGTACCTTTGTCTTCATCTAACTAGGGGCAAAAAAAAGGTTTAAATAATTTCAGTTATTTGCCAACAGATTTCCTGCTTTTGAAGGGAATGCATTAAAGGCCAAATGGTCCACCCCCTATTACTGACCTAACTATTAACATTAATAAAACCCTATAAATGACCATATTACAACTATTGTAAAATAATTATAAAAATCAGTTTACTTTCCTTACTTTTGCCTGCTCTAACCTTTCAGTATTCTCATGCAAGAATTTTTTGAATCCATTGGCATTTCCACACCTGTTTTTGATTATCTGGTGATGCCTCTATTGATCTTCTTTGCCAGGGTAGTGGATGTTTCCATCAACACGCTGAGGATTATGTTTGTGCTTAATGGCAAAAAGACCGTAGCTCCTATTTTAGGCTTTTTTGAAGCCCTTATATGGTTATTGGCTATAGGACAAATCTTCCAAAACATCAGTAATCCCATGTCCTACGTGGCTTATGCAGGAGGTTTTGCAACTGGCACCTATGTTGGCATGGTCATAGAGGAAAGGCTCGCACTAGGCAGAGTACTTGTGAGAGTAATCACTCCAGAACCTTTGCCAGAGCTTGTAGAGTACATGAAAGAAAAAGGGTACAGATTTACCTCTGTGGGAGCGGAAGGACGATATGGAAAAGTAATATTGATGTTCACTGTCATCAAAAGAGAAATGCTTAAAAGCTTTATCGGCAAACTTAAAGAAAGTCATGAAAAGGCCTTCTATACCATTGAGAGTGTGAAACGAATTTCGGAGGACGACTTGAACATAATGGAAGACAGACCTAGATTCACTAGCCGCCTAAGAAGTATCATAAGGAAATAATTCCAAACCTTACTCTTCAAATTTCACTTCTCCCAGGTTCCTCATATTCCTCAATATCCAAGCTTGTCTTTTTTTGATATAAGCAGTAGGCTTGTCGGGCCTCCACCTAATCGGGTTGGGGAGTACAGCTGCAATTAAAGCCGCTTCCTGCCGGGTTAATTTAGATGCTGGTTTCTTGAAATAATATTGAGCGGCAGCCTCTGCACCATAAATCCCATCTCCCATTTCTATCACATTCAGGTATACTTCAAGAATCCTTTCTTTGCCCCACAAAAACTCAATTAAAACAGTGAAATAGGCTTCAATCCCCTTTCTAATAAAATTTCTTCCAGGCCATAAGAATACATTCTTGGCTGTCTGATTGGAAATGGTACTTCCCCCTCTTAACTGCTTTCCTGTTTTGTTACCTTCAAAGGCCTTTTCTATGGCTTCCCAATCAAATCCACTGTGTGTCAAAAATTTCTGGTCTTCAGCAGCGACTACCGCCAAGTACAAATGAGGAGAAATATTTTCAATAGGCTCCCAGTCCTTCTTAAAAGCAAGGCTTTTGTCTTTTAAAATAGCTTGTTCCGCCGTTCTAATCCCCATTAAAGGCGTAAAATAAACTGGAAAAACGCTCAATAAAGCGACCAATACTATTGAGCCTACAAACAAGGCTAGCAACACCTTTCCTACCCAAGCAATTATTATCTTCAAAGAATGAATGTTTAATAAATTAAGCCACTAACAATTAAAAGCCTATCCTTCAAACCCTTAGAAGGCACCTTTTCCTTCTAATCAAAATTTAGGCCATAAAAAAGGCTTTTGAAGCAAGGAATAACTTCAAAAGCCCTTAAATGCCCCATGTACTCCGATCAAAATAACATCAGATATCAAGGGGCATGTATTAAACCCGAAATATGAAATAGACATTCTATTACGTGCTGAAATCGCTTTAAAATCAGCCACTTCGTTGCTGTTTTTAATTTCACCATAGCGGTGCTATGCTAAAATCTCCAAACAGTCTGATTTCCTTGCGATTGCAACACTGATCACAAATTCTATTACATAATCTGGGTTAAATCAATAATTAAAATCTTACCGGCTTTAAATTCTTCTAACCCTTTTACAAGATTAAAAACCCAATTCAATCATGATAACTCAATCCTCTTCCGGAAATTGTGACATGTCCAACACTTCATCAGCAAGGTAGTGAGGATACATTTTTTTATGAATCTTCTTTACTTCTGCTGTAATGCTTGTTCTAAACCCTTCAATATTGGTTGCGTTTTCGGCAGCCATAAATACCGGCTTGATGGCCGATTTCTTCGCATAACTCGCTTCCAATTTATCAAAATCAATAAAATTGGCCTGCTCCACTTCAAATTCCGACATTTCCATCAGTACTTCCTCTGAAGGCATTTTAGGAGCGATGTCAATTTTGTTGAAAACCATTATCATTGGCTTATCACCTGCACCCAATTCACTCAGGGTTTGATTGACAACAGCTATCTGATCTTCAAAACTGGGATGAGAAATATCCACCACATGAACCAAAAGATCTGCTTCTTCTATTTCAGAGAGGGTAGATTTAAAGGACTCAATAAGGTGAGTAGGTAATTTCCTGATAAAACCTACTGTATCAGAAATCAAGAAAGGAATATTCTCCAGCACTACTTTTCTCACAGTAGAATCTACCGTTGCAAAGAGTTTGTTTTCTGCTAGAATATTTTCTTTAGTCAATAGGTTCATCAAAGTACTTTTCCCCACATTGGTATATCCTACCAATGCTACCCTCACAATGCCTCCTCTACTTTTTCTCTGCGTCTGTCCTTGCTTCTCAATTTTCTTGAGCTTCTCTCTTAGGATATCAATTTTTCTGCGGATATCTCGCTTATCCGTTTCTATTTCTTTTTCACCAGCCCCACCACGGGTTGCGGTTCCTCCTCTTTGACGCTCAAGGTGGGTCCACATTCGGGTAAGCCTAGGGAGTAAGTATTGAAATCGAGCCAATTCCACCTGGGTTTTGGCTTGAGCGGTTTGTGCCCTGCTTAAGAAGATATCCAAAATCAACATGGATCTATCGTAAATTTTGATCTTCAATTCATTCTCCAGCACCTTTACCTGAGAGGGGCTCAGGTCCTCATCAAAGATGACCATATCCACCGCGAAATATTCGATATAAGCTTTAATATCCTCAAGTTTACCAGAGCCTACAAAAGACCGGGTATCAGGTTTATCCATTCTTTGGGTAAACCGATGAATGGCTTTTGCCCCCAAGGTTTCTGTCAGAAAGGCCAGCTCATCTAAATGCTCATGAACCAAGGCCTCAGTTTCATTTTGATGGATAAGTGCCACTAAAATAGCGGTCTCTTCCTTTGGAGAGGTATCTACTAATTTTGCTAATTTTCTACTGTGTTTACTCATTCAGAAAGTATAATTCTATCTTTTTTTAATTCAGTAAATCATAACGCATTCTTGCGGCAATAGATTCACTATCAATTAAATTAAATAACCCTGCTCTAGGATCCCTCTTTACTTTATTTTCTTTTTACTCCCAACTTTAAAAATTCATTTTAAAATTTTATATCTTCAAAAGATATTTACGAATTTACACCGTTTTTTAAAATTATAAATCCAAAGGTATGGAAATCAGGGAAACGCCTATTAAAGATGTATATGAAATCTACCCAAAAGTATTTAAAGATGCAAGGGGTTATTTTTTGGAAAGTTATCGTCAGGACAAATTTGAAAGTAAAGGTTTAAATACCAACTGGGTACAAGACAATCAATCCTATTCAGAAGCTGGAATTGTAAGAGGTCTCCATTTTCAGACAGGAGCTCATGCACAAGCCAAACTTGTCAGGGTTATTAGTGGCAAGGTTTTGGATGTTTGTGTAGACCTTAGGAAAGGGTCAGCCACTTATGGGAAATTTCATTCGGTGATGTTGGATGAAAAACTTCAAAACATGCTGTATGTACCTACTGGTTTTGCCCATGGATTTGCAGTTTTAGAAGAAGCCGTATTCACCTACAAATGTTCAAACTTGTACAATAAAGAAAGTGAAGGTGGAATTATTTGGAATGATAAACAGTTAAACATTGATTGGGGAGTCGATGAACCACTACTTTCTGAAAAAGACCAATTGTGGCCTGACATTGAAAAATTCACAGAAATAAGCAAAGGAGGACTTTAATGTCTATCATTAAACTATTCAGAAAATTTAAAAATTCATCAAATGACAAGCCACTTGACCTTAGTTGGGTGGAAACAGACATGCACAGTCATTTGATTCCAGGCATAGATGATGGTTCACAAAAAATGGAAGAATCCATTGAGCTGATCACCAGGCTTTCGGGCTATGGCTTCAAAAAGCTCATCATCACGCCACATATCATGAGTGAGTTTTTCAAAAATACACCTGAGATCATCAATGCGGGTTTAGAGAAACTCAAATTGGCAGTAAAAGAGGCTGGAATTGACATTGAGTTGGAAGCTGCTGCAGAATATTACCTGGATGAAGTTTTGTACGAAAAAGTGGAAAACAAAGAGCCACTTCTTCATTTCGGCAGCAACAAGATGGTGCTTGTAGAGACTGGTTTTATGAGCAAACCTCCCATTCTTTTGGAAACATTTTTCAAAATGGAAATGTTAGGTTATCAGCCTATATTTGCACATCCAGAAAGGTACATGTACTTGCATCAAGAATCCGACACCTTGGAATCTTTGGTGGATAGGAACATTCCTTTTCAGCTTAACTTGCTTTCTCTGACTGGTTATTATTCCAAAGGAGTCAAAAAATTTGCTGAAAAATTGATTGACAAGGGTTTAGTGAAATTAGTAGGCACTGATTGTCACAACGAAAAATACCTTGATGCCATGGAAAGGTTGCCACATAGTAAATACTTTGACAAATTGCAGGAATTGGATTTGTGGAATAAAAATTTATAACAACAACCTGTAAGCGTTATTGCGTGTGAAAAAAATATTGATTACCGGCATTACCGGACTTTTGGGAAGCTATCTAGCGAAAAGCTATGCTGGTAAGGCAAAACTATCAGGTCTCAAAAGACCAAGTAGCAGCACAGCGCTTCTCGGAGACTTATCCACCCAGGTTCAATGGTATGAAGGTGAAATCACAGATGTAGAATTACTCATTGAGGCTTGCAAGGATCAGGACCTGGTTATCCATGCTGCCGGCATGGTTTCCTTTGATGAATCCAAAAAGGAGGCCTTATTGAAAACCAATACGCAAGGAACAGCTTGCCTGGTCAATGCCATGCTTTCTACCAACTGCAAAAACCTGGTTTTTATAAGTTCGGTGGCGGCACTTGGAAAGGACAATATTCCTATCATCAATGAAAATCAAAAATGGGTCAATTCCACAATGAATACTCCCTATGCAATTTCCAAGCATCTTGCAGAACTTGAAGTATGGAGAGGTGCTCAGGAAGGTCTTGAAGTGATGGTTTTCAATCCATCCGTACTCCTCGCTAAAGTAGGAGATGAAAGAAGCAGCAGTCAGATATACCGCTATGTTTTAGATGGCCACAGTTATTATCCAACTGGAGACATCAATTACATTGACATAAGAGATGCTGTTTCGCTTATCCATTCCATAATCACCTCAGAATCCTGGGGCAGCCGATACATTATCAACAAAGAAGCCGTTCCATATGAGAAATTCTTTAAGGAAATGGCTACTGAATTCAAACTAACCGCTCCCAAAAAACCTTTAAATAACTGGATGGCCAAATTGGTCGTTAATTGGTCTATGTTTTACAATTATTTTGCCGCAAACAAAATTCCTATTTCGCGGCAAACGATTCAAAATGCACAAACCAAAATCAGCTATGACAACACTAAAGTAAATGAATTAACGAATTTTACCTATACACCTTTGAAGGATACATTTAAATGGGCCATGTCAGAAAATTAAAAAAACTGCTTGACGTTAAATTATCTTAAACATATAAATGCATAGCCCTTCAAAAAGAAAATATTTGGTATCTTAAGTTTAAAATATACATCAAACCTATGACAGGAGATTTTGATAATCAACCAGATGAAGAGAAAGAGTTGGTTAAGAGGTTTGAAAACTCACTTAGCGCAAACTTGGACTTGTTCTTCGGAGAAGAAGAACTAGAGGACATCATTAGATATTACCATGACCATTTTAAATATAGAAAAGCATTAAAAACAAGCGAATGGGCCCTATCAAAATTTCCATTTTCAATAGAAATCAAACTATTGATGGCCCAATCACTCATTTTCTTAGATGAAGTAGAGGATGGTTTGGAAATTCTTGAAAACCTAAACAATATCTCTCCAAACAATGAGGATATCGTACTGACACTTGCCAATGCCATGTCTATTCTTGACCAAAATGCTGACGCTATTCAGTTGCTAAATAGTTTCATGCCCTTGGCAGAAGACAAAGCGGAGGTTTTTTACCTTTTAGGTAATTTTTACAGAATTGAAAACAAAAACAAAGAGGCCATTGAATGCTTGAAAGAAGCTGTAAAACTCAAAATCAATCATGAGGACGCCTTGTTCCAATTGGCCATGTTGACCGATGAGGAAGGCTCATTTGATGAGATTTTAGACTTCTACCAGGAATTTATTGACCATGACCCATACAATGCCAATGCATGGTACAATCTGGGCGTAGTCCACAATCGCCTGGGAAATTTCGAAGATGCCATTGAGGCTTACGATTATGCCCTTTTGATAGACGACACCTTTTCCTCTGCCTATTTTAACCTAGGCAATGCACTGATGAACACCAATCAGTATGAAAAAGCGCTGGAAGCCTATCAAAACACCATAAACTGCGAAGGAAGCAATGCCGAAAACTGTTGCTATCTGGCTGCCTCTTATGAAAAGCTGGATCAGATAGACATGGCTTTCAAATATTTCAAAAAGTCAGCAAAGTTAGATTCAGAATACGATGATGCTTGGTTTGGCTTAGGCATGTGCATGGTCAAAAAGAAGAAGTATTTTGAGGCCATTCATTATTTTAAAAAGGCCATTAAACTCACCGCTGAAAATGCCAGCTACTGGGTAGGGCTTGCCGATGCGGAATACGAATTAGGCAATCTTCAATCAAGTTCCGAAGCCTATGAAGAAGCTATCAATCTAGAACCCGGCATATTAGAAACTTACGTCAACCTTTCTTTGATCTATTTTGACCAAAACCGATTTGAAGAGGCTGAAGATGTTATAATGGAAGGATTGGAGGAATTACCTGAAGAAGCATCCTTGTATTATCGATTGGTAGTATACATGATTAAGACAGGTAAATACAAAGAAGCCTTTTCAATTTTGGAAAATGCATTAACTTTGGACTTTGAAAAACACATCTTGCTTTATGAGTTGATGCCAGAACTGGAACAACAAAAAGCAATCTTCAAAATTATCAAACAGTATAGAGAGGGTTTGAAAGAATAAAAATTCTTGTTTATCTATTTTATCAAAATCACATTGAATGAATTACATTCTAAAAAGCATCCCGTCCAGAACACAAAAGCCTAGAGATTCAGGATTCACCATGGCAATGGACAAGGGTTTAAGTCTAAGAGAAGTGGAGGACTTTATTGAATCTAACGGAGATTACGTTGATATCGTAAAATTTGGCTGGGCCACTTCCTATGTCACATCGAAACTTAAAGAAAAAATAGACATTTATCGCTCTGCAGGGATACCCGTCTACTTTGGTGGGACACTATTTGAAGCCTTTATTATTAGAAATCAATTTGACGATTACAGGCGTTTATTGGACAAGTACCAACTGTCTTTCGTGGAGGTTTCCGATGGGTCGATCACTTTGGACCATGACGTAAAATGCGAATACATTCGCACCCTTGCAAAAGACGTGACAGTTCTTTCAGAAGTGGGTTCAAAAGACGCAGCAAAAATCATCCCTCCTTATAAGTGGATTGATCAGATGCAAAAAGAGTTGAGTGCAGGTGCTTGGAAAGTAATCGGTGAAGCAAGAGAAGGTGGCACCGTAGGACTTTTTAGGGATTCCGGAGAAGTAAGACAAGGTCTTGTAGAAGAAATCTTAACTCAGGTTCCTGAAGAAAAAATCATTTGGGAAGCACCACAGAAAGAACAACAAGTCTGGTTTATCAAATTACTTGGATCAAATGTCAACCTTGGGAATATCGCGCCCAATGAAATCATTCCTTTAGAAACATTAAGACTTGGCCTAAGAGGAGATACTTTCGATTTCTTTTTGGATAAATAATTTTACACCTCTTTATAAACAAAGTCCAACCAATGAATAAGTTTAATGAGAAGGTATTGCTTTTCTTAAAAGGCATGGGTATGGGAAGTGCCGACATTGTTCCTGGAGTTTCAGGGGGGTCCATTGCACTGATAACAAAGATTTATGAAGAACTGCTTTCTAGCATCAATTCATTTGATCTTGATGCCCTTAAGCTCTTGGCAAAGTTTGATATTGTCGCTTTCTGGAAACATGTAAATGCAAGCTTTTTGCTGACCTTATTCCTGGGAATCCTTACCAGTATTTTTGCTTTCTCAAAGGCCATTACCTTTCTTATAGATAGCTATCCCATCCCATTGTGGTCTTTTTTCTGCGGTTTAATACTTATTAGTGCGATAATAATCCTAAGGGACATTAAGCGATGGAACATTATTGCCATTTTGATGTTTCCGATAGGAGTGGTCATTGCGTATTTCATCACAGAACTACCGATGATTTCCTCCCCGAACAACATTTGGTTTACTTTTATTTCTGGAGCCATAGCCATATGCGCCATGATTCTCCCTGGAATATCTGGAAGCTTTTTGTTGCTTATTCTTGGCAAATACGAATACATCCTTCACGCTGTCAATGAAAAAGACTTTGTTGTTTTGGCAGTTTTTGCCTTAGGTTGTATCACAGGTTTGCTACTATTCAGCAGACTAATATCATGGTTCTTGAAAAACTACCATGCCATCACTTTGTCTTTTTTATCCGGCTTTATGATCGGCTCTATTAACAAAATATGGCCCTGGAAAAAAATACTCAGTTACAGAATGTCAAGTTCTGGAGATCAAAAACCATTTTTAACTGAGAACATCTTACCTCATGTATACCTTACAGAGACAGGTCAGGAACCTGCTTTTCTGGTTGCCATTTTGGCATTCTTAATCGGGGTTATTCTTGTGGTTGGACTTGAAAGAGTAGCATATAATTTTAGAAAAGAATGAAAAAATTTGGCTTAATCGGTTACCCACTTACCCATTCCTTTTCGAAAAAGTATTTCTCAGATAAATTCACCCGAGAGGGAACCTCAGACTGCCAATACGATCTGTATGAAATCGACAGCATCAAGGCTTTACCTGAAATAATTGCCTCTCAAGAAGAATTAATAGGTATCAATGTAACCATACCCTACAAGGAACAGGTAATCCCCTATTTGGACAAGCTAGACCCTGCTTGTAAGGCTATCGGTGCGGTTAACTGTATCAAACTTACGTCTAATGGTCTGGTGGGCTATAACACCGATTATTATGGGTTCAAAACCTCATTGACCAATTGGCTGGGTGAAGAAAGGCCTCAAGCCTTGATTCTAGGTACAGGCGGTGCTTCGAAGGCGGTTTGCCAAGCACTTAAAGACCTGGAAATCCCCTTTTTGAAGATATCTCGGAACCCAGATCCATCAGCCAAGGACACCATCAGTTACGATGAAATAAAGAAATCCCCTGATTATCTGGCTAAATATCCACTTATCATTAACAGCACCCCATTGGGTACTTACCCCAATGTTTCGGCCATGCCTGACCTGCCTATTGCACAATTAAACAAAGGCAATTGGTATTATGATCTGGTTTACAATCCCACAGAAACGGCCATGATGATGGCTGCTGCGAAAATGGGTGCGAAAACTAAAAATGGGATAGAAATGCTTCACTTACAAGCTGAGGCTGCCTGGGATATCTGGAATAAATAAGCCAAAACCACCACTAAAAAAGTCCAATAATGGACCATAAAAAAACCCATAGGCATTTGCCCATGGGTTTCATTTTACTTTTTATATTTTCCTGCTCAGGAAGGATCTAATATTACATTAATCCTTTCTAGACAGTCTTCCAGATGGATTTTGCTCATACTGTCTGAGGTACCTGATATAGCACGTTTAATTTCAGCTTGAATCACTTTTAATGATGCCCTTGCCACAGAAGGTATATCTGACTGAGAGGCATTTAGTGAAGAAGCTGACCTTCCACTAGCATCCTTAGTCATTAGTTCTTCAAGCTTTTCAATATGAGCCCTTTGAAGGCTTCTTCTGTTTATATCGATGACTTTGCGAGAACTTAGTTCTTCCCAAATCCCCTTTCTTAAGTCTGTCATCAATTCCAATAAACCATAGGCTTCGGAACCATTTAAGGCTTCATTTTCAATTACTCGGCCCAATCTTCCCCAATCAAGTATACCGTTCAATGTACCTACTTGCAATTTTCTAATTCTGTCTAGTATTCCAAAATCCTGGATCCTACTAGTAATGGCATCATCCGTAAGCCAATCCTGGGTCGCAAAAAGCTCTTTTTGGATAAAATCCATGGCTTCCTTTTGCTTGGCCTTGTCTACATGGGTATAAACAGCTTCCTCCTGACCAATGGCCTTATAAATCTCATAAACCCCACCAATATTTGTCCTCACATGTCCCATGTAACGATTGTATTGGGTCAAGACTTGTCCGTAAAGCTCTTCTAAGTCATCGTAATTTTTAAAGGGCTTGTCCAATTCACCTGTCCATTCGATTAGGTTCGGAACAATGCGTTTTAGATTTTGAATTCCATAAGTAGAAGCCTTCACAGCATCATCACCTAAATCTTCACTTTGGGTACTGGGGTCATAAGAATTTCCCTGTCTGCCATAGCGATAGATTGGGTCTCCATTCTTCTCTACAATCCATTGGTCCAGGATTTCCTGCTCATCTTCCGGTGTTTCGACATCCAGTATTGGCTTGTATCCCCAGGAAATGGCGAATTTATCATAGGGCCCTACTTCTGGAAATAAGTGCACTCCCTTGTCTTCGGGCTGGGCGACATAATTAAAACGGGCATAATCCATCAAAGATGGAGCTGTACCATATTTCGCTGTAAAAGTAGCTGACCGCAATGAATCTACAGGATAGGCAAAAGAAGAAGCAAAGTTATGCGGTAAACCAAGTGTATGCCCCACTTCATGGGACGACACAAAACGGATCAACCTGCCCATAACTTCATCGTCAAACTGCATACCCCTTGAATCCGGGTTGATCGCTGCAGTTTGTACAAAAAACCAGTTGCGCAAAAGGTTCATCACATTGTGGTACCAACCTATATCCGATTCTATAATTTCACCAGATCTTGGATCAGAAACATGTGGCCCGTAAGCATTCTGAATATTGGAAGCAAAATACCTAATGACAGAATACCTGGCATCTTCAGGATTCCAATCAGGATCCTCTTCGGGGCTTGGGGCTTCTTTGGCCGTGATGGCATTCTTAAATCCCGCTTCTTCAAAAGCTGCATTCCAATCCTCCACCCCAGCTTTGAGGTAAGGCACCCACTTTGTAGGTGTGGCAGGATCTATATAATAAACGATTTGTTTTTTGGGCTCAACCAGTTCTCCCGCTTTGAATTTCTCAATATCCTCCTCCTTCACTTCCAATCTCCATCTATCAAGGTAAATTCTTCTACTTGCCTTTTGGGCATCCAGTCCATAGTCAGTAACACGGGTATTGAACCAACCCACCCTTTGGTCAGCTAATCTTTGTTTCATTGGTACCTCAGGAAGCAAGACCATGCTACTGTTCATCTCCACTGTGATAAGTCCAGTTGAAGTGTTAGATGGAGGTGCAGAGGCGGCATAAGTGAGCACATACCTCGCTTCAATATTAGTAGGATAAGGACTTATACGCTCTATATAAGACCTATCTGTATCCAAACGCGTTACCTTGTATCCTTTTCGTCTGCTTTGTTGTAAGCCCAAAGCCTGCACATCCTTTGAAAAGAGATCCGACACCTCAATCAACCAGCCTTTTCCGTCTTTGCCTTTGGCTTCAACATCAAACCTATAAAGAATTGGTTCCAAGTTTGAATTTTTAACCGCCTGATAAATGGGTAGGGAATCTGCAGCCGTATTGGCATAAGAAACTACTTTCAACAATATGTTTTTGTCTTTCTTTTCCCATTTAAGCATCTGCGTATTGGTGCGCTCTCCGCCATAGCCTATTCCATTGGCTGTTTTGGCAATGGTAGTGACCATAAGCATTTCCTTACCCAGCATTTCTTCTGGGATTTCGTAGTAGTATTTTTCATCCACCTTGTGGACTGTAAACAGACCAACTTTTGTTTCGGTGCTGTCTTTAATAATCTCTTTATAGGATTTCAAACCATCTTTGCTCTTCGCCGGTTTTTTTTCCGGTTCTTTGGTTTCTTGCTCATCCTTTTTTTTCTTCCTTCGCTGTGCCTCTGCCAAATCTGGAGAAATTAGATTCAGGCCAAAACTTACTAACAGCAAAATCAAAATGCTTGCTTTTGACTTTAACATTTGAGTTCAATTAATTAAGTTAGGAATAATAGAAAGCTAAAATTAAAATTTTAATTTGTAAACTTGGCAAAACCCAACACCTAAATCAAACAGGAGCAAACCTATCAGGCATCAAGTTGTTAATAAAAAACATGGATGAAAATCAAATCACAATCATTGGAGGAGGGCTTTCGGGACTTATTGCCGCTTACCTCTTAGCAAAAGAAGGCAAAAGCGTTCTTGTTATTGAAAAAAAAGAGTACCCTTTTCACAGAGTTTGTGGGGAGTACGTTTCCAATGAAGTCAGGGATTTTCTAATACAGGAAGATTTATTCCCTTCTTCTTTTGAACCTGCTGAAATCAATACCTTCAGGCTCAGTGCCGTAAATGGTGCGCTGGCAGAAATCCCCCTGGGCTTAGGTGGATTTGGAATAAGTCGTTACAACCTGGATAACTTTTTATACAAAAAATGCCTTAATGTAGGGGTTAAATTTCTTTTAAAAACCCAGGCATCCACCATCGATTTCAAAGCAGACCAAAATGTATTTGAGGTAAATACCAATGAAGGTGATCTTCTGACTGCTCCTATTGTCCTGGCAGCCTACGGTAAAAGATCCCGAATAGACAAGTACCTTGACCGTGGCTTCCTCAATCAAAGAAGCCCTTATGTAGGTATTAAATACCATATTAATATAGCGCATGAGGAAAACATGGTGGCATTACACAATTACAATGGTGGCTATCTTGGCATCAATAAAATTGAAAATGGGGCGTTTAATCTTTGCTACCTGGGAAGTAGAGAGCAATTAAAGGCCGCTGGGAATATTCAAAGCATGGAGGAACAATATTTGTTTAAAAACCCTCATATCAAAGAAATATATAGTCGGGCAGAATTCCTTTGGGAAAAGCCAGAGGTAATCAATGAAATCAGTTTCGCAACCAAGTCTCCGGTGGAAAATCAGTTACTTATGATTGGAGATGCTGCCGGGATGATTACCCCTTTGTGCGGCAATGGTATGGCCATCGCAATTCATACGGGGAAGCTTGCAGCTGATGCCATTCTCAAGCACAAGAAATTGGCAATGATTCAAAAAGCATACGCCAAAGCCTGGAACCAGTATTTTTTCAGTCGCCTGAGAACGGGAAGAGCAGTACAAAAGCTTTTCGGCGCTCCTTTTGTTTCAAACCTTGCTGTGAATGTGATCAAAAAATCTCCTTACCTGGCGAAAAAACTCATTCTTCAAACCCATGGACAACCCATAAAGTAAGAATGCTCCCAAGCTTAAGCCAAGGAGCATTTTCAATAAATTCTGAATATTAAATTTCTCAAACCCGAAATATCAAAAACGGATAGCTACACCAGCCATAAAGCTAGTTCCTGCCATTGGGTAGTAATAGTTTTCTGCTATACGTTCCATGCCCTGTCCTTCACTGGAAGGAACGAAATAACCAAAGGTATAGCCATTTGGCTCATAAAGGTTGTTGAATAAATTATTAACTTTACCTGAAAAAACCATTTCTTTCACAAAACCTGGTTTCCAAGAATACACAAATCTCAAGTCAGAAGTCCAATAAGCATCCAGGCTTCTTCCCTTTTGCTGTGCATTGTCAAGGAACTGCTGTCCTACATATTTATTAAGTAAACTTACTTCAAGATTCTTCAATAGCCTGAAATCAATAATAGCACTTCCTACAACATCTGGAGAGAAAGCAATGTCGGTATTGGTATAAGTGATGCTTTCCTGCCCTGTAAAATCCCAGTTCTCGTCATACACATCACTGTACTCAGTATAGGAATCAATCTTATTTCGACTAAAAGCAATGTTACCACCTAGCGTCCATTTAGGTGTTAGCACTATTGCACCATCAAGTTCTATACCCGCCCTATAGCTACTGGCGACATTTTCCCGAACATAAGCACCCACATCATTCAATTGTCCGGTCAGCACCAACTGATCTTTATATCCCATATAGTAAAAATTGGCATTGTACTGGAAGTTGGATTTTTTCACCCTGATTCCAGCCTCCACATTTTTAAGTTTCTCTGGTCTTGGAATTTCAGATAATGGAGAGTCAGTAAAATCACTTCTTACAGGCTCTCTATTGGCCACTGCGTAGGAAGCATAAAGGGTTTGACCCGTTCCTGTTTCGTAAGACACACCAAACTTAGGATTGAAAAAGGTATAGGACTGGTTTCCACTAACATCCCTTTGGTCGTTATTTTTCCCATCAAAAGAATAGTCGATTCCTCTTACCTGCATGTCAGCAAACAAATAAAGTCTTTCCTTAACCTCATAGGTCGCCTTGAGGTAAATATTCCGGTCGTCTTTGACAGCTACATTGTTGTAATATTTGTCTCTAATATTGGTATTACCAGTAACGCCCATCCAGATGACTTCACCAAAATGGTCTCCATCATATCGATTGGCTCCACCTCCCAATATAGCGTCCAATCTACCATTGGTTGAAACGTAATTCAGAGAAAAAACGGAACCATAAAAGTCATTGTCCAACCATCTTCTGCGAATAATGTCTGTACTGTTTATTACCTCACTGCCTATTTCAATTGGGGCAAAACCGTAATCTTCCAGATCATCGTCTTCCTTAAACTGTTCATAATAACCCTGTCCAGCAGTATAATGCAATGCAAAATTCGCTTTCAAATTATCCGTCAGTGTTCCTGCATAGATAAACTGATAATGGTTTTGTTGGTAATTGTCAGTTTCATTCTCATAGGTATAACCATTGAATGTCCTGTTGCTTTTAAGTAGGCTTTCCGGTACTCCATTCCAAGCCTGATAGGTTTGTTCGGCTCCTGCAAAGATATTCAGCTTAAACACATGCTTGTCTCCATAATAGCCTCCGGAAACAAAGTAAGATTTAAGGTCAGAAAAAGCCCTGTCAATGTATCCATCAGAAGTAACTTGAGAAAGACGGGCATCTACAGCCCATTTGTCATTGATCAAGCCAGTACCGGCTTTAATGGTATGTTTTCGGGTATTGAAAGAACCATAGGAATTGTCGGTTTCTGCATAGGCTTCTTCCTTTTTGGTGTCGGTCTGAATATTAAGGCTGGCACCAAAAGTAGCAGCCCCATTGGTAGAAGTACCCACTCCACGTTGGATTTGGATATTGTCCACTGAAGAGGCAAAATCTGGCATATTTACCCAAAACACGCCATGAGATTCGGCATCATTCAATGGGATTCCATTAACAGTGACGTTGATCCTGGTTTGGTCTGTTCCTCTGATTCTCAAACCGGTATAACCAACGCCCGTTCCAGCATCTGAGTGAGTAACAATGGAAGGGGTATAATTTAACAATAGTGGCAGATCCTGCCCAAGGTTGTCCTTCCCAAGTGTTTCCTTACTGATGACCTGAAAGGTAGTGGGCGTAGTCTCAGAGGCCCTTGTTCCTGAAACAATAAATTCTTCAGCAGTTAGGGTGGTTGGGTTCAGGGCGATTAATAAATCTCCTTGCTGAGGAAGGGCTACACTTACGTTTTTGGAGGAAAAGCCTACAAAGGTTATGCGTAGGTTTGCCACTTTTTGCTTGATGTCATTAATCTGAAAAGCTCCATCTTGGTCACTTACAGTACCTTTCTGGGTGTTTTCCAGGTAAACAGTAGCTCCAGGAAGAGGCAAGGAAGTTTCAGCATCGGTGATTATTCCCTGTATACTGGTTTGGGCAATAGACAATTGGCACAGCAATAAAAATATTGCTGTAAAACAAATACGATTCATGTTGATAATTTATTCTGGTTAAACATAGCAGAAATGAGGGGACAAATCTCCTTTAGTTGTTTACCCAATAGCATTACGTACGATTAGCTATTTTTCATTTCCCTGCGCCGGCATTATCCGGATCAGGTGATATGGGTATGATCTCAGCCCGTTATATTAAGGCACCCCTAATGATCTTGCCACAAATGTAGCTGGTATTATTTAAAATGACAAATCACGACCTTTAGATCAGGCCGTTCCCAAGCCCTTCAAATGTCTAAAATGAGACCTAAAGGCCCATCTTAATTTTTGATGCTCAAGGTATGGAATGTTATAATCCTTGCAGGTTTGCTTAATGATTTTACTTATAGCCGGGTAATGGATATGTGATACTTTAGGAAACAAATGATGCTCTATCTGGAAATTTAACCCACCCAAAAACCAGGTAAGTAACTTGTATCCAGTGGCAAAATTTGCAGTTGTTCTGATTTGGTGAATCATCCATTCGTCTTCAAGGCAATTGGACACAGGCTCAGGAACAGGGAAAGCCGTTTCTTCCAAGCTATGTGCCAGTTGGAAAACAAGTGTCAGCACTAGCCCTGCGAATAGGCCATATACAAGAAAACCTACTAACCATGGGCCCCATCCAACCATATAAACCGGAATGGCAACAAAAAGCACCAAATGAAGTGCCTTAAAAGCCCAAAAGCTGATATGATCAGACATTTTCATTTTTTGAATAGGCACTATTCCTACTTTTCCGGTAACGTACTTTTTGTAATCTGTGAAAAATACCCAATAGAGGTACAATAAAGAATAGGTGAAGATAAAATAATAGTGTTGAAACTGGTGTATTTTAAATTTCTTTTGACTTGGAGAAAGGCGTAAAAATGGCCTGGCATTCAAGTCATCATCTACACCATCTACGTTTGTAAATGAGTGGTGCACAACATTGTGCTTTGTCTTCCACATGAAAACATTCGCTCCTAGAAAATTTATTGACATTCCGGCCAGAGAATTGACCCAAGGTCGGTCACTAAAACTCCCATGTGCCCCATCATGCATTACATTAAAACCAATAAATGCTGTCAATGCACCCAAAACCAAACATTCTACGAGTCCTAAAATCCAGTGCGGTGTAAAAAAGACCAGGTGAATGTACAACAATACAAATCCAACGACCATGATACCCGCTTTTACGAATAATTCGGAATTTCCTGAACGTGCTAGATTGTGTGCTTTAAAATATTCTGCCACTCTGGATTTTAAATCCTGGTGAAATGTTATTTTAGGTCTGGAGAATTTTGGCGTAGCCATATATTAAATTAAAATTAAATGATTTCGGGTAACATTACTCGGCTTAAGTACACTATTAAAAATAGCCTTAGGTAGGGTTCAATTAAGATATATTAAAGATACCAATTTAATTTGACATTTTCAATTAAAAAGTTAGGGTATTAATTAAATGCATCATGTCAATTTTGATATACTCTATGATTGGAGCCAAGGAGTCATTTTTAACTGCTGTTTGGAAATACAAGGCTCCTCTTAAAAAATGTTGCGTAGAATCTGTAACAAAAAACTGAAATTGAGTGGGCACCTCTCCACTTAATTCTGAGACAAAACCGGTATACCCTCTGGGGGTTAACACTACTGCCTCATCTATACCGTAAGCTTTTACCTGATGCTTGAAGGTAAGGCTCATGGCATCATCCAGATAAGTTTTTAATAAAGCCTTGTCCCAGTTGATCGCTTTGTAAGTCAGGTGCACTCTGGCATCTAAATCTGTGTAATGCACATTGGTCCAGGTCTTCTCTTGCAAGTTAAATGAATCCCTTTCTATTTGTGCATGAACAGAATGTTCAAAATTATAAGGTAAGTTTTTATTTAAGCTAACAAAATCCCGCTTTGGTAGGTCAATTCGGTTATAGCCTTTGGGTTTGGGAAGGTAGTCTTCACTACATGCCCCAATCAAAAGCAAAGCCAACCAACAGATTGCCAAAGCAGGATTTTGAAATTGTCTTTTAATAAAACTCATTATTCTTTTACCCAGGTCACTTTATCCGAAATGGGTGTTCTTTTTCCTTCAGGCCATCCGTCTGATACAGGTTTGGCAATAAAGAAAAAACCCATTAACATGTCTTCTTCACCAAGTCCAAAAAACGGTTTGGCTTCTGGCCAGAAAGTAGGTGCACCTGTACTCCAGTATGCAGCTAATCCTCTAGCACTGGCTGTAAGATACATGTTTTGTACTGACATAGCAACAGCGGCTATTTCTTCCATTTCGGGAAGATTGGCTCGAAGATCCCTTTTCATACCTATTGCGATTACATGAGAAGCTTTTAATGGATTCTCCTTCAATTTGGTATACACGGCTTCTTTGAAAACCCCTGTTTTTTCGCTTCGTTCTTTGTATAGATTGGACTGGTAATCAGCCAGCTTTTTCAATCCCTCACCTGAAAACACCATATAATGCCATGGTTGTGTCAACTTATGAGTAGGGGCCCAATTGGCATTTTCCAAAAGCTCCTTAATAATACTGTCCTCTATGGGATCATTTTCCTTGAATTGGGCCACAAATTGGGACCTTCTGTTGCGGATGATTTTATTGACTTCTTCTATATTGAATACAGGCTTGTTGTTCATATTTTGTTATAATTTTTTTGATCCACTAATATTTTAGACCAACCTTTATTCCTCCGTAAAAGTTTCTTATGGCTGCAGGTTGGTAATACCTACCCCCAAATGGATTGAGGTCATTGCCTAGACTGTAACTGGCATTCGTTAAATTTTGAACCCCAAAATACAATTCCAGGTCAAAAGCTTTTCCAACATCCCCTCTCCATCCTGCTCTTGAGTTCATCAGGTGATAAGACTCCTGAAACACAGTATTGGCATCATTCAAAGGAATGTCATCCACATACTGATGGGTGAAATTCAGGTAAAACCCAGGCTTGGTTTTAATATCCAATTGGTTCACCAAGGTGTGGGGGGCAACGCCAGTGAGGTCGTTTCCACTGTAATCGTTGTCTCCTTTTACAAAGTCCTCAAACTTAAAATAATGACCTGTAAAAGAATGCGTGACTTTCACTTCTTGTACGAAAGACATTTGCTTTCTTACCAGGGCATAATCTACCATCAATTCTATTCCCTTCTGGTTGGTTGCTCCAGCATTTCTAAAGAGCACCACCCCTTGCTCATTGACAAAAGTAGTGATGGTTTCATCCAATTTAAAGTAGAAAACAGAACCATCTACATTGACCCTGCCCTTATTGAAACTTGAGCGGTAACCCAATTCATAATTCACTCCCTTTTCCGCCTCCAGGTCAAGGTTAATTGAGCCTTCATTGGTCCTTACCTCATCGATGGTAGGTGGAGAGAAGCCTGAGCTAATACTGGCATGCAAAGCTGCATTGTTGTTTAATTTTGCTGACAAAGCCACCCTTGGCACAATCACCGGGTCAAAAGTACGCTTGGCATTGGAAGGTACCCCATTGATCATATCAATGTTTCTAGCGATGTTAAAACTAGAAAAGTTTTCGCTCAAGCCTATGGTCATCAAAAACCTATCGGAGAGTTCCGCTTCCAACTGTTGGAAAAGAAAAGCAGTACTTGTCAATAGCTCATCACCAAAACGGATGGTATCAATTTGCCCTCCATTATTGCCAAAATTTTGGGCAGATGTTTTAGAAAACTGGTATTCACCTCCACCTATAAGCCTTACAGGAATATTAGACCATATGTCGTCATAAGTAAAGCTTGTCCTTCCGCCATAACCAAATTGCGTCTCTTTTTTGTAATCCAGGTTAAAAGGATTCTCAAAATCTGTGGTATTGATATAAATAGACGTTTTATTGTCAAGGTTATGATTAAATCTATAATCATGAGACAGCGTACCATACATTGACTTTTGATTGATAGAGGCATTCTGAGCTGCAGATCCTGGCCTGGCCTGTCTTGGATTTTCAGCTAATTGTGTCGCATTCAATGCCCCAGGTAATTCATAGAAAAGATCGGAATAAAGGATTTGAGTGGTTAGCTTTTGTTTCTTGGAAGGCTGAAAATAACCTGTCACTTGAAGCACTTCTCTGTCCATGGCAGTATGGTCTCTGTAACCATCTGATTTTTGCTTGGCATAAGATACGCTAAGACCTCCATTTTCTAGTTTTTGGTCTATGCCCAATCGGTAACGAACCAAACCAAAGGCTCCTACAGAAAGGTCTGCACCAATTCTATTTTCATCTACCGTCTCTTTGCTGGTAAAGCTAATCACTCCTCCATTGCCAGCACCATAGATACTACCTGCAGGACCTTTAATGATTTCTGTATTTTGAATATTGGACAAGTCCATTATGTTCAAAGGTGTGGTACCATCTGGAGCTGTAAAAGGCATACCGTTCCAGTAAACCTTTACATTTCGCACCCCAAAAGGAGAGCGCAAAGAGCTTCCGCGAATAGACACCCGATAACTGGCAGGTGCACGTTCTTCAATTCTAATCCCAGGTTTGGTATTAAATGCTTGCACAATGGAGGTTTCATTGAACCTATACAAATCTGATTCTGATACACGCGCTATTCCTGCTGCCTGTTCCAATAGTGGCCGTTCTGACTCAAAAGAGCTAACCAAAACTTCAGTAAGTGCATTTTCTCCTCTAACCAAAAACACAGTAACCTCACCTGAAGCAGGCACCAATACGGATTGTTCCTCAAAGGCTATATGTGAAAATAGCAAATTTGAAGGCTCACTGAGGTCAACCGTTAATTCTCCATTTTCATTGGCGGTTATGGCTTTTTTGGTATCTACCTTAACCGTGACAAAGGCAACTGGCTCTCGGGATTCGGCATCCAATACTTTAATATTCGTTTGTGCCAAAAGCCCCAGCGGAAGAAGGCATAATACTAATAGGTATAATTTTAATTTCATTTTGTAAATTTTATAATAGTTGTGGTTAAGTTTCAACGCCAAAATTACGGCATTTTTGTAGTAATGCACCACCGATGAAAAAAACCTTACTAGATTAATCAAAATTTTGATAACTTGTTCGTGTATTTTCATTTTACCCAAAAACGATTATGGATAGAAGATCAGCTATGAAGCAATTAGCGATTCTAACCGGAGGGGCGGTATTAATGCCAGCCTGTGACTTCAGCGAGGAATCTATTTTGCAAGCCTATCAAAACCTAAACATTACCCAGAGTGATAAAGTTTTACTCACTCAGGTAACAAATACCATTTTTCCAGGCACTACACTAAAGAAGGCTGAAGAATTAATGATTCAGGACTTTGTACTTGTAATGAGTAACGATTGCCTAAGTGCGGATCAGCAAGATGGTTTCGTAAAAGGCCTTAAAGGCTGGGAAGATTTTTCAAAGAAAACCTTTGGCAAGGCATTTTCAAAAATGGACCAAAAAGAAGCTGAAGAGGCGATTGTGAAGGGAATGGCATTGGAAGGCGAAAATGAAAGTGAAGCCGGCCATACCCGCCAATTTCTAAATACCACAAAACGTTTCGCACTTCAGGCCTACCTCAATTCTGAGTATTTCATGACTGAAATTAAGCCCTACGAACTGGTTCCTGCCCGATTTTATGGCAGCAAATTAATTGAAAACGCTTAAAAAGAACGGACGCAATGGCCAATTTGAATATAAAAAGCAAAAAAGAAAATAGCTATGACGCCATCGTCATCGGCTCTGGAATAAGTGGGGGATGGGCAGCGAAAGAATTCTGTGAGAAAGGATTGAATACCCTGGTACTTGAAAGAGGCCGCGAGGTAAAACATATCAAAGATTACCCCACCACCAACAGCATGCCTTGGGAACTTGAGCACAGGGGTGGAATACTCCAAAGTGTAAAAGAAGAAAACCCGGTAGTAAGCAGGTGTTATGCTTATAAAGAAGATACAAAGCACTTCTTCGTAAAAGATACCGAACATCCCTATGTTCAAGAAAAACCCTTTGACTGGATTCGTGGCTACCAAACCGGAGGCAAATCCCTACTTTGGGCCAGACAGGTACAACGTTGGAGCGATTTCGATTTTGAAGGACCTGCCAGAGATGGATTTGCTGTTGACTGGCCCATCCGCTACAAAGACCTGGCGCCTTGGTACAGCCATGTAGAAAAATTCATCGGCGTTTCGGGTAACAAAGACGGAAAACCAAATTTGCCTGATGGGGAATTTTTGCCTCCATTTGAATTGACAGCCGGAGAAAAATATTTTAAGGAGTTTTTGAAAAACAATTACCCAGAAAGGGAAATTGTAGTTGCACGTTGTGCGCATATCACTGGGAACCAGGAATTCTATGCCAAGCAAGGCAGAACCCTGTGTCAAAACAGAACCCTTTGCCAGCGTGGATGTCCCTTTGGTGGATATTTCAGTAGCAATTCCTCCACGCTACCTTGGGCTGCCAAAACAGGCAATCTTACCATGCACCATCATGCAGTGGTACACTCCATCATTTATGATGATGCCAAAGGTAAGGCTACGGGAGTAAGGGTAATCGATGCCCAAACCAAAGAAATGAAGGAGTTTTATGCAGACATCATCTTTGTCAATGCAAGTGCGCTGAATACCAATTTGATTTTACTTAATTCTACTTCCAGTCGTTTCCCAAATGGCTTAGGTAATGACAGCGGTATACTGGGTAAATATGTTGCCTTTCATAATTACCGTGCAGGCATTTCAGCCGAATACGATGGACTGAAGGAATACACCACCGAAGGCAGAAGACCTACTTCAGGTTACTTCCCAAGGTTCAGAAACCTACACAAGCAGGAAACGAACTTCCTTAGAGGCTATGCGGCAGGTTTTAGCTCAGGAAGAAGCACGCATAATGATTATTCAGGCATAGGTGATGAATTGGAACAGTCCATGGCCAAGGCACCGGAATACGGTCCTTGGAGAATGGGTTCTCACATGATGGGCGAAACCATTCCTAAAGAAGAAAGCCAGGTTAGCCTTGATCCTAATCTAAAAGACGAATGGGGCATTCCACAATTGAAAATCTCCATGGATTATGACGACAATGATGAGGCCATGATAAAAGATTATTTGGAGCAAATGTCGGAAATGTTTGAGGCGGCAGGTTTCACCAATATCCGTACTAGGGATGACAAACGTGCACCAGGCCTGGACATTCACGAAATGGGAGGAGCCAGAATGGGCAAAGACCCGAAAACATCCGTACTCAATAAATGGAATCAGGTACATGCTTGCCCAAATGTATACGTTACGGATGGGGCCTGTATGACCTCCACCAGCACCCAAAATCCTTCCCTTACTTATATGGCAATTACTGCAAGAGCAGTGGACCATGCAGTGAAGAATAGGGGTTAGTTATAAATAAAAACCCATTACACCCTTTAAGGTGAATCCAATAGGCCGAGACATTGTTCCGGCCTATTTTTTTGGTTTTATAATATCGTATAGCCCCCAACAAATCGTCACTGCGAACCCTTTTTTGGGGGCTGTTGGCGTGGAAAGGGTGTAGCAGTCTGCCTTTGCTATGGATGATCATTTTTTGGATGATTACATCGACTTCAAGTTTAAGCTAAATTGAGCAAATCGATATGAGATTTTGTCAGCATTGTTGCTAAAAGCTGGCAACAATACCGCCAAAATCGTGACGTATATATCTCCTTACCATGGGCTGCACACATGGCTTTGATATTTAGGCCTTTCAGGCCTTTAGTGAAATAGGTTTGCTTCCGAAATTATTTTCAAGCCATTTAATTGAAAATCTACCAGATATTCAATAACTTATAACAAATAAAAACCTAAAGCCATGAACATAGTTTGGATTGTTATTTTACTTATTGCAGCAGCGCTGGGAGGAGCATTCGTTTACCTGATGGTAAATAAGATTAAGGAAAGCCAAAAATCAACAAAAGATAAATCCCTTTAGGGAACTAGAAAGCACTGATAGTTCAGTACTCATGACAAAGTAAAACGGAAAAGCGGTAAAGTCCTTTTGGGGCATTTACCGCCTTTTTTATTTTCAATTACTTGAAGAAGTAGTAAACTCGGGCTATGAGTTTTCCCTTAAGTAAATAACTATAAAAAGCAATACAATTACGGGATGTTTTACTTTTTTAATTTCTCAATTTCCATCCTTAAAAGGTTAATCTGATCCGATATTTCGCCAGAGGTTTCAGGAATTCGTTTATAGAACACATAGCGAATACGCCAAAGCTCATAGATTTGCTTCGCGTTAAAAACTTGGTCATCAATGCCTTTATGATCCGCCCTTAGCACATAACCTTTATCTGTGCTAAAAAATCTTCTTACTAAAATATCGGTATCGGTGACAACTATTACAGGGGTTCGATTATTGAGTTTCTTATAGGCTGATTTTGGAACTAATTCACCCACTACAACATCGTTAGGATAGAATCCCACATCCTGATTCGCCATTTCCAAATCAGTAACGGTGTAAGCCCTAAATATTTTCTCATTACTGATGGGCAAGCTCATCACAGGCAAGTCTGCAATAAAGTTTTTCTTTGAATGGTGATTAAGATAGTCTGCAACACACTCGGGTAATATTATAGGCACCTTTGTTAAGGCCGCAACCTCCATCTGGTCTGCATCGGTAGTTAAATTGGTATTAAATTTCAATAATTGATTTATGGTCAATTCCTTTGTTAGCAAATCATCAATGGGGATGCTAAAATAATTTGCAATTTTGATGATAGTATCTATTTTAGGCTCACTACGTTCTTCCTCATAAGCGCCTAAAGTAGCTCTTTTAAGGTCAAAAACCTCTGCAAATGCTTGTTGAGATAGCAACTTCAAACTTCGTATTTTTTTAATATTCCTTCCAAAAAAAGACATGTTTTGCTAATTTAATTTGCATAAATCCATTTTATTACTATATTTGTTCTAGCAATATTAGTTAAAAGCAGTGGTATTGCAAATTATTTTAGCCAATCATTCAGGGGCTGAGCCGTGACCTAACTTGCTAATTACAGGGAATTTTACTTGTATTATTCAGCAAAAAAATTAAAATTACTTCGGCTATATCTTCTTTTTTTAGATTGTCATAAGCGAAATTGTTACTTAAGCAAACAATAAATTATGGATAACTATTATAATCGTATCATAGAATTTTTATTGAAACTGGATGTTGATATTACAAAAGAAAATCCTGACGAAGGGATCTTGGTAATCCAGAAAGAGGACAACGGTATCAAGAACCTTATTGTAGGGATTGCACCCCCGGTTTTAATTTTAGAGCAGTATATCTTTAAAATCAAAAACAATAACAACTCGATCTACAAAAGTTTATTGCAAAAAAACAGAGACATTATTCATGGAGCATTTGTACTGGATGACGATGGCGATAAAGTAATTTTTAGGGACACACTTCAAATAGAAAACCTAGATCTAAATGAGATAGAAGCTTCCTTAAATTCTCTAAGTCTCTTACTGAGTGAATACTCGGAACAAATCATTAAGTTTTCTAAATACTAAAATTCAAAAACAATGAACTTCTTGAAACGAATATTTAAAATAGGACAGGCGGAAGCAAACGCTGCTATAGATAATATGGAAGATCCAATAAAACTAACCGAACAAGGCATTCGAGATTTAAAATTGGATTTAAATAAAAATTTAGATTCGCTTGCTCAAGTTAAAGCATTGGCTATACGTGCAAGAAATGATAAAAAAGAGATGGATAGTTCGGCTGAAGAATACTACAATAAAGCCGTTATTATAATAAAAAAAGGGAAATCGGGAGAATTAGCTTCTGAGGAAGCCGATCGTTTGGCAAAACAGGCATTGTTAAAAAAAGAGGAAGCTTCCAAAAAGGCTATCCAATATGCAAACGAAGCAAGCAAGTTGCAAGAATCCGTAAATCAACTTGATGGAAACATTCAAGAGCTAAAAAGCACCATTAATAACTGGGAAAATGAGCTAAAAACACTTAAGGCCAGAGTGAAGGTGAGCAATGCAAAAAATAGCTTGAACAAACAAATGGCCCAGTTGGACAGTACAGGAACCGTATCTATGCTGGAGCGAATGAAAGAAAAAGTAAACCAAGAAGAGGCACTGGCTGAGGCGTATGGCGAAATAGCCAATAAGAATCAAAGCATAGACAGCGAGTTAGATAAGGCCGCGAATATCAGTGAAGCAAATGCTGACAATGAGCTGAATGAATTAAAGAAAAATCTTGGCCTAAATGATAAAAACACATAAAAGTGGAAAACATTATTGACATTATATTTTCGAGTGTAAATCTACCATTAAGTATTTTTACCATTATTTTGATCCTCTATTGGTTATTAACCATGATTAGTGGGATTGACTTTGACTTAGATATTGATGTTGATGCTGGTTTAGATGCTAATACCGGTTTAGAAAGTAGCAATATTGATTTTGAAGATGTAGCGAACGCGGAATTCAACGAGAAAGATGTAGCGGGAAATAGGCGAATGCAATTAAAATGGTGGCAGGTATTTTTGATTTATTTCAATTTTGTAGGCTTGCCCTTTATGTTTACTTTCACAAGTTTTGTATTTGCCTGGTGGTTTATCACTTTGACTGTAACAACTATAACACATAGCTATTCAAACAGTATAGGCTTTATTTTTATGCTGGCCAGTTTTATCCCAGCACTAATTTTCACGAAAGTTTTCACAAGTCCATTCAAAGGTTTTTTCAAGGGTTTTAATAAAAACGGAGATAAGGCCATAGATTTTATCGGAAGAAAAGGCACAAGTTTATCCAGTATTGAAAAGGATAAATTAGGCAATGCAGAATTTATCATCGATGGCAACCCTATGTCTGTTTACATCAAATCTTTAAATGGAGAAAAAATCAGTTTTAGAGAAATAGTTCTCATTATCAAAGAGTCAGAAGACAAAAGTTTTTATTACGCACAAGTATATAACGACTAATTAACAACTATGACAGAGATTCCATCATTATTGGCAATAGGAATAGCGTTAATCGTATTCCTAATTATAATTTTCTTTGCAATTATTGCATTGTTCTATAAAAAGGTTCGCCAAGGCGAGGCCTTAATCCGTACCGGTTTTGGCGGAATCCAAATCGCCACCGATAAGGGCATGTATGTGGTTCCTTTATTTCACAAGTTAGAAATCATGGATATTTCTGTAAAGAAAATCCAGATCGAAAGACTAGGATCTGAAGGCTTGGTATGTAAAGACAATATGCGAGCGGACATTAAAGTAGCATTTTTTGTTCGTGTCAACAACGACATAGAATTTATCAAAAGAGTAGCACAGACAATTGGTGCGGAGCGGGCTTCAAAAATCGAAACCCTTGAAGACTTGTTCGAGGCCAAATTTTCCGAAGCCTTAAAAACCGTGGGAAAAAAGTTTGATTTCATTGAACTGTATGAAGCCAGACGGGAGTTTAGGGATGAGATCGTAGATATAATAGGGACAGATCTAAACGGATATACCCTTGAAGATTGTGCGATCGATTTTTTAGAGCAGACTCCGGTAAATTATTTAAGGGCTGACAATATTCTAGATGCAGAAGGAATAAAGAAAATTACTGAACTGACAGCAGAGCAAAACAAAAAAGCTAACTTCATTAAACGTGATGAGGAAAAAGTCATACGAAAGCAAGATGTGGAGGCACGAGAAGCAATCCTGGAATTAGACCGGCAATTGGCAGAAAAGGAGGAATCCCAACGTAGAGAGATTGCCAACATTAAAGCCAGAGAGCAAGCGGACATCTTAAAAGTGGCCGAAGAAGAGCGATTAAAATCTGAAACTGCTAGAATAGCCACTGAGGAGAAAGTAAAGGTGGCTGAAGAAAATATGCAACGTCAGATCATTGTTGCAGAAAAGAACAAGGAACGAACCAACGCTATAGAAACGGAGCGAGTTGAAAAAGACAGAATGCTTGAGGCAACCGAAAGAGAACGTATAGTAACTCTTGCTCAAATTGAAAAGGAAAAAGTTGTTGAAGTTGAAAAGAAAAATATCCAAGATGTAATCCGTGACCGAGTGGCGCTTGAAAAAGGTGTGGTTCAGGAACAGGAGAACATGAAGGATATTGAGGCCTTTAAAACAGCAGATAGGGATAAAAAGGTGAAAATCACAATTGCAGAAGGTGTTGCAGAGGAAGAGCTTATTAAAGTAATTAAGCAAGCGGAATCCAAAAAGGAGGCCATGAAGCAACATGCCGAGGAAATTAACATTGAGGCACAGGCGAAAAAAGAAGCAAGTGCCAAGGAGGCAGAAGGTAGAAAAATCCTGGCAGAAGCAACCGCGAAGGAAGAAGCGACCATTGGATTGTCAGAGGCACAAGTTATGCATGCCAAAGCAGAAGCAAATGAGCGCCAAGGAATTGTAGAGGCATTAATAATTGAGAAAAAAGCCTTGGCTGAGGCCAAAGGAATTGAGGCTAATGCAGAAGCAAAACGCAAAGACGGATTGGCAGAAGCAGACGTTATTAAAGAAAAAGCTCTAGCCGATGCAGCCGGAATTGAAGAGAAGGCCAATGCAATGAAAAAATTAGATGGTGTGGGCAAAGAGCACGAAGAGTTTAAGCTTAAGTTGGATAAAGAATTACAGGTTGATTTGGCAGAAATCAATATTCAGAAAGCAATTGCAGATGCGCAGGCTCAAGTGATTGGAGATGCCTTGAAAACTTCCAAAATTGACATCGTGGGAGGAGAAACAATGTTTTTTGAGCAAATTATTGGTCAAATCACTAAAGCAAAAGGCTTTGACAGAATGGTAAATAACAGCACAAACATCCAGGAAATTAAGCAGGCCTTACTAGGTGACGGCAATGGTAATGAGGGAGAATTATTGTCTCGAATAAAAGATTTTGCTGAAAGATATAACATCTCAAGTGAGGACATTAAAAACGTCACTATTGCCAATTTATTGATGACCATGCAAAATCAGGCTACAGATAAAAATGAACAAAACGTGATTGGCAACCTTCTGAGTTTAGCTAAAGGCCTAGGGATTTCAGGAAATAAATTGTAAAACTTATCGCGTTCAATGTCTTTCTGCAAAAGCTTAATAAGTGCATTGAACGCATTTTTCTATTCCAAAAAGTTATTCTTAAAACAACACGCAAGTGTAAACATTGAGCAGCTCATGTGTAAATGATTCATGTAAGTTACGCACACCTATATAGCACAACTCCAATGACTGAACCAAATAAAACGGAACCAAAGCAAATTTTAGATGGTGGCACATATGAAATCATTAGAAATAGGTTACAAAAACATAAACAAGACCTTCAAAATCGGTTAAACCAACTTAATGAGGATCGTAAGGCTGTTTTTGGTGCTTTAGAAACAAAACTGATAGCTAATGATAGAATTTCCACGGAAAATAATTGTATCGCACGTGATATCGTTTCTTTTGGGAATACTTGTGTGTTTGGCTATAATGTGCATTTTGGTTTACGTACAGATATAAAGCTCAACGATGTATTTAGCGTATACAGTTTCACCAATAACAGGTTTGAAGCCATAGGGCTAGATTTCATAGAAGACGTACAGTTTCAAGCAGATTTTGATAATCTATACAAATACTACCGAAATACCATCTTTGCGAGATTTGCCAAAATAGGCAATTTTCTATACATGATTTTTCAATTGAGTGAAAGTGTCACTGATATTAAGGCATTTAAATGGCTTATCAAAGATGGAAAACTGGTATATGTAGACAACAGAAGCGATCATGAATACAAGTTCCCTGCCCAATATGAGTTTAAATGGCTAGAAGTTACTCGTGATATGCACAGGTATGGGGTGCATTCACATGTTTCAATATTGGATAAAGTATTTGTAGAGGCAATAGGAGGAGATCTTACCATAAAAATAGAGGACAATACAGAAGATGGTAAAGGGGTCTATGATGAACCTGTAGATTATCCAGATCAAACGCTAGACGATGCACAGTACAAATATGCAGATTTAGGAAATCTTATTCTTATTGATATAAAACCATTTCAAGAAGATTCCAGATTTTTTGTATACAATCACAAGGTACAGGAAGTGCAAAAAATTGACAGTTTACGAGAAGCTGCGGTACTTCTACCTGATGACCAAGGAATTATTTTTCCGACAGGGTACTATTTGCAAACCGGAGAATACCATGTTTTCGATAATAGCATCCCCAATGTAAAGTTTGTTTCGCGAATTGCTTCTCCCAATGGTGAAGATTATATGTTCGTATTCTATTCACCCTCGGAAGGTTTGTATATTCTAATGAGTTATAATGTGATCACTCAACAGATTGTCACGCCTATTATTTGTAATGGTTACACCATTTTACAAAATGGAGAACTTAGTTACTTTAAGGGTGAGGGAGAGCAAACCAAGCATCATGTGGTACAAATTTGGCAAACTCCTTATTTAAAAGGTGATTTCATCCCAAGTAAACACACGGACTCGCTGTTGTATAAAATTGGAAATAAAGACATTGTCAAAGCCATGGCTGAAAGCAATGCCTTGATCAATTTACTCAACAAAGATGATAATTATGAGGGCCTATATGAGGATGTTTCCAAGGCCGCAAAAGACCTATTAGACTCGTATTATTGGATTAAGGAACCGGATACACAGGATCTTTCTGAACCTCTAAATGAAATTAGTGATGCAGCCAATGCTGCTATAGATGAATTTACAAAGGTTGTTCAATTAAAAAAATCGGCTGCAAGCCAATCAAAGGCTTTGCAAAATAAAGCAGATGAACTTTTTGTTATAATAAAAAGCACCTCATTTAATAGCATCAATGATTTTGTATCAATGTTAACCCAGCTTCGTGGCTTAAGGGGCGAAACCATTGAATTAAACGATGTTCGCTATGTAAATACCGACTACACCAAGGAACTTGAAAATACGATTGCCGAGTATTCCGACAATATTGCTCAGCAATGTGTAGCATTTTTACTTAATGATGATGCATTGGCGCCTTATAAGTTGCAAGTTAAGGAAAAGAAAATGGCTTTGGAAAAAGTCACTAAAGTAATCGAAGCCAAGCAACTTGAGGAAGAGGTAAATCAAATTGCAAAGGATTTAGAGTTATTAATTGAGATTGTAACCAATTTAGAAATTGAAGACACATCCCAATCAACTAAAATAATCGATCATATTTCCTTGATTTTTGCCACGTTAAATCAGCTCAAAGCCGCAATAAAAAACAAACGCAAATCTCTGGGCAGCAAAGAAGCCATTGCTGATTTTTCTGCGCAAATAAAATTGGTGGACCAAAGCATTATCAACTATTTGGATATTGCCGATACCCCCGAAAAATGTGATGAATACCAAACCAAAATATCTATTCAACTGGAAGAATTGGAAGGTAAATTTGCAGATTATGATGCGTTTATTCCCAAAATAATTGAGAAACGGGAGGAAGTCCATGCGGCTTTTGACAATAAAAAAACGGGCTTAATTGAGCGACGCAATAAAAAATCAATTGCTTTAAAAACTGCAACAGCACGCATTTTAAAAGGAGTTGCCAAAAAAGCAGAAACCTTAAAATCCACTGCAGAAATAAATGGTTATTTCGCATCCGACTTAATGATCAACAAGGTCCGTGACATCATCGATCAGCTAAATGAATTGGATGAAAGTGGGAATGCGGAAGAAGTAGCCACTTCTTTAAAGGTTGCCAAGGAAGATGCCTTACGTAAATTAAAAGACAAGCAGGAGCTGTATGAAGATGGCGAAAACGTTATTAAACTGGGCAAGTACAAATTTGGTGTAAATAAACAGCCCCTAGATTTAACCATCGTTTTCAAAGACAATCACCTCAATTATCATCTAACAGGGACAGATTTCTATCAAAGACTGACCAACAAAGTACTGGTAAACAGCCAGAAATATTGGGATCAAGAATACCCTTCTGAAAACATCACAGTATATAGGGGGAGTTACCTAGCTTTTAAACTGTTTAAGGAAACACCCTGGGACCAATTGGCGGATGCCTCCCAGGAAAACTTGGTTCAATTGGTAAAAAAGGCAAGCAGTGCCAACTACAATGAAGGGTATACAAAAGGGGTACACGATGAGGATGCAGCAAAAATTTTACTAACCCTAGTGAATACGCATAAAGACTTGGGTTTACTGCGTTACTCACCTGCCATAAGAGCCCATGCACAATACAGTTGGTATTCATTTACTGAAAAGGAACGCCTGCATTTTAATCGGATGATAAAAGCGGCTGGATCTGTTTTGGAAGTATTCCCTTATTCTAAAGAGTTTAATTACCTGATAGATGAATTGCAGCAAAAAATCCATAGGCTTATTTCTGAAACTCAGCTATTTTCAAGTGCTGAAATTAATGTTATTTCAAATTATTTGTTTGAAGAATTGCAGGGTAATGATGCCTTTGAAGTAAGTTCAGAAGCAGAGGAATTAAGGCAAGCCTTTAATAATGTCATGAAAGCAAAAAATGCTGATTTACGTTTTAAAGAAGCCATTGACAATACCAGTACATTTCATGAGAAAATAAAACTCGCAAGGCAATGGGTTGCTGCATTCATCAATCAGGAGCATCCAAAGAATGCCCGTTATATTGATGAGATCGTTTGTAATTGCTTGTTTGATCAACCCATTGCAAAAAAGAAAATGATTTCGCCAAATGCTGTCATTCATAATTTAGCGGGAAACCACCCTACCATTATTGAAGGTGAATTTCATTTTAATTATCATGATTTTGTGGCTACTTTAACTCATTTCACAAATGAGGAGGTACCCGCTTACCAAGCCTTTAAAAAGGCAAAAACCGATATTACCCTTCAGTTAAAAGAGCAGTTAAAATTGGAAGAGTATAAACCTCAGGTTCTGACTTCCTTTGTGCGTAACAAACTAATCGATCAGGTTTATTTGCCATTATTTGGAGAGAACCTGTCCAAACAACTTGGTACCGTGGGGAACAATAGTCGGACAGATAGAATGGGGCTTTTGCTTTTGATTTCGCCTCCAGGCTACGGTAAAACCACTTTGATGGAATACATTGCCAATCGATTGGGCTTGGTGTTCATGAAAATTAATGGTCCAGCCATAGGCCATGAGGTTACCTCGGTAGACCCTGAAGCAGCCACAAATAGTGCAGCAAAAGAGGAGTTAAAAAAGCTGAATTTAGCCTTCGAAATGGGGAATAACGTAATGTTGTATTTAGACGATATTCAACATTGCCATCCAGAGTTTTTACAAAAATTCATATCCCTTTCCGATGGCACCAGAAAAATTGAAGGAATATATAACGGAAAGCCACGTACCTATGACCTTCGAGGCAAAAAGTTCTGTGTAATAATGGCAGGAAACCCCTATACAGAGCGTGGGGCAAAATTCCAGGTTCCAGACATGCTATCCAACCGAGCCGATATTTATAATCTTGGGGACATTATAGGCGATTCAGACCATCAGTTTAACCTTAGCTTAATAGAAAATTCTTTAACGAGCAATCCTGTATTGAATCAACTGAGGAACAAATTTCTTGAAGATGTATATACCTTGTTAAATCGAGTTGAAAACGAGACACAGGACGGTGTACTTCATGGAAATCACACCAATCAAGAAATTCAGGATTACATAAGCGTAATCCAAAAGGTATTAAAGATAAGAGACACTGTACTCAAAGTAAACCAGGCTTATATAGAAAGCGCTGCTAAGGATGATGCCTACAGGACTGAACCCCCATTTAAACTACAAGGCTCTTATCGAGACATGAATAAACTGGTATCCAAAGTGGTTCCTATTATGAACAATAAGGAGTTACAAAATCTTTTGTTGTCGCATTACGAAAGTGAGGCACAAACGCTTACAAGTTCCGCCGAAGCCAATTTATTAAAATACAAAGAACTAACTGGCACAATTACACCATCAGAACAAGCTAGATGGGATGAAATAAAAACCACTTTTATTAAAAACAACAAGTTAAGAGGCTTAGGAAATCAAGATGAAATGGCACAGGTAGTGCTGCAAATGGTCAATTTCAGTGATAACCTGGAAGGCATAAAAGAAGTGCTAGAACGCGCCATTAAGGCGAAAGGGTAAACTGAAATTACTACTTTGCTGAGGCTGAAACAACCTAAATACAACAAAAAACGGTAATTTTCTTCTAAAAGGTTTTTAACTGTTTTTACTCCACTCAGTTCAAACCAATAACTCACTTTTGACAAGGCACAAGGCATGTTAAAACTTTTCAGAAATGTGCAACAAACATAGATGATTCACAAGTCGAGGCTCCTACTGAGAAACTGAACCTTGATCAGCCCCTTCCGAGGTTGAGGTAATGATGAATTATTCAACGGCTATGGGGTTTTCAACTATGGTTAATATAATTGAAGCCCAAACATAAAAAAGGCGGTAAATATCCCTAAGGGACATTTACCGCCTTTTTTATGTTCAATTACTTAAAGAAGTAGTAAACTTACTTCTCGTCAATAAACTGTTTTTGAACCTGGTCCTCTTCTTCTTTTTCTACATGCTCCTCATTTTCTTCATCAAAGAAACGTTTCTGGAAAATAAGAATGATGCCTACTCCTACAAAAATGGATGCATCTGCTATATTGAAAATTGGCCATAAGGCAGTATAGCCTCCACCAAAGATTGGAATCCATTCCGGAACAAAACCTTCCCAAATATCAACATAAAACATGTCAACAACTTGTCCATGAAACCATGGTGTAGAAGCATCAAAAGGTGCATTACCTAACCAAACACCGTAAAATACACTGTCGATAAGGTTTCCTACTGCCCCTCCTAAGATCATGGCAATACAAATTATGTATCCCGGATGCGCCTTTTTACTTATCAAAGAATATAAATAATAGCCTATTCCGAACATGGCTATCAAGCGAAAGCTGGTCAACATAAGTTTACCATATTCTGAGCCTAGTTGCATCCCAAATGCCATTCCGGGGTTGGTGGTATAATGCAGCTTGAACCAATCTCCAAAAACTTTGATCTGCCCTGCTGTGCCAAAATCCATTCCGTAATGAACCATCATCTTCACCGCCTGATCAATCACAATCACCAGTAAGGTGATCCCAAAATACTTCCAATACTTCATATGTTATACTTTCTCTACTTTAACGGCGAGTTCAAACTCATCCATGTCCAATACGGTGGAATTATTACTATCCCCATCTAGGGTTAACGCAAGTGCCTGTGTCTCTGTTTTAATATAATCAGAGAAATTCAACAAAGCATTGTCCACGGTTTCATTAAGTGGAGCAATCTGAATTCGAATCTTATCCTGAACTTCCAGCCCCATATCTTTACGAAGGTTCTGAATCCTGTTGACAAAATCCCTGGCAACACCTTCTTCCTTCAGCTCGGTAGTCAAAGTAACATCCAATGCCACAGTAATTCCATTGTCTGTAGCTACAGACCAACCTGGAATATCCTGAGACTGAATCAACACTTCTTCAAGTTGAAGCAAGACAGATTCACCGTCTAATTGTATGCTGGCTTGCCCCTCTTTTTCAATTTGAGCAATTTCTTCTTTGCCCCACTGCTGAATAATTTGGCTAACAGCTTTCATTTTCGGCCCAAACCGTTTGCCCAACAAGGCGAAATTGGGCTTGATACTTTTCACCAAAATGTCAGAGGTATCATCAATGTATTCGATTGATTTTATATTAACTTCTGATTTAATTAGTTCCTCTACATGTTCAATTAAAGCCTTGGTATCTTCATTCAATACAGGAATAAGTACTTTTTGAAGTGGTTGCCTTACCTTTAATCTTTCCTTTTTCCTTAAGGAATGCACCAAAGAGGAAATATCCTGAGCCAACTGCATGCTATTTTCAAGGGACAAGTTAATCAAACCCTCATCAGATAATTTCCAATCCGTCAGGTGCACGGACAAAGGTTTGCTCTCTAGACTTGCAGTAAGGTTTTGGAAAAGCCAATCTGCATAAAAAGGAGCTATCGGCGATATCAGGCTGGAAATAACTTCCAGACATTCATACAAGGTCTCATAAGCTGCTTGCTTATCAGCATTCATGTCTCCTCTCCAGAACCGCTTTCTGGCCAACCGCACATACCAGTTGGACAACTGGTCTACAGTGAAATTCATAATGGCCCTTGATGCTGGTGTTACATCATAATTTTCGTAGGCAGTTTCTGTTTCTTTTATCAGCGACTGAAGTTTGGAAAGAATCCATTGGTCAAGTTCAGGGCGCTCATTAACAGGTATTTTGTTTGATGCATCGTATGCGAAGGCATCCAAATTGGCATATAAAGCAAAGAAATTGTAAGTGTTTTGAAGTGTACCAAAGAACCTTCTTTGCACTTCCACTACTCCTTCTTTATTGAATTTAAGGTTGTCCCAAGGATTGGCATTGCTTAACATGTACCAGCGCAAAGCGTCAGGACCAAACTCCTTAAGGGTTATAAATGGATCTACTGCATTTCCCAAACGCTTGGACATTTTATTGCCGTTCTTATCCAATACCAAACCGTTGGCGATCACATTTTTAAAGGCTACACTATCAAATAGCATCACTGCCAGCGTATGAAGCGTGAAAAACCAACCTCTGGTCTGGTCAACGCCTTCGGCTATAAAATCAGCTGGATAGTTGGCTTTAAAGATGTCTTCATTTTCGAAAGGATAATGCCATTGTGCATAAGGCATGGCTCCGGAATCAAACCAAACATCGATAAGGTCTGGCTCACGGAACATCTTGTCTCCATTGTCTGCTACCAACACAATGTCATCTACAAAAGGACGGTGGAGATCCACTTCTTTTCCTTTATAGGGAGATTCTTTCATATAACCTTTGGCAACCGATTCTTCTATAGCTGCTTCTAATTCTGCTAAAGACCCTATGCATTTGGTCTCGGTTCCTTCTTTGTTTCTCCAGATAGGCAAAGGGGTTCCCCAAAATCTGGAGCGACTCAAATTCCAGTCAACAAGATTCTCCAGCCAATTTCCAAACCTGCCGGTTCCGGTAGATTCAGGTTTCCAGTTGATGGTTTTATTAAAAGCAACCAGTTTGTCCTTGTAAGCAGTGGTTTTGATAAACCAGCTTTCTAGCGGGTAATATAAAATAGGCATGTCCGTACGCCAACAATGTGGGTAGCTATGCTCGTACTTCTCTACTTTAAAAGCCTTGTTTTCATTTTTCAGAATGATGGAAATAATGACATCTGTGCTCTTGTAAGCCTTGTCACTTTCATCATCGTGGCTATAATTTTTGACATAAAAGTCATCTACACCAAAGGTTTTGTGTACGGGGATTTCATGCTCTTCAATTTTGGAAAACAAATACTCGCCCACAACAGGAAGAAACTTACCCTTCTTGTCAACAATAGGTATTTCAAGCCCTTTTTCATCTTTAAGGAATACACCAGGAACATCTTGTTGCACAAGTGTTCTAAAGTCATCGGCTCCAAATGCTTTGGCCAGGTGAACTACCCCTGTTCCATCTTCCGTGGTCACATAATCTGCCGAGATCACCGTAAATGCCGGCTCAGGAAGCTCAAGTGCCTTTATAGGGAACAATTGTTCGTACTTCAAGCCCATTAGGTCTTTGCCTTTCATTTCCTCAACGATTTGATAAGGAATGATTTTGTCTCCAGGCTTATAGGCATCCAAATCTACCTTAGCTCCTTTAGGATTAAAATAAGCCGACATTCTGGCTTTCGCTAAAAGAACCGTCTGAGGTGCAAAAGTATAAGGATTGAAAGTTTTAACTTTTACATAATCCAACTTCTCACCTATGGCAAGGGCTGAATTAGAAGGCAAAGTCCATGGGGTGGTGGTCCAGGCCAATATATAAAGATCCTCTTCACCTTTCACCTTGAATTGGGCGGTGATAGATGTGTCTTTAACATCCCGGTAACTTCCCGGTTGATTGAGTTCATGGGAACTTAGTCCCGTTCCTGCTGCAGGAGAATAGGGCTGAATGGTGTAGCCTTTGTAGATAAGGTCTTTGTCATATAGCTTTTTGAGCAGATGCCACAGACTCTCTACGTACTTTACATCAAAGGTGATGTAAGGGTCGTCCAAATCTACCCAATAGCCAATTTTTTCTGTCAGGTCATCCCATTCATGCTTGTAGCGCATAACGGTTTCCCTACATTTTTGATTGTATTCTTCTACGGAGATTTTTTTACCTATGTCCTCCTTGGTGATGCCAAGTTCTTTTTCAACCTGCAACTCAACAGGAAGGCCATGGGTATCCCATCCTCCTTTTCTTTTTACCTGGAAACCTTTAAGGGTTTTGTATCGGCAAAAGACATCTTTAATTGCCCTGGCCATTACATGGTGAATTCCCGGGGTACCATTGGCTGAAGGTGGGCCTTCATAAAAGGTATAGGCAGGTGCTCCCTCCCTATTGCTAATGGATTTTTCAAAAACGGCATTGTTTTTCCAAAAAGCCAATACATCTTCCCCAATTTTGGGATAATCTACCTGTTTAAACTCCTGATATTTCTTCACTGTAATTAGAAAATATAATCTGTGTCTGGATGCGTCTTATAATATTGGACAATTGAAAGCTGCCCAAAACGAAGGCGTAAAGTTAATAGAAAACAAGGGTATATGTATGGCAATTGACGAAAAACTATGCAGTTAGCCTACTGCACACTAACCTAGACAACAATTCAGCCTTTCAATTACATATAGTTTGGCTCTATTACTGCCTTTACGCAGGATAAACAGCTGTTTTACTCCTTCTTAAAAAAGTATGTAATACCATGCTATTTCTCACGAGTGAAATGCCTTTGGCTTAATTTTGCGCATTCTGCCTGCAACTCAAGAATTCTCATCATACAAGTCGAGTTCAGGTCTTCTTAAAAAAGTTGGACGTTCTCGAAAAAATCATTTGGATTTAGTGCTTTCAGGACTGACGAGGGCGAATTTAATTTCGAATTTCTCTCTCACAAACTCATGTGTTAGGAATAGTGATTCCTTTCACTCTTCTGTAGAGGGAAAGTGCATGTTTGTCCGTCATTCCTGAGATAAAATCCAGTAATTCTCTCATTAGAACATAAGCCTCATGGTCTGTTTGTAGCTCATATTCTTCAGGTAAAAGCCTTAATATACTTTTGTTGTGGCCTGAAAACCTTTCTTTATCGAAGTGATAATTAAAAAGCGCTTCAGAAAAGGTTGACAATAGCCCTTCCAAAACCTGGTAGCCCGCTGCTTCTTTTTCCAATACGGGTTGAGAGCGGTATATTTTTTTCACTGAAAGCTCCGTGATGGCTTCCAAACGCTTAGCAGATGGAATAATTTCTGTCAATGCCTGGTCAAATTCACCAGACAAAATCTCTGTTTCATATTGTTCAAAAACAAAAGTGGTTTCTTTTATCAACTGACTAATGGCCATGGCCCGCATGATGGCCAATTTCTGCTTTGGACTACTGTATTTTTGAAGTTTCTTAGGATCATATCGTTCTCCGATAATAGCCGCCATTAGTAAAATCGTTTCTTCCAGAGAAACCAAGCCTAGGGTACAACCATCTTCCAAATCAATGATACTGTAACAGATATCATCTGCTGCTTCCACAAGAAAAGCCAGAGGATGCCTCATGTAACAGTTTATTGCCAATTGGGGAATGCCCATTTTTTGAGCAAGAAGCTGATAATCGGAAAGATTGCTCGTGTAAAAGCCAAATTTCTTCTGACTTCTTCGCTTCTTATCTGTTGACTGACACCATGCAGGTCTTGGGTATTTTGTAAAGGCCGCCAAGGTAGCCGGAGAAATATTCATCCCATTTCCGGTATCTACCAACATTCGAAATCCTTGTGCATTGCCCTCAAAATTAGTGAGGTCCTGCCATTCGTTGGCTGAGCATTTCTGCTCCCACATTTTACCAATGTCATGAAACTTAAAAAAATCTGAAATGGCTTCCTCCCCAGCATGTCCAAAAGGAGGATTCCCAATGTCATGAGCCAAGGCTGCAGTAGCCACAATCCCTCCTATATCAAAAGGTTGCAGTTTTTTTGCCGCCAATTCCGGGTATTTGTCTAATAGGAATTTTCCTGCTGACTTTCCCAAAGATCGACCTACACTCGAAACTTCAAGGCTGTGGGTTAATCTTGTGTGCACAAAATCATTTTCCGGTAAGGGAAAAACCTGCGTCTTGTCCTGTAGGTTTCGAAAAGGAGCCGAAAAGATTATCCTATCAAAATCTCTTTCAAATTGACTCCTTTGTAGATCTGTGTCCGAAGGTTTTAAACCCTCAGGTAAAAGTAATTTTTCCCAATTCATCATAACACCTCAAAAATACGAAGTGTAGGCTTAGGTAAAAAAGAAATAGCCGGACTATTTCCAGCCACCTCCTAATGCGCGATAAAGATCTACTACGGTAAGGAACATCTCAATTCTTGTATTGGTTTTGTCCAATTCCGCTTCCAGCACCCTAGACTGAGCAGTAATTACCTCAAGATAGGTCGCGTAACCACCACGGAACAATTCATTTGCAGTAGAAACAGCATTGAGCAATACGGCGGTTTCTTCATCCCTTAGGCTGTACACTTCCCTGAGGTTGCCCACCCGTTGGAGTTTACTTGAAACTTCCTGATAACCATCCAATATACTTTTCTGATAATTGTACAAGGCTATTTTATTAGAGGCAATGCTTTGATCATAACCAGCCCTGATGCGATTCTGCGCAAAAATTGGGGCAGTCAAGCCACCCAAGATACCAATGGTCAATCCACCAGGCATTTTTAGGGCATCTGGTAAACTTTTATCGTTTAGGCCCACATAAGGAGTAAGGCTAAAAGACGGTAAGAATTCTTTTCTTGCAGCAGACACATTGAAGTTACTTGCACGAAGCTCATGTTCAGCCTGACGAATATCAGGTCTACGCAACAGCATTTCAGAAGGCAAGCCTACTTCCATGCCATAGGGAAGTTTAATTTCTAATAAAGAAGAGGCCCTTTCAATTGGTTGTGGAAATCTTCCAAGTATAAAATTGAGTTTATTTTCCGTTTCTATGATCTCTTGCTGCTTTTCATAGGAAAGGCTTTTGGTAGATAGCAATTGGGCAGAAAACTGCTGAACAGCCAATTCCGTTGCTCTACCAGCCATTTTCTGGATTTTGATCAGCTCCAATGCCATTTCCTGGTACTCAATATTCCTGTTGATTGTTTCCAACTGAATGTCTAGCCCTAACAACTGATAGTAGATTTTGGCAATTTCTGACACCATATTGGTCACTACCAAGTGCCTGCCCATTCCTGTAGCCAGGAATTTTTCATAATCGGCTTCCTTACGGTTCTTAATTTTTCCCCAGACATCAATTTCCCAAGTACTCTGAAATCCGATAAAATTGTTTTCTGTCCTATTGACTACATTTCTGTCCCCATTGATGGTACCGCTAAATAGGTTAGGGCGAATATCACCGGATCGGTAACGAACCATACCGTTTAAGGTAGGATACATTTGCCCTTTGGTTATTCGGTATTGAGCTCTTGCGATTTCTATTCTCTCCATTGCGGTGAGAATGTCCAGGTTATTTTCAAGTCCTTCCTCAATAAGATACACCAGATTGGGATCATTGAAGAAAGCTTCCCATGAAATATCGCCGATACTGGCAGAATCCTCTATGTCCAAAAAGGTGCTAGGCAGAGGTTCCATTTCCGGCATTACCGGGGCCTCAATACTTTTACAGGCAAACATAGTTCCCGCCGCAAGGAGGCCCATTGAAAGACGAAGGATTATTTTATTTTTTAAAAACATGTAGTATTGGTTCAATTATTTGAAAAAGATACTTGAGAATTATCTTTCTTTTCTGAAGTGGGACCTGAGTTTTCTTCCACTTTTTTAAAGGTAAAATGGGCGAAAATCACATACAAACCCGGGATGATTATCAAACCAAATATCGTCCCAATAAACATCCCTCCAGCAGCAGCTGTACCAATAGACCGGTTACCCAAAGCACCTGCACCAGTGGCCATGGCCAAAGGCAAAAGTCCAGCGATAAAGGCAAAGGAGGTCATAAGGATAGGTCTAAGTCTGGTTACAGATCCTTCCACTGCAGCTTGAATCACAGAATGACCTGCTTCTCTTTTTTGTATGGCAAATTCCACAATCAAAATGGCATTTTTACCCAATAGGCCTATAAGCATGATTAGTGCTACCTGCGCATAGATATTGTTCTGAAGCCCTAGCAAATAAAGAGAGATAAATGCACCAAAAACCCCTACCGGAAGTGAAAAGATAACAGGTAATGGCAAGAGGAAACTTTCATATTGTGCTGAAAGAATCAGGTAAACAAATAACAAACAGATAAGGAAAATTACTATGGCCTGGTTACCTGAGGTAACCTCTTCACGTGACATTCCATACCAGTCATGGTTATAACCCTGTGGAAGTTTTTCCGCTGTAACCCTTTCAATTGCCGCAATAACATCCCCACTACTATATCCAGGTGCCGCAGAACCCTTTACGGTAGAAGAATTGTACATATTGAATCGTGTCAATTGTTCCGGTCCGTAGGCTTTTTCCATTGTAAGGAAAGCCGAAATCGGCACCATTTCGCCTACATTGTTTTTTACTTGAAGTGCCAAAACATCTTCAGGCTTGGCCCTGTATTCTGGCCCTGCCTGTAACATTACATCATACATCTGTTCAAAACGAACAAAATCTGAAACAAACTGACCTCCTAATAAAACCTGCATGGTCCCCAAAGCCTTGGCAATGGTCACCCCATTCTTAGCCGCCTGATCCTGGTCTATTCTAATTAAAAACTGAGGAAAGGTAGGATCGAAATCTGTAAAGGCATAGCCAATTTCTGGAGCCGCCATAAGTTCTTGAACCAGGTCATTTGTAACTGTAGACAACCGATTAAGGTTACCCGTACCTGTCTGATCCAATACCTTCATTTGGAACCCACTGGAGTTACCAAAGCCTGATACAGTTGGTGGCAGGAAGAAATCAATTTTCGCATCGGAGATTTCATCACCCAATGCAGCAAACTCATCCAATGTTCCTTGGATGGGTAAATCCTTCCTTTCGTCCCATGATTTCAAATTGACCATGGCCATACCATAAGAGGCTCCTGAGAGTCCATTACCCAATGAATAACCCGCCAAACTTGAAACACCAGCAACCGCTTCATTCCCTTCTAATTTTTGGACAAGTTCATCCAATACCTTTTCAGTTCTTTCTACGGTCGCTCCTACAGGAGTAGTGACATTTACATAGACCATACTTTGGTCTTCTGTAGGTATAAAGCCAGTAGGCAAAATCTTACTTACTCCCCAAGTGGCAGCAAAGAAAAACAACAATATTAGAGTAGTGATACCTTTTCTCGGCACCAAATAGGTGATGTATTGTAGGTATTTGTTTTCGAAGAAATTATAATACTGGTTGAACTTGTTAAAGAACCGCTGCAACAGTGTTTGCTTCTGTTCTTCACCGTAATGATTTTTAAGCAAGATAGCACAAAGAGCAGGGGTTAAGGTCAATGCATTGATACCAGAAATAAAGATGGCTACTGCAAGTGTCAATGAGAACTGTCGGTAAAACACACCCACTGGGCCGGACATAAATGCTACCGGAACAAATACTGCAGACATTACCATTGTAATGGCTATAATCGCCCCACTGATCTCTTTCATTGCAGCAAAAGTGGCTGCTCTTGGATCCAATCCTTCTTTTTCCATTTTGGCATGGACTGCCTCTACCACCACAATGGCATTATCCACCACAATTCCTATCGCAAGGACGAGCGCAAACAATGTGAGTAAATTGATAGAGAAGCCCAACCACTGCATAAAAAACATGGTCCCTATCAGTGCTACCGGAACAGCCAGGGTAGGAATCAATGTAGATCGGAAATCCTGGAGGAAAATAAACACTACTATAAATACCAAGATAAACGCCTCTACTAAGGTCACCAATACCTCTTTAACAGAAGCGTCAAGGAACCTCGACACATCATAGGAGATTTTGTAATCCATCCCAGAAGGAAAATTATCCTGCTTAATCTGTTCGATTTTCTTCTTCACATTGGCAATTACCTCACTGGCATTGGATCCTGGTCTCTGAATTACCATTACCGAAGCAGCAGGCTTGCCATCCATTTTGGCGATTCTACCATAATTCAGGTTACCGAATTCTACATCGGCAATGTCTTTTAATCGTAAAATCGAGCCGTCAGGATTGGCCCTAATGACAAGGTTTTCGTATTGCTTGGGTTCATAGAATTTTCCTGTATACTTAAGTACATACTGAAGTACCTGCATGTCTTTACCAGAACTAATTCCCAGTTGGCCAGGTGCAGCTTCCACGTTTTGATTGTTTATGGCTTCAATCACATCGTCCGTGGCTATTTTATAAGCTGTCATACGATCAGGTTTGAGCCAAATCCTCATGGAGTAATCTTTGGTACTCATTATCTCTGCCAATCCTACACCGTCCACCCGCTGCAATTCCTGCAATACATTGAGGTCGGTGTAGTTATAAATAAAGGCTTCATCCAGTGAGGGATCATCACTGGCAATATTGATGTACATCAGTAGCCCTTCGACCTGTTTTTCTACCGTTACACCGGCTTTGGTCACAATCTCTGGCAGGTCATTGACTACTGTCGAAACCCGGTTTTGAATCTCCACAGCAGCAAGATCTGGATCTACACCTGCCTGAAAATAAACCTTGATAACTACAGTACCTCTATTACTACTAACAGAAGTCATGTAAGTCATGCCTGGAACACCATTGATCACTTTTTCAAGAGGTGTGGCCACCGTCTTGGCAGCAACCTCAGCATTTGCTCCCCTGTACTTGGCACGGATGGAAACAGATGGAGGCGCAATGTCGGGGAAAAGCTCAACTGGTAAGGTGAAAAAAGACAAAAGCCCCAGTAATACAAAGAAAAGGGAAATAACCAGTGATAAAACTGGTCTTTTAATAAATAAATCAAACATAGCTTATTGTTCTGTACTGGTAGGCATTACTTCTGCAAGGGTATCGTCATTTTCTGGTAATGTAGAACCAGTTTCATCAGCAACTATTTTAGGCTGAATGGTCATACCATCTTTCACATTCTGTATCCCTTCATACACCAGACGTTCTCCTACTTCCAAACCAGACTCTATAATATAATAATGAGAAAATCTTGCTCTAGGAATAATACTGCGCATCTCTACAGTGTTGTCCTCTTTAACTATGTATACAAAACTCCTGTCCTGAATTTCAAAGACCGCTTTCTGAGGTATAATAATTGCGTTCCTTATCTTATTGGTAAGGATGATTTTACCTGTTGCTCCGTGCTTAAGGATCTTTGTTGGATTGGGAAATAAAGCCCTAAATGCAATTGAACCGGTATTGGCATTGAATTCACCTTGCATGGTTTCGATAATGCCCTCATAAGCATAAGGCGCTCCATCTGCAAGTACAAGGTTGACAACATTGTTCTCAGTAGTCTCTCCTTTAGACTTGATGTATTCCAAGTATTCTTTCTCAGAGACATTGAAATAAACATGGACAGAGCTAATATTGGAAACGGTGGTAAATAAACTGCCTTGCTCTACCAAACTACCCGTTTTTAAAGGTATTCTATCAATAATCCCATCAAAAGGAGCCCTGATATTGGTATAGGACAATTGTACTTCTGCATTGTCCATGGCAGATTTGGCTTCCTCAATTTTCGCCAAAACAGCATCGTATTTCGCCTTGGTTAAGTTAAGCTCAGATTCCGAAATGACGTTGTTGTCCACCATGATTTTCAAACGGCCGACTTCAAACTCTATCACTTTGGCTTCTGCTTTTGCACTTTCAAAATTGGCTTTGGCTTTGGCCAATTCCGCTTTGTATTCCTGTTCGTTGGTTTTGAAAAGAATCTGGCCTTTTTTTACTTCCTGCCCTTCATCCACATTTACTTTTTCAAGAAAGCCCTGTACCCTGGCCCTAAGCTCCACATTCTGAATGGCTTTGATATCTGCTACGTAGTCCCTATGCATAATAGTGTCTGATGCAACCACTTCAATGACTGGGAATTCTTTGACTGCTTCAGCTTTTTTACCTGATTTATCGCCACTATTACATGAAAAAACAACAATTAACGGAATAAAAAATGCATATATTCCAATTTTATTTAATTTTATTCTGCTCATATTCAATACCAAACCTGTTTTACCTTTATTCAAATTTTAAAGTGATGTATTATTTACACTTTAAAGCAACAACAAATAATACAATAATTCCGGTTAAATCCTGTTAGATTTTGCCAAAGACACTTTTACTTCCTGTCAACGGGCAATATCATGGATAAATAGGTGTTTAACTTTCTTTGAATAACTCGCTATCTTTGCTGCCTGTTGATTCTTTTACTTGTTGTATATTTGCGACTATACCTAGACTGTAATATGTTCAGAAAATCTATACTATTGATAGGCTTGTCAATAATTAATCTCGCGGTGTATGCCCAAGACATTCCCCAAGCCAAAGGCTATGTGGCCTATAAAGTCAGTCAAAAGCCTATTATAGATGGTAAGCTGGAAGAGTCCAACTGGCTCGCGGCCAATTGGTCTAGTCCTTTTATGGATATCCAGGGAACTGATTTTCCAATGCCCAATCAATTGACTCAAATGAAAATGCTTTGGGATGAAAATTTTTTATATATCGGTATTCTACTCAAGGAGAAAAATATTTGGGCTACCTACACTGAAAGAGAATCAGTAATATTCCATGAGAATGATATTGAAATATTTATAGATCCAGATGGAGACACCCATAATTATTACGAAATAGAGGTCAATGCACTTGGAACTCTATGGGATCTCTTGCTAACCAAACCTTATAAAAATGGGGGAAGACCTATCAATGGATGGAACATCAACGATTTTGAATATGCCATCCATCTAGATGGAACGATTAATGACCCCAGCGATGTGGACGACCACTGGTCCATAGAGATGGCCATACCCTGGAAAAGCCTCTCACAATCCGGACCTTCTTACAAAGCCCCTGAAAATGGTGATCAATGGCGCATCAACTTTTCAAGGGTGCAATGGCAAATTGAACCTACAGCAAATGGCTACACGAAAAAAATCAACCCACAAACCGGTAAATCCTACCCGGAAGACAATTGGGTTTGGTCTCCCATGGGATTGATCAATATGCACCTGCCGGAAAGATGGGGTTACGTTCAATTTTCTGATAGCCAAGTTGGAAATGGCAATCAAGCTTTTGTCATGCATGCAGATGAGCAGATAAAAAACGAACTAAGAAAGCTATACGATGCAGAAAAGGCGTTTTTCGCTATCCATGGTCATTATACCGATCAATTGACTGAGCTAAATAGCAATACTCCCTTGTCAGATGTGGCCATAGAAGCTACTAAGTCTTGGTTTAAAATCTCCTGCCCGGCAACCTCCAAGGACAAATACTGGTATATAACTGAGGACAGCAAGATATGGAAAAAATAAGTAGGGCATTTATCGACTTAGACAGCAAATTCTGACCGGCCAAATGGCAAAACAGATCAACTCATGATAAAAAATACAATTAACTTTTTTGGTTTTTGGCTTCTTGGCCTTATTTGCATTGGTTGTACAGAAGCGACAGAAACACGCTCATTGATCAACCTATTACTTATAGACTCTCCTGGAGATTTTGATGAAGTATGGGTAGAAGTCAATGGGGTAGAAATTCTGCCTGCGGGAATTCGCGGAAGTGAGGAAAATGCCAACTGGGTGAGTATCCCCTATCAGGCTGCCAGCAATATGGTTTTGGTAAGTGCACTGGTCAATGACACCCAGCTTCTCATAGGAAGAACAGAAATTCCAGCTGGAGATATTTCAAAAGTTAGGTTTCTTCTGGGAGATGTAGCCTACTTGATAAAGGACGACATCCGAACGGATATGAGCATCTCCACAGATAGCGAGGCACTATTGGAATTGGATGTGGACATTAACACCCAAAGTGGTCTTTCCTATGACATCATTCTGGATCTGGACCTGGCCCAATCTGTGGTCGCTAACCAAAGTGGAGGCTTTGATTTTGTCCCTCATCTTAGGGTATTTGTAGGGACTGGTTTATCAGAAATCACTGGAACAATCTACCCCATTAGCATCGCCCCACATGTGCTGGCAATCTCAGCCACAGACACCTTCAGCACACTCACCGCTGATGATGGTGGGTTTTTGCTTAGTGGCTTGCCAGAAGATGAATACGCATTCAAAATAGCCGCTCCTACAGGATATCAGGACACTACTTTCACTCTCTTGACTTACCCTGACAGCACATTGACCCTAGACCCAATCACCATCACCTTACAAGAATCCACCTCCCCCTGATAATATTGCCAAGTTTATGAACGAAGATCAGCATAAAATCTACATGTTAAGGGCCATTGAACTGGCTGAATTAGGAAGGGGAAGTGTCAGCCCTAATCCCATGGTGGGCTGTGTGATCGTACATGATGGATTGATTATAGGTGAAGGTTATCACGAAAAATACGGGCAAGCCCATGCAGAGGTAAACGCCATTGCTTCAGTCAAAGACAAATCCCTTTTAAAAGAGGCTACCCTCTATGTTAGCCTAGAACCCTGCGCTCATTTTGGAAAAACACCACCTTGCGCAGACTTAATTGTCAAGCACCAATTAAAGGAAGTCATCATCGCTGCAGTAGACAGCAATCCTCTAGTGGAGAAAAAAGGAATTCAAAAGTTAGAGCAGGCAGGAATAGCGGTGACTACAGGAGTGATGGATCAGGAGGTTAGAAAGCAGAATGTGCGGTTTTTCACCCAAATGGAGAAAAAGCGACCCTATATTATTCTAAAGTGGGCCCAGACAAAGGATGGCTTTGTAGCCCGTACCAACTTTGACAGCAAGTGGATCAGCAATTCACTTAGCAGACAGCAGGTACACCGCTGGCGTACAGAAGAGGATGCCATTTTGGTGGGCACCAATACCGCCCGCTATGACAACCCCCAACTGAATGCCAGAGATTGGTATGGAAAAGACCCATTGAGGTTGGTTGTCGATAGAGAATTGAAATTGGAGGAAAGTTTGCATTTGTTTGATGGGAAGCAAGACACCATCATCTACAATCACCAACTCAATAAAACAGTCGGAAAGACCGAATGGGCCAAAATAGATGTTCGCATCGATGCCAAAAAAATCGTAGCAGACCTTTATGCCAGAAACATTCAGAGTCTGATTGTGGAAGGTGGAGCAGCAGTTTTGGGGGATTTTATAGCAAATGACTTATGGGATGAGGCCAGGGTTTTTACCGGAAATGCCAAGTTTGGCTTGGGCATCCCAGCCCCTGTTATGACAACTATTCCCATAGCCCAATATACTTTTAAAGAGGATTTACTAGCAATTTACAGGAACCATGACTGAGGAAATCAATCTACCCAAAAATGCCAACAAGGAGGAAATATACAAAGTCCTTCTGCCACAAGTTAAGGCCTTGCTTTCCGGAGAGGAAGATTTGGTTGCCAATATGGCCAATATGACTGCGGTGCTAAAGGAGGCTTTTGGCTTCTTTTGGGTGGGCTTTTATATAATCAAAAAGGGTGAATTGGTTTTGGGACCTTTTCAGGGACCCGTAGCCTGTACCCGTATCCAAAAAGGAAAAGGCGTATGTGGCAAAGCTTGGGAAACCGGAGAAACGCAGCTGGTACCTAATGTCAATGCCTTTCCAGGTCACATTGCCTGCAGTGCCGCCTCCCAATCAGAGATAGTGGTACCCGTATACAAAGAAAAGGAGATCATCGGCGTTCTGGATATTGATTCCGATCAGTTAGACGCTTTTGATGCAGTGGATCAGAAGTTCTTGGAGGAGATGGTGGGATACTTATAGAAGGTGACTCTTTTATTGAATTTTTTAAGATGGTTTTAGGATCAGTATTTTCATTTTAAATGGAGTTTACATGTCTTATTTTAGCTGTTTATAATAAAAATGTAGTTTCTCTCTTAGATTCCTTGTCCGAAATCCTTAATTTGACAGGGAGAAACAGAGCAAAGTAGCTGGGTACATAATAGATATATACGTAACTTCCCTGCTAAACTTGTTTATATACAATTGTTGGTACAAGCTAAAAGAATACGAACAGAAATGACACCGAAACAACAATTAGAATCAATACTTTCAAATCAATACGAATCGGAAGACGGAGATTTGTATAGGGTTGAATTGTTGGACGGTATGACAGACAGCGAAATAGAAAACCTAAAAAATCAACTTCCTAATAATTTTTTGCCGAACGAAATCGAAGAATTACTGAGATTCAGTAAAGGTTTTGAATTCTATGGACTTGAAGAAGTCCGATTTGATGCATTCGGTCATTTTGGATTTGAAGAAATGTTCCCAAACTCAATCCAAATCGCAGGAGATGGATTTGGGAATTTTTGGATTTTGGATATTGACTCAAAAGGAAAATGGAATTCAGTTTACTATGTCTGTCACGATCCTGCTGTATTAGTGAAACACTCTGAAAATTTATCGGAATTCATAAAACACGTTGACGAATTCGGACAAAAAGGAAATCTATCCAACTTAGACATTATTCACGAAAAGACCGTAATGGACATTTGGAGCGAAAAAGTCGGAATAATGGAAAAAAATGAAAAGGACTATGACTTTGAAAACGGACAAATTGAATTGCCTGAAATGTTTTTAGTAGCAGACTTGACTGATAAACCAATAAAGACAGGATTCCATGGGGAAAATCAGGTCCGAATACAAAAATCATAAGACCGGATGACGAACCGATTTGGATTGTTGAGAAACGAGTGAAGCAAGGTTTTCTATCAAGACTTTTCGGTGGAAAGAAATAAAAAGCCAGTGCCTAATCGAGTAGACGGCCGTGAGCCATAAGCTCACGGTGCGCCTCTCACACCACCGTACGTACGGGTCTCGTATACGGCGGTTCACTGGATTGTAGGTTGGGATTTGAGGTAATAGGAGACCATAGACTCGTAACCTTTTCTTCTTAGGCGTGACAAAGTGATCGTAGTAATCAGAATCGGACTCTGAGCTACCGCCCAACCCCCTTTTCTGGTTCTGCTCCATGCGTAAGCATGGTCTTGGTCAACTCCAAGTTGAATAAGGTTTTTACGTTTTCGCTCCGGCTTTTTCCAATCATGCCAGATACAATATCGAAGTCGGTTTCTAAGCCATTCATCAATGGCTTTCAGCTTGGCGTGGATACTGGCAAGGCGGTAATTATTCACCCATCCCCGCCAGACCTCAGCCAACTTTTTCAACCTTTCCTCGAAGCTGTACGGTTTGGTTTTCTTGGTGATCTGCTTGAGCTTACGTTTGAGCGACTCCCAACTGTTCTTTTTCGCCACCAGTTGGTATTTTCCTTTGTCCCCTTTCTTATATGTCGGAACAAATGCATGTCCCAACAACTCGAAGTTGGAGGGTCTTCGGATGCCACAGCACTCCGTGCGCCCACTTCGCACTCACGTGCTCGTGCGTCCTTGTTAATAGGCAGTCTGAGCTTGTCTCTTAAGTAAAGATAAATCTCGTTGCCCACTTTTTTGGCCTCCGTCTTTGACTTGGTGTAGATGCTGAATCGAGTAAGCCCAGGGAACCTCCCCCTGAGCTTCTCACAGATCCGTGCGTGATAGTCTCCCATCACACGGCTCTTCTTATTCCAGCCACCCCTAAATTTTCGGGGTTCGGAGGACGGACACCTAAGCGCCAATGGGCAAACAGATTGGGGTTTTGGTAACAAACCTTACCCAACCAATGCTCCGATCGCCTCTTGTGCCGTCGCAACTTTTTGAATTTCCTGCTTGCCCAGTGCGACAATCTGCGGTTTAAGCTTTGGAATAGCGGGTACAGGGCTGATTTATAAAACCGGCCATAGTAGTTGATATAGCCCTGCAACTTTGCATTGAACATATGGGCCAGATCTTCTATACTTTTATCACTCCGGTTTTGTAGATTCCAGCTCCTGATTTCTCTGCCAATTCTTACCTTGGCCTTATTGCTGATAGCTGGGCTGAAGTTGATAAAGTGTTTACCCCATCTGTTCTTCGACCTGCGTGCCCTAAATGTAAATCCTAAAAAGTCAAACTGCTCGTTCTCATGGTGGCCTCTTCGGTCATCATCTCGACAGTAGACTAACTTGGTCTTTCTTTCATTTAGAGACAGCCCGCATTGGGACAGCCTTTCGCTAATGGCCTCCTGTAATTGTGCTGCTTCCTGTTTGCTCCGGCAATGGCAGATACTATCATCTGCGTACCGCTCAAACTGGATATCCGGGTAATTCCTTTTCATCCATTCATCAAAAGTATAATGCATGAAAAGATTTGCAAGGATGGGACCTATTACTGAACCTTGAGGAATTCCTTGATCCCTCGCCTGACTCTTCCCGTTTGATCTTTGATAGGGTACCTTTAGCCATCTTTCGATATACAACAGCACCCATCTTTCTTGGGTATGGCGTTTTAACGCCTTCAGCAATAATTCATGGTCTATGGTATCGAAAAATCTTCGGATATCCATATCCAATACCCAGTCTCTCCTCCAGCATCTTCGTCTTGCTCGTTCTACCGCATCGTGGGCAGATTTCCCAGGACGATAGCCATAGGAATCTTCATGGAAGATTGGTTCCAGAATCGGTTCTAGATAGTTTACCGCTACCATTTGGGCTATTCGATCCAACACGGTTGGAATGCCTAATGGACGGGTTTCTCCTTTCTGGCCTGCTTTCGGTATTTCAACCAGCTTTACAGCTTGCGGATGGTAACTGCCTGAACTCATTCGGTTCCATAATTTATAGAGATTCTTCCCTATTTTTAACTCAAAGTCTTCCAGACTTATACCATCAATGCCCGCTGATCCACTGTTTCTCTTTACCTTCAGGTAGGCCTTCCATACTTGCCGCTTTGGAATTTCAAACGGCTTTGCTGTCTTAGTTGAGTTCATCCTAAAATTAATTTTCAGTTGGCTAACTTTCAGCTAGAATAAGCTGCCCCCTTTGCTCCACCTCAATTACTAAGGCTTCTTCACTACTACGGGGCAGTCTGCCCCTGTACGGTGTATTGGTACTCAGAGCCTAACAGGTCTGCTGATTGGCTCGCTCCCTTAACACCACCGCACAGGTTCCCAAGTTCCTTGACGACGCCTCTTTACAGCTCATGCCATCTTTGTGCCGGATGCCGACCAGACAGCGATACAGGTCTCTTCTGGACTTATCCCGGGTTAACGACTTCCTCCCGGTTCTGACATCTTTCCTACGCTTTCGACATGTCTTCAATGGTTTCCTTACGGTCATCTTCTGTAAAGTCACTTGATAGTTTTTCTCTACCTTTTCCGTATCACTCACTACAAAGCCTCTTAAGCAATGCAGCATACGGTAGTTTGATACCAGTTCCTGTTAACCGATACCGGAGGGCCTACCTCCATCATCGTCAAAGCATAGAAGACTGATTCCTATCAGTCTTCTTTCTTGGCGTACAATCGTCAGCATACCGAACGTATTTCAGGTTTCTCCTGTCAAGTTCCTTGTCCAGTACATCCAAAAGGATGTTGCTTAGTAAGGGACTGAGCGGGGAGCCCTGTGGTACGCCTTTTCTACGTTTGTGCAGTTTTCCGTCAATTTGGATGGGTGCACGTAGCCATTTTCGAATAAGCCGGTGAGTTGTCGGGCATTTTACCCGTAGATAGATGAACTGTAGTAGGATGGAATGGTCTACTTCATCATCCCGGTTGACCGGGATCAAGTCAATGTCCACGATGTCCTGATAGCCATCATTGATGTATTTCAGGGCTTGTGTTATTGCTTTGTGGATGTTCTTTTGCGGACGGAAACCATAGCTGTATTCCTTGAACGTGAGTTCGTACTTGGTCATCAGCACTTGGCTAACCGCCTGTTGGAGCCACCTGTCCATTACCGTGGGAATCCCCAATAATCTGATTTTTCCGTTGCTCTTGGGGATTTCAACCCCCTTGATAGGATTAGGTACATACGTGTGGTTCAGGATGGATGTGGCAATCCTGTCCCTGTTGTTTTCCAGATAGGAAAACAGTTCAGTAACCTTCATGCCGTCCACCCCTGCCGAACCCTTGTTCCGCACTACCTGTCGGTAGGCTTTGAAGAGGTTCTTACGGTTGAGTACCTTTCCTATCATAGTTATTCTGTTAACCCTGTCCGCTTAAGATGGGGCTGCCCCATTATGGAGCTCCCCATCGAATTTGGACGTAATCCAATGTTCAGTCCTTCGCTACCCAGTGAGACCATCAGGGGTATGGTTAAAGCAATCCCTGCTCGTTTCTCCAGCTACTACGACGTCGGCTGACTTCTTGGCTCATAGAAACCGAATCTATTCCAAGACCTCCCTCGGTAAGGTGAATATCCTTGTGCCTCCCCACAGCCTGGCCCAAAGCTCTCGCTTTGTCCTCTGCCATATCTACCATTTCGGTGCTTCCTCCCTAACGGGGGTTTGGACTTTAGCGTGATGTGACACCTCATCCGACCTCATGGCCTCAGTATATGGTTTTCCCGGTCGACCGGGATACAGGCACCGCAGTCTGGCTTATAGTATATCCTGAGAATTCAGGGCTTCACTGCATGTCTCACGACAAACCACCCCTGTGAAAAAAACAGGGCAGGCATTGCGACTTGCTAATGCTTCGGGACACGACTCCCGCAAATGAGGGACTTTCACCCTCTGGAATAATTTGGTATCTTCGATACCAAATGCCCATGCTGGGCACACACAATATGTATAGTGCATAGCACCCTGCGGGATGCTACGACACCATACATGGAACGTTGGCAATAATTTGAAATGATAAACAAAAGGCTATTAATAAAGAATCTCATTTCTCATAATGATGAAGGAACTTTCTTTGATAAAAAGAGAAGCATTAGTTTATCATCTGATTCTGAAAAAGCAAAACTTCTAAAGCATATTTGTGCATTAAGTAATTCAAATCCAGAGAATGAATCGTATATAATTTTTGGGATTTCAGATGATGACAATTCTATAATTGGAACAAGTCCGTTTGATGATAGTGTAATTCAAAACCTTGTAAGGTCTAATTTAAAAAATTCACCAATAGTTTCTTATGAAAACATCCAATTTCCTGAAACGGAATACTACCAAACGGTTGGTCTATTAACAATTTTTCCAAACACAGAAAGGTCTAGTCTTATCAAAAATATTTGGAAATTAAAAAAGGGAAGTAGTTTTTATAGATACGGAAGTACTTCAATAATTATTGATGAAAACTTTTATGTTAATGAAACGAATAAATCAACAGTTAGTTCTATTAAAGAATATTCAATCAATAACTTAAAAGGAATTATAGATGGAGTCCAAGAATTTAAATCTATTAGCCATCCCGAATATCATCCTGAAAATGTTGTATTTCTTGACCAATTTGTTTTATGCTGGTCTGCTTGGAGAGATAAATATGGAGCAAGAGATTATTATTCAGAAATAAATATTCATCTAGTCAATGAAAATAAAAAGATTTTTATTTCTGCTGTTCAATTCGCTGACATAATCATAACTGAAAAAGAATTTAAGATTATAGAATTAGTTCCTTTAGGTTATGGAGAAAATTTCGATTTATATCCATTTGAGGAGATTTCAATCAGTTTTCTAGCAAACGGAACTTATACTATCACAACTAAAACAATATTTGAATTTCCTACTTTTTCAAAAGTGGAAATTGAAAAATTATATAAACGAACGAAATTACTTACTGAAAAATATAAAAAGGGAATTTTCCCAAAAGAGGAAATGAACTTTCAAGAAGGTTTAGCTCAATACTATCTTCTATGCTTTCTAAACGGAATTGAAGCTGCTAGAGCAGATTTAATTGAATCTAAAACCTATTTGGACGGTTCAGCTGCCGAATGGCAAAGTGAATGTTTAGGAATATTAGAAAAATATGAAAAAACTATTGCCAGTCGAGTAGGTAAAGGGGAACCCCACCCCTAAACCTCTCATCCCGGTCGACCGGGATATGTGAACCTCTCAATTCATACTCTTATTATGCAGTCGGTGATTGGTCCATTATGTTAGATTAATTTGTATCCCAGTCCCCGATGGTAAAACAGATAGGGATATTTAGCTTAGGTCGTTCGTAATGTTACTTAAGGAAAAGAAGGCGGACAATATTTCACAACAAGTATCCAAAGGCTTATTCAGAAAAGCAGTAAAAGCCAGTGGAATTAATCCATGGGCGACAGTCCATACCCTTCGCCATAGTTTTGCTACACATTTATTAGAACAGGGTACTGATTTGCGACACATTCAGGTTTTAATGGGGCATAATTCCACCAAAACTACTGAAATACATACCCATGTAGCCAACAATACTTTTAAAAAGATAAAATCCTTACTAGCTTAATTCCAATATAGAAGGCAAATAAAGTGCAATGTGCACTTTAGCCGTACATTGGGCTTCAATCCAATTTTCACTCATACAATTGTAATCGTATTTCATGAAATAAACGAATTAATAATTATAATTCATGAAAAGTAATTGATTTTCATGCTATATTTATAATCGTATTTCATAGAAAAGTATAATGAGTAATTATTTTTCACAACAAGTAACTGCATTTCATGGAAAACCTACTCCAGAGCCTGGATTACTTGCTGGGTACGCATTATTAGCAACTATTATAGAAGAAAATGGGGTAAATGTTCCTTTACCTGACAGACTTGCTATTGTTACTGAAAAACATCATCGGTATAATACCGAACAATGGCAGGTATTTACAATCAGACACAAACCTGATAATGATTTAACCAGTCACTTAGCTTTTGCAATAAAGTACGAAGGAATTGATCTATACATTCTAAAAAAGTTTTTTGAGCACACAGGTAAGGAGCCCGTTCTCCACATGATAAAGAAAGAGCCCACCAGTCAGTATAGCAGGAGAGTATGGTTCCTCTATGAATGGCTAATGGATGAAGTACTTGATATACCAGATCTAAAGACAGGAACATATGTCGAAATAGTCAATCCCAAACTACAGTTCACGAGTTCTTCAATTAATTCGACCAGACACCGAATAAAAAATAATTTACCAGGTACACCAGCGTTTTGTCCTATGATTAGTAAAACCGATAAAATCGAAAGCTTTATAGCTAAAGATTTATCTGGTTCAATCGAAAAAGGCTTAGATGGTAGGGATAAAGATCTCATTAGAAGAACTGCTGCATTTCTGTTATTAAAAGACTCAAAAGCCTCCTTTGCCATCGAAGGAGAATACCCCCCAAATCTTAGAGCAAGAAACTGGGGCAAAGCAATTGGACAATCAGGAAAAAAAGAGCTAACAATAGAAGAATTAGAAAGGCTTCAAGACGTAGTAATTGGAACTAAAAAACTAAAGAACATGGGATTAAGAACGCAAGAAGGCTTTATCGGAGAGCATGATCGTGATACTTTTTCCCCGCTACCTGACCATATATCAGCAAAGTCTAAAGATTTACCATCTTTGATGAAAGGGCTATTAGACACAAATAAATTGCTGCAAGACTCAAGTTACGATCCGGTTTTAGCAGCGGCAACAATAGCATTTGGATTTGTATTTATTCACCCTTTCTCTGATGGCAATGGCCGCATACACAGATACCTGATTCATCATATATTGACTCGAATGGGGCATACTAAAAGGGGGATGATTTTTCCCGTATCAGCAGCCATACTAAACCGGATTGACGAATACCAGTCAATTCTAGAGTCATACTCATCTCAAAGAATAGAGTTAGTAGAATGGGAACCAACAGCAGATCACAATGTTAGAATTCTCAATGACACAATTGATCTATATCGCTATTTCGACCTAACCAAACAGGTAGAATTTTTATACGAATGCGTAGAAGAAACCATCGAGAAAATAATACCAGAAGAACTGGATTATTTAGAAAAATATGATCGGATGACTAAATTCATAAACAATTATTTGTCTTTGCCAGACACCAAAGTGGATTTATTAATCAAGTTGCTAAATCAGAATAAAGGTAGGTTATCAAAGAATAAAAGACAGAACGAGTTTGACGATATCACCGATGAAGAACTTTCAGCAATTGAAGAGAGCTTTCAGTCCATTTTTGAAAAAAGCAATAAATAAATGAAAGCCCAATAAAACCTAAACTGCAGTGAAAAAATGGATAAGGATTATTTTGGAATCGTAATTGAGAATGTACTTCCGACACCTATAGTTGAATCAACATTAACTATTCCACCTAGATTTTCTGTAATCTTTTTTACAGAAGCCAAGCCTATACCTGATCCCATTTTCCCATCCTTATCTGCTATTCCAACAATTTTAAAAAGATCAAAAACCTTATTTAATAACTCCTTAGGTATCCCATCTCCATTATCTTTTACATAGATGTAATATTGTTGTTCGTTTTCAGAAAAGTTAATTTCAAGTTCCGGATTCCCCGTATGATTATATTTTATGGCATTGGTAACCAAATTTATCATAATCTGCAATAAGGCAGACTTGTTCGTGAAAATGGCATTTGAATTGCCCTTTAAAATAAATTTCACTTTTCTTTCTGAATCCGCAATTTGTTGAAGCTCATTAAATATCTCATTTACCGGAATTAGCTCAAATCTATTTTCTAGTAATTCATCATTTTTGTAATACTTAAGCAAGCCATCCACATATTTCTTTAACGATTGGGAGGAGGATCTCAAATATTCTATGTAATTCTGTGATTCTTCACTAAGTTTCCCTTCATTTTCTTCATTCAGAAAATCAGTCAGCGAAATAATATTTGATAAAGGAGACTTTAAATCATGAGAAACTGTTTTGGCAAACTTCCTTAATTCTTCATTCCGCTTCTTTAATTCCTTTTGATATTTTATTAGAAGAAAATTTTGATATCGCTGCTCAAACAGACTTGTTACTTGCTGAGCCATAGCAATTAATGCATTTTGCTGTTTTTTTGTTAACTTTCGGGGTTTTGTGTCATAGACACATAAAGTTCCAAGTTTAAACCCTTCCGAATTTGTCAATGGTGCCCCTGCATAGAAAATTGCTTGGTGTTCGGTAACTAATGGGTTATCATGAAATCTCTCATCTTTTCTCGAATCCTCAACAATTGTGATAGCATCTTGGGAATTTATTGCATGTCCACAAAAAGAAATTGCCCTAGGTGATTCATTAAATGGAAGTCCATAATGTGATTTCAAAAAATTCCGGTCCTTATCGAGTAGTGTTATCAACGAAATTGGAGCATCACAAATGTAAGCCATTAATGCTGTGATATTATCATAACTACTTTCAGGAATAGTGTCTAATAATTGATATTTGTTTACTTCAAACTGCCTTCTTTTTTCGTTATCAGGTAACTTTGGAGGGATCATTTAATTTACTTAAGCTAATAAAGCTTGAAGATAATGAAATAAGATGATACAATTCATTGCGTAATTTTTAGTAATACAAACATTTTACAATAAACAGGCATAATGACGGCCGGCCTTTCAGCCCATAAACAGGTCCAGGGACCGTGCCAAGGGACCAGTTCACGGTGTTGGGAACTTGGTTTACTATGGGGAATGATTTGCTTCTTTTGCATTTTTTAACCTTGGGAAATGTAAATTTTAGGATTTTGTTAGACCGGTTGGCCATTGGCCAAAATAGGGCAGTTTATGCTTTCTCCGGTTTGGCTACAAGAACAATTCTCAGCGGGAAGTCTGATTTTTCTCCCACTTATTTGACTGAACGAATCATTTCTTTTTAGGAGTCTATAACTTTATCCTGCATAAAATGGCCACCCTTCTGCTTTGCTACAGGTTTCCACACACTGAAATATTTTGGTGACTCAAATACCTGAAGCTTATACCAAGTACACCCAGCATGTGTAGGAAATCCGCTTAGTAGCATTATAGGCGCCATAATCAAATTAATCTTACTGTTCTTGAAATAATGGGTGAGATCAATATTTAAAATCTAGAGAAATCCAGGGGAATTAAAAGCGCTATGTAGCTCTGGTTTTCTCTCTCCAATCGCTTAACTTGCTAGTAGACCTATTTTTGAGTATTATAATCCAAAAAAATGAAACTACACTACTACCTACTTTTGCTATCAGGCCTACTTGTTTCTGCCTGTAGTTCTCCGAAAAACAACTCTTCTGAACCTGTAAAACAAGCAATTGATCCAGAAATCACCCATTCAGTTTTTATAGCAGGCCCCGACTTTACCGGAATTTTGGGGGAGGCAGGAGAAGTCCTTTGGGATGCTGAACGTCCAAGTGCGAGAGATGGCTATGTTTTGGACAATGGACATGTATTGATTTGCTGGTCTGATGAAGTACTTGAGTTTGACAAGGATAAAAAGGTAGTATTCCGATATGATAAGTCAGCGGTAAACAAAGAATTGGGTACAGCTGTTCGCCTAGACAATGGCAATACCCTCATTACAGAATTAGGAGATAAGCCTCGAATATTGGAGGTAAATCAAGCGGGAGAGGTAGCTGTAGCCGTTCCTCTGCAACCTGAAACCGACAATGCACATATGCAAACCCGTATGGCCCGAAAATTAGCCAACGGAAACTATCTTGTCCCCCATTTATTGGCCTTTGCGGTTAAAGAATATAGCCCTTCAGGCGAGGTACTACAGACTTTCCACACAGATTTACCCGAATTAGGTGGGCGAGAGGCTAAAAACTGGCCCTTTACAGCGATTCGTCTTGATAACGGTAATACCTTGATCAATTTGACGAATGGGAATAAAACTGTTGAGGTGGACGCTGCCGGAAAAGTAGTTTGGAAAGTAAGTAATGAAGATTTTGAAGGGAGCCCTTTTCAAGATCCTTGTGGTGCCCAACGATTACCCAATGGAAATACGGTGATTGCGAGCTATGGCGCGAAAGAGGGGATCAAACTTTTTGAGTTAACCCCTGAAAAGGAAATGGTATGGAAGTACGAAGGAGAGAACAGGGTGCATCATTTCCAGGTATTAACAACAAATGGAGTAGCCCTGGAAGGAACCCCTTTGAAATAAGAGGCAGAGAAGGTCCTGGAGCATTTTGACCTGTAAATCAAATCCTTGCACATTTTAACAGGCTTTAACAATGGCAGGTTGCTTTCTTTTTCATAGCCTAAAATGTTGACTATTAACGATAGGTCTAATAGAGGAAGAAACGGCAATAACTGCCGGCTTCCAGCTATAGAAGGATTCGTTCAACAAGGCATACAGCTTATGGTGGGGAAACGGTTGACAGCAAGGTTTTCGATGCCTAGTCAGGTTCTCGCACTGCGGGCAGAAAAGTGCTTCGAAACCGCTAAAAGACCTAGGCAAACCGTTGGGCAACGTTAAATAGCACCTTTAACCCGAATTATGCAATAGACCTTCCTATAAATGATGAAATCACTTAAAAATCAGTCACCTCGTTGCGATTTTCGACTTTACCATAGCGATGCTATGACTCAGTTTCCAAGTAGCCTGATTTTCTTGCGATTACAACCCTTCCCCTAAACACGGGAAATCCAATTGCATAATCCGGGTTTAACAGACTTTTTCAATGAAAATTACATTTTTTTTTCATAGCTTAAAGTGTTAAATATTAACGGTACTTCTAATATGTAAATCCCGACAATAACTGCTGGCTTCCTGTCTTATTAGAATTCGTTCAATGAAGATATATATCAAATAACTCAAAATAGACTATAATAAATTATGGAAGCCATTAAAAAGATAATCCTTATATCATTTTGGTTGGTTTTAGGGCTTAATTCGGTAAAAGCTCAAAGCGATATTTATGGTGAAGCCAGATTGATAAATAAGCAAGCTGAAGGGTACAAAGGAATTTGGTATTATATCAATACTGCCGGACAGGCAGGAAAGGTCACCAACCAGTACAAGTATAAATATAGCGGGGGGCTGGGGACTTATGGTGCTACGCAATACCCTTTCTCAGTTTATGTGGAAGAAGTTAGCAAAACCTTTTTCTGCTACGGTGGAACCGACCATAGTGGAAAAACGCTGCTACACATGGTCTCCTATTTTGATCACAAAACAGGACAAGTACCTCGCCCAACCATAGTTCTCGACAAAGCCACCGAGGATGCCCATGACAACCCCGTACTACAAGTGGACAAAGAGGGTTACATATGGCTTTTTTCGACCGCTCACGGAGTCGAACGGCCTGCTTTTATTCATAGGAGTGTAAAACCCTACGACATTTCAAAATTTCAGTTGATGCCGGCTACCAAAACTGTGGATGGCAAAAAAGTGCCCCTGAACAACTTTTCTTACATGCAAATATACTACTCTGATACAGAAGGTTTTATTGGACTTTTCACACATTATGAACAAATTGGTGGACGTGTAATTTCCTGGATGAAGAGTGAAGACGGAATAAATTGGTCTGAATGGAAAGACTTGTCCCTATTGGGGAGTGGGCACTACCAAACAAGTGCCAATCAGGGAAAGCGAATCGGTACTACCTTCATGTACCACCCCGACAGAAAAGTAAGAGGTGGTTTAGACTTCCGAACCAACCTGTATTATCTTCAGTCGGATGATTTTGGGAAAACCTGGAAAACTGTCGACGGTTCCGCTATAGATTTGCCACTTACTGAGGTATCCAATAAGGCTTTGATACACAATTATGACGCAGAAGATCGTAATGTTTATATTGACGATTTAAATTTCGATAAGCAAGGAAGACCCATCATCCTGTACAAAACAAGTAATGGTCCCTTACCGGGACCCGTTCATGGCCCCAGAATGTGGCATACTGCCTGGTGGAGTGGGAACCAGTGGGAAATCCAATATTTCACTCCAGCAGGAAATAACTATGACGGAGGTTCCATCTATGTAGAAGAGGATGGAAGCTGGAGAGTAATCGCCCCCACAGCAATGGGACCACAAGATTACAATACTGGTGGGGAAATGGAAATGTGGGACAGCAAAGACCAGGGTAAAACCTGGACAAAACTGAAAATGTTAACCTGGAATAGCAAATACAATCATAGTTATGCCAGGCGTCCTGTAGATGTGAATCCCGACTTCTACGCTTTCTGGGCAGACGGACACGGGCGCGAACCTTCAGAATCAAGATTATATTTCTGTGATAGGGAGGGCAATGTTTACCGTCTTCCTCAACAAATGGATGGTGATTTTGCCAAACCTGAATTGTATACGTTTAACATGAAATAAACACTAAAACTTCCCTTTTGGAACAAATACAATTCATGAGCAGGAAATCTGTTTTACCCAGAAATTGATGAGTCAGAAAATTCATTTAGAACCCCTTATAATTTTGAATTTACTTCAAAGGTGACATGAGGTTTACAAAATTATTATTAGAATCATGTTTTACCACAATAAGGATGTTTGGAACGAAGTAGAATAAGCTTTGATCGATATTGAAAGTGCAATTAAATTAGCTTGGATTGAAGAACCAATTTTATTCATGCTGCTAAAATTATAACACCTCTTGGCGGACAAGCTAATTTAGAACCACAAGTAACATCTGAATCCAATAAAATTGTATATTTAACCAAACTCAAAAACTTAAAAGACCTATGTTTCAATTTAAACTATCCTTTGCAGTCATTGGATTTTGGCTCTTAACAGCAACATCTATCAATGCCCAATCTTTTGCCTATGTAAATACTTCAGAAATTTTGGCCGAAACACCGGCTTTGGAACAAGCAGAAAGAAATTTGGAGGCGTTTCAGAAACAGCTTCAAGAAAAAAGTCAGGTTATGGTGGAAATTTTTCAAGCTAAGGTTCTCGACTTAGAAGATAAAATTGCGAAAGGTGAAATAACTCCGGTTGAAAAGCGAAACCAAACCGAACTCCTCCAAAAAGAACAACAGAATATTGGAAAATTCGAGCAGGAAATGGTTTCTACCCTACAGGATAAACGCGATGAGCTCATACAACCTATTTATGACCGAATAAATGAAGCGATTAAATTAGTAGCCCAAGAACAGGGTTATAATGCCATTTTTGACCAACAGAGTCTACTATTTGCAGAAGAAAGTATTGATGTTACAGCATTGGTGAAAGCCAAACTTGGTATTTGATATTATAATGGTCTGTTTAACGATTCAATATTGACCAAGTTTAAGCGCCTAGGTGTCTATTAGCCGTCCTACAAAATCTTTTGTGGCAAATCTCCAAATATTTTTAAGACAACTATTTTGGTTAAATAATAATCACTACTGACTTAATTTATTGGTTAAATTCAGGTAGAACACTTCATTTATATAGTATTATCCTAGCTAACAAAAACCCAAGAAGACTTTGAGTCGGCAATTTATTTACTAACTTATGTACTGAAACCTAGCATATAGAATATCAATTTACCTGTCTGATTTATTGTTGAACTCAAAAGAATAGGCTATTTTATAAGTAGCCCCCTCCAAATTGTTAAGGACTTGAAGAGACTTACAGAATGTAAGTCCTTTTCAAAATAGAAAAGAATAGTCCTAGATTGTATTGAGAGAAGGGAAAATAACTGCTATTTACCCTCAACGATTTAATTCACACAACCGAGTGGTTGTCCTCAAGCTTGCGGAGCCCCCCCTCACACAATTCCGGTCAACTGGAATTCTCGTGGCTGCCATGCATTCTTGGTCTCCACTAAATGGCAAGAAAATATTTTTATTTGCTCAACCCTATTTCAATGAATTATAGATTGTGTTTTGAGGCAATACCTTTTTCTTCTCAGCCGTGACAATGTAATAGTAATAATAGACATCGGACTTTAAACTATTGTCCAGCTGTTTTTTTGCCAGTTCACCTAGCTCCTTTTGGCAAACCAAACCTGTGAGAAATTAGGGTAAGAATTGCAACTTTTTAATGGTTCACACAGATTTTCAACCTCTGGATTAATTTGCTATCTTCGAAAGTAGCTGCCCATGTTTTGCACGCACGACGCAAAAAATAATTACCCAATTTTATGCTTAACCCAAGGTCGTTGTGATTTTGTTTCCTGTGATTTTCTCACTAAAAAATCCTCCCCACATCAACCCCTAACTATTAATATACAAGACCGTTCTGCCCAAATTAAGAAAACAAAATCGGGTTCAACCAATTGGAGAAAAAAAATAAAACGATTTATTGTTAAAAATCACAAGGCAAAGTCAATTAGGTAAAGGGAAGTTCCAACCCCACGAATTAATAGGCCTTCTTGCTATTCCTTGGGTAACACCTTTTGAAATATTAGCTATCTTTGATGCCAAATGCCCATACAGGGCACAAACAAAGTAAGGAAACAACAACTATTTTGATAGATTTTTATACCAAATTAATCTTTAGTAGGTTGAAAAACTGTCACTTTCCTTACCCATACCAATAGTAAAGCATTAATCTATAGTACATGTATCAGTTAAATTACCATTCAATATCAAAACCAGGATTAAATTTTGAAGAATTAGACAATATTCTGAAGAAAGCGAATGCAGTGAACTCAGAAAAAAATATTACTGGTTGCCTAATTTATCATAACAATCGCTTCGTCCAAATTCTTGAAGGAGAGAAAGAGGACGTTCTCAATGTCTATAATAAAATAAAGTCAGATAAACGACATAACACTGTTACTTTACTTTGGGAAAATCCTGTTGACAAAAGATATTTTCCTGAATGGAACATGGCCTATCATCAACCCAACAATAGTAATATAATTGAATTTGTAAACAACTTATTACTACTTTCTGATCTTTCAGATAGGTCAACATCCACTTTACTTAGTTTTTGGGCAACTGTACGAAAAATATTGAACGATGGTAAAATTAAATTATATGAGCAGGTATAATTAATATATGGATTTCAAAATTAATAAAAAACAATGTGCTAGTCGAATAAAAGTCCCTTCAAAATTCTCTTAAAAAAGAATTGCTTTTTGCTAAGTGGAAGTGTATTCTGCCCTCCATTAGGGTTCTTCAATAAAAAGTTAAAAAGATTAATATTTACTCTCAGCCCAATTCGCCGAAATAATATTTCAGAATATTAAAAAGAAATAAAAACGAATTGCCAAAATGAAATCTATCAAAGTGCTAATGGCCTAACTAAAGCTGAAGCTATTTTTGATAATGACACATTTTGCAGAATCAAGAGCAAATTGGTAAGTTATTGTATCGGGACAAAACAGTTATTGGAAGTTATATAAAATACACCTTTAAAGAAGGAGAATGAGATAAAAATGGGCAGGTGCAGATTTTTCACCTACCTGTCCACATGGTGCGATTAAAGGAAAAAATCAGGCAAATAGCCTGATTTTATTGTGATTACACCACTCATAACGAATCCTATTACATAATCCGGGTTAAATAGAAACTATTTTTTAATCTGCTCTGAAATTTTATTGTTTAATTTTATTGCCAAATTACAAGCCTTATGAAACCTAAAAGTACTTTGCCCTTTTTTTTGGCCCTTATTTGTTTTTTGCTGTCCAGTCATCAGTCCTATTCTCAAGAAACAAAAACCCCTGAGCTTTATTTAGACCCTATTTTTAAGGTTGATTATGGGAATGCCACGGCAGACAAACCTCAATCAAAATCATGGACCAATAAACATGGTCAATGGTTAATAGTTGGTGATAAAGACGGACCTAAACTATTGAAAAAAGACGCTGTAGGATGGACCAGTCAGTCCAAGGTTAACCAAGCATTAAAGGGTTTACCACCTAGGGCTGATGTATTGAGCAAAGACGATGAGACGCATATGGTCTTGGTAGACGAGTGTGCCTTGACAGTTGTTAAATTAACTTATGCTCCCGCTACCAAGCAATATGAACATCAATGGAAGGTTAATCTTCCCATTCCAAAGCAATGTAATTCTATAGAAACGGCAACCATTACCCAGGATTCAAAAAATCAATTTTGGGTTAGTGCTGATGTGAATGAAAATATCATGGTTTGGCATTCGCTAAACGGTCAGGATTGGTCCAATCCCTTTACACTTGCGGATGACATTAACGCCGATGACATCTCATTAATAGTTGTGTTAAAAGGACAAGTATCTGTGATTTGGTCTAACCAAAACACGCAATCTATCATGGAGAAAATTCACCATGATGGCGATACCTTTAATCAATGGTCACAGCCTATAATCGTTCAACAGGGAGACAATAATGCAGACGATCATTTAAATGCTACGGTATTTGAAAATGGAGAAATGATTTTGGTGACCAAAAACAGTGTGGACAATTTGAATCAACCTCAGTTTGTATTGCGAGAAAGGGATAGCAAGGGCTATTGGACCAACATTCCCTACGAGAACCTAACCCAACAAAGAAGCCCTAGCCGCCCTATCATTAACCATGTGGCATCGGGGAAGATTTTTGAAATACACGCTGTGAGAAATCGAGAAGACAATCTGTATTTTATTTCTGTTAATGAAATAATTAAGGAGAATGACAACTGGCAGTTTAGAGAATTAATTCAACTTAAAACCAATATCCTAGGAAAAAACGGAGATGTCACCTCTAGTAAGGCTAGTTTTTTACCCGATGAACCTAAACTTATATTTTTCTCTGATGAAATGGGCAATATTTATTCTTTTGACCTCGGCACCTTATTGTAAGTTCACCGCTAATTTAATTGAATAAGAATCGCACATTTTCGAAAAAGCAGGGCTGTCTTTTCTATGTAGAATGTAAAAAAGACAATGAGGTAAAAAGAACTGAATCATTGGATAAATTTCACAATGAGGTTTATCCTTTCAGTCTTTTAAGGGCATTATTGATTTTAAGCCTGAGCTTGGATGGCTTTTTCACTTTGGGCTTATGCATGGTAATACAGTGCAGCCCTCCACCACTATAATTAAGTTCTGTAGCATTGATCATCACTACTTTTCTGCTTTTAAATACTTCTTGGAAAGCGTTTTTAGCCTCTTCATCTTTTTGCCGGATAAAATCAGGATCACCCGGACTGTAATAGGCAGGTATCACTACCAAATTATTGGTTAAGACAAAATTTAAATAGCTGGTAACAGGCGTATAAAAGATTGGCTCCCCGTTATAATTTCCCTGATCAAATATAATAGGTGCCTGGGGTACCCTGATGATCTTAAAAGGTTTTCCATCCTGATCCCTTGCATTTTTTAGAATCTGATAGCTTTCTTCCAACCTATCATGCACCACCTGATAGAATGGATCCAATGAGAGGTCTGCCGGATCTACCTGAGCCAACAAGATGGTTTGGGCATCAGCAAAGCGGCAGAACTCATCCAAATGCCAATGAACTCCATTGCCATAAATATTGTCGATCACTGGTCCATGATCAAACAGATCGTCTTGCGGAATACCCTTTTTAAGCCAAATGACGTTTTTTTGATTCAGATGTTGTTTGTATTCAATTTCAATTTCTTCCAGACTTAAACCCGGATTAATGTATTTTTCATGTCCTTCTATCAAAATAATAGTTCCCCTACCATTGATCTCTCGACCTCCTCCGGCGCTGTACAACTTGCTCCTCATAAAAGGGATTCTCATTTTTGTTGCATACTGCTCGTTGAAGAGGTTGTATTCCTGGTTTTCTTCATGGTGGTATTGAAAATTAACCATTTCCTCCTGACCCTCCCCATTATGCACAAGTATTGGTCCATAATCCCTGATCCAAATATTGTCTTTTTCCAGTTTAAAAGGAGTCATTGTGACATTTTCTAAATTAATGGCTGCTTGCTTAAAAATTTTTTCTAGATTTTCAGGTTGGTGATTGCTTTGGTTGTAGAATAACGTGACATGATCGACTTTGGCGATTTCTTGAATAAGCTTGAGCGTTATCTCTTGGAATTGGGGTGTCCAGCAGATAAAGGTGCTTTCCTGCGGATCGAATTCCCCCAATGGAGTGGCTGAATTTATTTCTTCAGGACTTTGCTTACAAGCAGTGATAAAGAAAAAAATGTAAGCCAATAATACAAACAGACAAATACGCAATCCTTGTGTCCCTGTCAACCCGGCTGTGATTTTCATTTCAGGTTAATTCTGAATACTGTTTTTTATACATAAAATGATTTCAGTATGCAATTTACAATAAGGTTCTGATAAAAAATTGAATTATATGAACAACCAAGAGAGAAAATCCATGTGCGGAAAAAATCAATCCCATTTGAACCCTATGCCATTACCCTTGACCGCGGGCATCTTACATGGTGGGCTATTTCCTCTAATTTCGCAAAGTTTTGTTTAAAAAATTGTACTGCTATGTAAGTGTTAGACTAACGACCTGCTTCAGCATAGCTTTTCTTCCCATCAGAATAATTTAGATGTTCCAATACCAACCCCCATGCTGTAAAACCATTGAATAAAAATCATTTACAATACAATTGGTACATAAGCTATGTCGTTTTTATTCGCTAGATTAGGCATCTAACCACCCAACTAATTTACACAAATACACTGTATGTCATAGGATAAACTATCAATACGAAAATTAACGGGGCAGTTGACAACCGTTTAAAGTAAGCAATTTGCACTAAAACCCAACTGACCAGATCATACTGCCATCTTGTAAAATTGACACTACAAGATTTAACAAAATAACAGGACTATATTTGGTATAATTTTTCAAATTTGTTGGCTAAGAAATAATCAAGCTACTTATGAAATATACTAATTGGGGCAGAGGGATGCTTTTGCTTTTACCGCTAGGGTTCATCGTTATTTTTGGTTTTATTAATGGATGTGCCTCCCTTAGCAAAAGCGCCAAAAGTAAACCTTTTACGATTATCGTTCTACCTGACACCCAAGGCTATGCGGACACTAGACATAAGGAGACGCAAAAACACTGGCCGGGTATAGGTGATCAGCGTGCCAGTTTCTTTTCGCAGACGGAGTGGGTCAAAAAGAACAGGAAGAAGCTGAATATTGCCTTAGTCGCACATGTTGGGGATATCACACAGACAGGGCACGATGAAGAATGGAAGATAGCAGATACCGCTTTCAAAACCCTTGACAATACCGTTCCCTACATATTATCCCCGGGAAATCATGATATGGGATACTCAGCCAAAGACCATAAAACGAGCCATACACGTGAAAGCCTACTTAGCACCTACTTCCAACCTTCTCGTTTCACAAACAACCCTTTGTACAACCCGCTTTTTGGCAGTAATAAAAAGCTACATTTCCATGAAGAAGGGAAGATCGAAAACTACTACCTCTTCATAATAGAAGGCGAGATGAAGTTTCTAGTGCTTAGTCTGGAGTTTAAACCTCGGGACGAAATACTTGCATGGGCGAATAATGTCGTTGCACAGCATCCTGAATACAGGACCATCATCGTCACCCACAGTTATCTAACCAGAAAAAAGGGAGAACGAACAGTTGCGGACAACTATTTGGTGAAAGGCAACTCAGGGGAAGAGATGTGGGAAAAATTTGTCAGCCAACACAAGAATATCTTTTTGGTTCTTTCCGGTCATGCCATGGAGAATTTGCTGAGCAGCAAAGGCAAGCATGGAAATATTGTACATCAGGTTCAGGCAGATTACTGGTATTGGGACAAGCCTGAGATCAAGGCAGGAAGTGGTTTCTTACGTATCATGACTTTCTACCCTGAGAAAAACAGCATTGAGGTTCAGACCTATTCCCCTGTAACGGATGAGTTCCTGACACGTCCTACAAGCAAATTCTCTTTGGATTATCCCATGCCGTAAAAAGTTAAGTAAGGATCTCGACAACAGGTATCAACCCAACATAAATACCTCAGCAGTAGGCATAATTCCTCCCCTATGACATTTGGAATGCACAGGTAAACCGTCTGGAGAATCAAAGGATTAATTTAATAGCTTGCCAAAATACCCGGCATTGAAGCAATCGTAAAGGGCTTTTCTGAATACCCCCTTCGGCAGGATCAGTATCGAAATATAAGACCGTAGCTGAAGTTATCAATAGAACAGGGTTCCAATCTTATGCTACCAAGCACATTTTTTTATTCCTAATCTTCCATTTAAACCGAACAGTCATAGCATCAAGATCTTATTTTAGCTTTTCCCTATAAAAAGTGAGTCGTTTCACTGGATTCCTTGTTCGAAATCCTTAATTTGATAAAGAAAAACAAACCGTAGGAGCCTGATACATAGTGTATATATACGCAAGTCCTCTGGTAAAACAGGAATTTTTACAAATTTCAATAACAATAGAATGACAAAATTCCCAGATATGGGTCGAAATTCTAAATATGAAAAAACATACTTTTCTATTTGTCCTTTTACTAAGTGTTAGCTATTCAGCATCATCACAAATAAAAGAAATAAAAATACCTACTGTCGAGTTCAGACAAGGAATTTACTATGTAGAATTGAATGGTAATACTGCATACGAAAGAGGCTTTCAACATGGAAGAGCTCTTGCCTTTGTCATCAAAAGATCTTTGAAGAATTTTGAAAACTGGATAGAGGATAATACAACTATAAAAGTTCCTAAAGAAGCCATTTCTGATTTTGCGACTGGTAAGGGATATATTCAATCGGTCAAAGACCAATTGCCTGAATTGTTCAATGAATTTCAAGGAATTGTTGATGGCGCTCAAGTTGATTTTGATATACTTTTTTCTTATCAAAGTTTTGATGAGTTTTATTCTTATTTAGAAGCTGGTAACCATTTTAAGTCAAATGAAGGACATTGCACAACAATTGGTGTTTTTGGCAGAGAAAACCAAGCCAATTTTCTTACACATAATAATGACCTTCCCAGTTATCATGAAGGTGCAGTAACTGTCTTAAAAATTAAGTACCCAAATTCAGATTTAATCCTACTCCAACAAACATTTGCTGGTCAGATTGGTCAAAATGGCGTTAACAGTTATGGTGTTGCGGTAGGAATAAATACAATAATAGATATGCCTGTATCTAATAAAGGAATTCCTGTTTCATTTAATGTACGAAAAATAATGGAGTCAAAGAACATTACTGAATCTCTTGAATATCTCAAAAAGGTAGATTTTGGAACCTCAATGAATTACTTAATAGCCGACAGAGAAACTGCTATTGCAGTAGAAACTTGGGAAGATAATATTGAAGCTATTGACAATAAGAAACAGCATTTTATAGCGCATACGAATCATACCCTTCAAGAAAACGCTCCTGTCATTTACGAGATCGATAAAGACCTAAACGATAGTAGCTTTGGCCATACCCATAGAAGGTTAAATCTTGCCAATGAAATTTTAGAAGACAGTGCTTACAATATAGATTTTGAAGGATTGAAAGAGTTAAAATCAACTCCACCTATACTTAATGGTAGCACCATCATGGGTACCATTATCAGTATTCCGAAAGAGGGCTTTCCTGTTTTATGGACTACTCCAGGTTCGCCCAATTTGTTTGGCCATGTGAAGTTTACATTTAATTAAAAATAAACCTACTAACAAATTATATGAAATCAGACTTCCCTTTCGGTCGGTACGCTTCATATTCGGGCCATTAAACATAATTAGAAAACAATGAATGAATTTCTTTTAGAAGCAATTAAAGAAGCTAAAACAGGTCTGGCTGAAGGAGGCATACCTATTGGGTCTGTCCTTGTTCATGACAGGAAAATTATAGGTCGCGGACATAATCGTCGAGTACAAAATAGCAGTGTAATCCTTCATGGCGAAATGGATGCGCTTGAGAATGCCGGGAGGCAATCTGCCAGTGTTTATAGCGAATGTGTCATATACACAACCTTGTCTCCTTGTTCCATGTGTTCTGGTACTATTTTGCTCTATGGAATCCCTAAAGTAGTTATTGGCGAGAATGAGACGTTTGTAGGAGAGGAAAAATTGTTAAAAGAAAGAGGTGTTGAAGTTGTTGTCATCAATGATCCTACCTGTAAAGAAATAATGAGATCCTTTATTGAAGCCAATAAGGATTTATGGAATGAGGACATAGGCGTTTGATAAATGCTTACTGAATTAATATTAAAAACTAGCATGTAGCCTATTTGAATAGGGTTACGGGTAAAATAAAAAATTGCTTGTGGTAAATATAGATCAATTACAATTTAAGAAATTAGATTTTGAAGGCTTAAAGACTTTATTGAAATGGGCTGAAGAAGAGGGATGGAACCCTGGTCCAAATGATGCTGATGCGTATTGGTCAACAGATCCAGAAGGCTTTTATGGATATTTTCACAATGCTGATCTGATTGCTGGCGGATCGATTGTCTCATACAATATGGAATTCGGCTTTATGGGCTTTTTCATTGTTAAGCCAGCATACAGGTCCTTTGGAATTGGGAGGAAACTATGGTATCAAAGACGAGATGCCTTGTTGTCAAGATTAAATAAGGGTTCTTCAATAGGAATGGATGGCGTTTTGGCTTTGCAACCATTCTATCAAAAAGGCGGCTTTAAAATTGCCTTTAGGGATATTCGCTATGAAAAGGAAGGAATGGCATTCAAGATTGATAAAAATATTTCCCAAATAATCGAGGAGGATATATCCTCCATTTTAGCCTATGATAAACAATGTTTTGGATTTTCACGTCCACAGTTTATTATTCCCTGGCTAAAACTACCAGGAAATAAGACATTTAAGTATGTTGAGGATGGTCAAATTAAGGGATTTTCCATCGTAAGGAAAGCGAATACAGGATATAAAATATGCCCCTTATTTGCAGATTCTGAATTCATTGCAGAGGAGCTTTATAAAGCTTGTTTAAATTCAGTGATCGGTAAACCACTGTATATTGATATTCCTATCATAAATCAAGGGGCATTAAACCTTATTGAAGCATTTGATGCAAAGTATATATTTGAGTGCGCAAGAATGTATTACGGCAAATCTCCAAATATGAGGATTGACAAGGTTTATGGGTTAACTACATTTGAATTGGGATAAGCTTTTATTGGATTGGTTTAAAGCCCGAAAGCGCCAACTTTAAATGAACTCAACTTTGGCATTCAATTGTCGGGACTATAAAATTTGTAAAGATTTCAGCAATAAAAAAATGGATAGCATACCTAATTATTCTTGGAAAGAAAAAAACAACTGATATGAAGAATATAACAGACTTTGAAGATTTATTGGTGAGTAAATATGGACAAAAAGAAACTGAATCAAGAGACCAATATGACTCAGGTTCACTAGCTTTTCAACTTGGCCTTATGCTAAAAGAAGCTAGACAGCAGGCCAATAGGACAAAAGAACAACTTGCAGAAAAAACTGGAACTAAAAAAAGCTATATTTCAAGAATAGAGAGAGGCCTAAGTGACATTCAAATTTCAACTTACAACAAGCTGATTGAAAAAGGATTAGGAAAACACCTAAACATTTCAATTGGGTAAAAAAGTACTGTTTGCAGACGAGAAGTCCGAGCTAAAAATTTCCGACAGAAACATGCACTCCATCCCAGTATATAGGTTTGCATTCTCCCTTATAATACTTCTAGTGTTTACCCAATCAGCATCCTGGCCCCTTACCCAATGTCCATAAAACCTTTACCATACTTATTCTTATCGGTAGTTCTAGTTACCGCATGTAACTGGGATACTTATGGACCTGAAAAAATTGTTCCAAATTTTTGGCTAATGTCAATCGATAGTTGGGAGCATCCACATATTTTTTACGCTGAAGATCCTTTAAATCGTACCAATAATAATATGTTAGTCCCATTTACTGTTAAAAATATTTATCTGAGTAAATCACATATGGTAGTAACTCAAATCCCTGATCTGCTCTTTGAAAATGACAGCAATGAAGTTTATCACTTAATTGAGCTTGCCAATCATAAAAACCACCTAAAATTCAGCTCAAAAAATGAACTAGACAGCGCCTTAGAATTAAATAACATGCTTAATATTCTTAAAAATGAATACAAAAGGTAATTATGATACATACCAAAAGGAATGATCTAGCCCCTTCGACAGGCTCAGGGACCAGTTTGGTTCCAAGGCCCATAAAAAAATACTGAAACTGATACTTACTATAGGTCACGGTTCCAATCTTAAGCTACCTGTAACTACAACAATGCCAACATCTCCCCACATTTAAAGCGCATATATTAATGATAGTTACCAAAGGGATTGCAACAGCTTCAAAAAGGTATAAATACGATCTTTTTTCCTAACAGTTATATAATATTAAATTGAATTCCCAAATGGACGAAAAAACAAAAAACAGATTAGGCGTAGAAGAAAATAAACCTACCGATTGGTTTGAGAAACTTTATTCTGAAGCCAATGAAGATGGCGAAGGCATTCCTTGGGCAAATATGGCTCCCCATCCTGTGTTTAAAAGTTGGATAAGGAAAAACCCAAATACACATAAAGGAAAAACAGCTTTGGTAATTGGTTGTGGCATGGGTGACGATGCCATTGAACTTGAATCACAAGGCTTTAAGGTAACAGCATTTGATGTTTCAAACAGCGCTATTGAACTTTGTAAAACCAGGTTTCCAAATGCTAAGGTTGAATTTATTCAAGCCGATTTGTTAAAAGGAATTCCAGACTGGAACCGGAAATTTGATTTTGTATTGGAAATCTACACTATTCAAGCCCTTCCACCTAAGTATGAAAAAACTTTGATAAAGCATATTTCAGACTTTGTAGCAGATAAGGGCAAATTATTGGTTATCACTGAAACACAACAAGGTAAAAGAGCTTTTGAAAATGGACCTCCATGGCTTTTAAATAATGAGTACATTAAATCATTTGAAAGCAGTGGTTTAAAGCAAATTTTTCATTCAAGCAGTACTGAAGCTGAAATGGGCGAAGCAACCCATCTTACCCTATTTCAAAGACAGGCCTAACAACATGGTCCTATTTTAGTTCTATGCATTAATATTGAGATCTATTCACTGCCCCTTTGCTCGAAAGCTTAACTTGGATAAAGAACAACTTATTATCACATTAGATAGCTAGTTGGAAAATCAACCTTGAATCAGACCGAAACGGACATAGCGAACAGAAAACCAATTTGGGAAGCACTTTCCAAATTTTACCTGGACACGCAACTACAAGACGAAGACTTTGCAGAAATTTGTAGGGTTTTTCATAAGGCCCCTTACAGCCTTGAGGAAATCATGGATATTGATCGCTATGAAGTCTTTCCTGTACTCCAAATGAACCTCTTCAGTGTAGCAGGTGAATGGGAGGGCTTTGACAGGGACTGGCTATTTTCCAAATGTCAAAAGACCTACAAGAAACGAACAAATCGATTTTTTAAATTTTGGTACAAAGTAAATAACCGAGTCTGGTATTGGATGAGGAAAGCTTATTGGGAGAGGGTAAAAAAAGAAATGAAAAACACACCACAATAATATGCCAATGCGACGCATAGGATATTCTAGATGGCGAGGCTTGTGAAATCAAAGCTAAAAAAAACTGACGTGGAATATTTTTTTTGTAGGTAGAGGCATGAATGCTTAACAAAAACAATTCGTACCACAGAATTTAGGGGGTAATGCTACTTTTCCCTGCAACAGTACCCCCTAAATCGCAATTTGCATTAGCTATTGTTTTTTCTTACGAAGCCAATCAGGAGTGCCGGAAGGTTGGTAAGCTTCCATTTTATCCAGTAACTCCACAGGATCAGCAGCAACAATCAAATTGCTCAATTGGTCCGGCTTTAAAAAGCCCTGGTCACCAACATGAGTTAAAAAGTCCAATAACTTGTCGTAATAACCCGACACATTGTACAACGCCAATGGTTTCTGTATGTACATCAATTGGTTGAGGGTCATGATTTCAAATAACTCTTCCAATGTTCCTATTCCCCCAGGCATGGCGATAAAGCCATCCCCCTTTTCGGCCATTAGCCATTTCCTGTCCCGCATGGTTTCTACCACAATCAAGTCCGTGCAGCCCTGATGCGCCACTTCTATGTCTACTAGTTTTTGAGGGATTATTCCATAGACTTGGCTTTTTGAGGCTAACATCTCATCGGCAATCACGCCCATGAGTCCTACATTGCCTGCCCCATATACCAGCCCCAGCTTTCTATTGATCATTTCTTTAGCCAAAGCCTTGGCCTGGTTGCTGTAATCTGGTAGAATTCCAGTACTTGATCCGCAGTAGACGGTAATGTTTTTTAGTGGAAACATAATATAATATTATTTTGATACCCTAAGTCAGGGTGAATATGGTCATTTGAAAAAGCAGAAAGCTTCTTACTACTCTTCATTTGAAGGGCATGAGTCAAAATCCAAGATATTGTTGTTCTCTCCCTTATTTGAGGTTCAAAGCTAAAAAGAAATAAATAAAACCTGTAAATTTTAGGAACGATTGGTTCCATGAAAAATGAATCCAAAGATAAGGATTAAAGCCAAATTGTTTCTTTTCAATCAAAAAAGTAAGTTTTAGAGAAGGATTTTGAAAAAGCTAAAGTAATTTCACGTTATGAAAATCTGTTTTGCGACAAATAATTTAAAGAAACTAAAAGAGGTAAGGGCTGCTTTGGGCGAGGAATTTGAAATTGTCTCCCTGGAGGAAATCGGATGTAAGGAGGAATTACCTGAAACAGGCGACAAGCTAGAAGACAATGCTTTCCAGAAAGCCCGTTACGTCAAAACCCATTACGGTGTGGATTGTTTTGCCGATGACACAGGATTAGAAGTAGCTGCTTTGGACGGTGCTCCGGGTGTTTATTCTGGCAGGTATGCTGGAGACCCAAGGAGTGATGACAGAAATGTCGATTTACTTTTGAAAAATATGGATGGGAAAAAGGACCGAAAAGCTGCATTCAGAACCATCATCGCTTTGATAATCGGGAAGGATGAGTGGGCTTTTGAAGGCAAGGCAGAAGGAGAACTATTGGAAGTAAGGTCCGGAGAAGGTGGTTTTGGTTACGACCCTATTTTCAAGCCTTTGGGTTTTGACAAGACCTTTGCTGAATTGTCTTTGGAAGAAAAAAACACCATTAGCCATAGAGGGAAGGCCGTCAGGTTACTGGCCAACTTTTTAAAAGAAAGAGCTTAGGACTTGCTTTACTACACATGAAATCTGTAATCATCATTTTATGACCAAACCATTTATCATAGGAATTACTGGAGGAAGCGCTTCGGGTAAAACACACTTCCTAGACAAGCTTTTACATTCTTTTGAGCCTGGACAGGTATGTTTGATTTCTCAGGACAACTATTACAAACCCAGGCATCAGCAGCCTACGGATGAGCGCGGTATACATAATTTTGACACACCGGATTCCATAGACTTCGAACAGTATGCGGAAGATATTCGGAAGATACAAGATGGTCAGACCATTGCCAGACAAGAGTACACCTTTAATAACCCCAACAAAAAACCAAAAATGTTAACTTTCACCCCTGCTCCTGTAGTGGTGGTTGAAGGAATTTTTGTATTGTACTACCCAGAACTTGCCAATCTATTGGACTTAAAGGTTTATATAGATGCCAAGGAACACATTAAGTTAAAAAGAAGAATAGTAAGAGACAAAGTAGAGCGTGGTTATGATCTTGACGACGTGCTTTACCGCTATGAAAGGCACGTTATGCCTACTTACGAAAAGTACATTGCTCCATTTAAACATGATGCAGACCTGATCGTGCCCAATAACAGCGATTTTGAAAAGGCTTTAGAGGTAATAAAAACATTTTTGCGTTTCAAAATAGGTAAGGAACAGACTTGATATTATTCATTTCCTCTACCTCTACTGTCCATACCAATGCCCTTATTTTCCATACTTCACAGCAAGAATAGACATAAACAACTGTTTTACAGAAGGTTTACTAATAAAAATTAAAAAGGACAGCCATGCCTTAATTGGAAAAACTTTTTTATATTTGCAACCCATGAAACTGAACAGAAAAAATAAAGGATTAATGCGCCAAAGGCTCACATTACTTATAGTAATGCTTTTTTGCGTATTCGTTTCCAGTTCAGAATTAATGTTAAGCATAGATTCCAAGGAAAATTCTTTGGCAGTACAATTGGATTTATCTTCGGACAATGAAGATGGACAATCTGACGACACCCGTACTTTTATCCATACGAGTATAGATGCCGTAGTACCTTTTGTCATGTATGCTTTAGATTATGCCTACCACTTTATCTATGAAATTGTTATTGCCGACCGACCCCAAACCAATTTCAATTTAGGTACTGACCTTGAATACAATCAATTATTCAAAATACTTTTTGAACAGATTATTTCTGTCAACGCACCCTGAGTAATACACTCCTACTTTTTTTAATAGCTTCATTGAATCTTTGATTCAAATGGAAATTCTATATAAAATCAAACACAACATTTAATAATCAATCAACAAACATGAAAAACAAAGGGATAATCGTTTTTTTTACGGTGGTCATTACAGCCCTATGCCTGTATTACTTGTCTTTTACATTGGTATCAAACAATGTACATGAGAAAGCCACTACCTATGCAACCGACGAGTCGGGTAATGTCGATTTTGACAAAAGACAAACCTACTTGGATTCTATATGGAGAGAGCCGGTTTATAATTTCTTAGGTCTACCATTTACCTATCAAGAAGTTAAAAATACAGAACTAGGATTAGGGCTAGATCTTCAGGGAGGTATGCATGTAACACTGGAAGTTTCTCCAGTAGAAATAGTTAAAGGCCTAGCTGGAGGCAGCAAGGATGCTGTTTTCAATGAAGCAGTTGATGTTGCTAGAGAACGTGCAAAAACAGTAAATGATAAATTTGTAAACATCTTTTACCAAGCTTGGCAAGAAAAAGCCGGTAACAAGTCATTGAATACAATATTTGCTACTGCTGCAAATAGAGGAAGAATCTCCTTGGAGACATCTGATGCTGATATACTAAGTATCATTGACAGTGAAGTAGAAAATGCTATCGACAGGTCTTTTAATATTCTTAGAACCAGAATTGACCGATTCGGTACTTCACAGCCAAATATCCAAAGGATTCAAAACACGGGTAGGATTCAAATTGAGCTTCCTGGTGTTGACAATGCAGAGAGAGTAAGAAACCTCCTTCAGGGAGTTGCCAAATTACAGTTTTGGCAAGTAGCAGAAATAAACGAGTTTGGTGATGCTTTACAGCAGGTGAATACTTACCTGGTTGAAGAAGCAAGAAGTCAAAAGCAAGCAAATGGTTCTACTGAAACATCTGCAGCTGCTGATACAACAGGATTGGAAAGTGATTTAGCAAAACAACTTGCTGAAGGCGGAACAGATGCTGATTCATTAGGAACTGAAGCTTCTCCTTTATTCGCATTACTAAAAGCCAATTACGGCTTAGTCTATGAATTAAGAGACACCATTGCCATCAACAGGGTATTGAAAAGAGATGATGTGAAATCTTTACTTCCAAGAGATATAAAATTCATGTGGTCTGTCAAGCCTCAGGTGCAGGATGGAGTTGAGTTATTGGAGTTACACGCTATCAAAGCCCCTCGTGGTACAGATCAGGCTCCTTTAGAAGGTGATGTAATCACAGATGCCAGACAATCTCTAGATCAGGCTTCAAGGCCGGCAGTAAGCATGCAAATGAATGCTGAAGGTGCTAGAAACTGGAGAAAACTTACTTCAGAAAACATCGGTAAAAGAATAGCTGTTGTATTGGACAATTATGTATACACAGCTCCTACAGTACAAGGAGAAATTCCTTCCGGACAATCCGAGATCACAGGGAATTTCACAATGGAAGAAGCCAAGGATTTGGCCAATATCTTAAAATCAGGTACACTTCCTGCACCTACCAATATCGTGGAGGAAGCCATCGTTGGTCCAACTTTGGGTGTTGAAGCTAGAAGTCAAGGTATCAACTCTATGATTGCCGGTCTACTTTTGGTTGTATTGTTTATGATAGCCTACTACTCAAAAGGTGGATTTGTAGCCATTGCAGCTTTATTGTTTAATATCTTCTTTATTTTAGGTATTCTTGCTCAACTAGGAGCTGCACTTACACTACCAGGTATTGCTGGTATCGTACTTACGATTGGTATGTCCATTGATGCAAACGTTCTGATCTTCGAAAGGATTAAAGAGGAACTTAAAAATGGATCGGGTATTCTACAAGCGATTAGCAGTGGGTATGACAAGGCTTTCAGTGCCATTCTCGATTCAAACGTTACTACTTTCCTTACAGGAGCAATCTTGTATGCATTGGGTCAAGGTCCTGTTAAAGGATTTGCTATCGTACTTATGATAGGTATTGCATCTTCTTTCTTCTCTTCCGTATTTATCACAAGAGTGATCGTTTACTGGATGAGTAAAAAAGGTGATAAAAGTAATATTTCTTTTGCTACTCCATTTGCAAAAAACTTATTCAGTGACTTGAACATTGATTTCTTGGGCAAACGTAAAGTTGCTTATTTAATCTCTACCGGTATAATTGTTGTCGGAATGATACTTGCATTGACTTCCGGCATCAAATTCGGAGTTGATTTTACAGGTGGACGTTATTACATTGTTGAATTCAGCGAATCAGTTCCTGCTTCAGAATTAAAAGTAGGTCTTGACAGTGAATTTGATGGAGCCGTGGAAGTTAAAACCTATGGTGCCAACAATGTATTAAAGGTAACCACCTCTTATTTGGTAAATGAAGACAATGACGCTGCCAACAGGGAAGTAGAAGACAGAGTAAGAAATGGTATTGCTGCAGTCACAGGATTTAGTTATCTGGAGGACGCTACCAAACTTTCCGGAAATGATTTCTCTATTACAGGCTCTAATAAAGTTGGTGCTACAGTGGCCGATGACATCAAAAACTCTTCTTTGGAAGCTATGTTTTTCTCCCTTGTGGCCATCTTCCTTTACATCTTATTAAGATTTAGAAAATGGCAATTCTCATTGGCATCTATCATTGCCCTTATTCATGATACCTTCTTTGTTATCGCAGCCTTTGCAATAGCAAGTGCTTTTGGTGCCACATTTGAAATTGATCAAGTATTTATTGCTGCCGTGTTGACAGTAATTGGTTATTCAATAAATGATACCGTTATCGTATTTGATAGGATCAGAGAGAATATTTCTAACCGAGGTACTAGTAAAATGGTACAAATGTTCAATGATGCTATCAATCAAACCATGGCCAGAACACTTATTACTTCCGCAACTACTCTGATCGTTGTTTTGGTGTTGCTTATATTTGGCGGTGAAGTATTAAGAGGCTTTTCCTTTGCCTTATTAATTGGTGTATTGGTGGGTACCTATTCTTCTATCTATATTGCTACTCCGGTAGTTGTAGATTTAATGAAAAGAGAAATTGACAGCGAAAGCGAAGTTCCTGTAAAATAAGATTAAACCCGAAATATGCAATAGACATTCTATTACATAATCCGGGTTAAAACCATAATTTGTTTATTTAAGAAGAGTCATTCCTAAACAGAATGACTCTTTTTTCATTTTTATGCAAATAAAATACCCTGTTCAGGGTATTGTGGGAAATTTTAGTTCTTGATAACTTGCAGACATCTAATGTAGTCTTATGCAATTGTCATTCTATTCCATAGCGCTTTTACTTGGGATTTTGTTTGCCACACTGTATCTTTTATTGGGCTTTCACCCAAAAGAATACAGAAAAATAAATTTCCTAGTATTGTTCATCCTATTTACAGAACTTCTTTCTGTATTTATTTGGACCAAATCAGAAGCAAACTTAGTCCAAGATTCATACTTATTTAATTTGCTATATGTCTATATCAGACCTACAGCTATGCTATTGCTTTTCAGCCAACTGCCTTTTAGTTGTCAGCTCCAAAAAACAGTATTACCCGCCATTAGCGGATTTTTAATTATTGGTTTATTGAATAGTTTATATTTACAGCCCATAAATGAGTCCCTACAATCCTATACCTATCTTCTTGGGCATGGTTTGGTTTTGTCCTACAGTGTGATCTTTTTTAAAGACATATTAAAACAAAGTAAATTTAGAGACGTCAACCTTTTGTCTTTACCCTATTTTTGGATGGCCTCGCTTATTCTTTTCTCTTATGGCGAACGCTATATATTCTTCATTTTAACCTATTATTACCCCTCTATAGGTAATTATGGTGTAGGGCACGTTTTTCTTTGGGTGCAGTTTCTTGCCGGAATAATGTACCTTTCATTGGGCCTGTCTTTTTTCGCTCCAAGGTTTTTTAATAGATACTATACTTAATAAAGCATGCGTTTTGAAAATATAGTTTTTAATTTTAGGCTTTAGATGTAAATTTACACTTTAATCAAAAAACGCAGTGTATGTCCTATTTATTCACTTCGGAATCTGTCTCCGAAGGTCACCCAGATAAAATATCTGATCAAATTTCAGATGCAATTATTGATAACTTTTTGGCTTTTGATCCCAATGCAAAAGTGGCCTGTGAAACCCTAGTTACTACAGGCCAAGTAATTCTAGCTGGAGAGGTCAATTCATCTACCTACTTGGATGTTCAAAAAATTGCTCGGGATGTTATCAACAGGGTGGGCTACACCAAAAGTGAGTACATGTTTGATGGTAGTTCATGCGGGGTTCTTTCAGCCATACATGAACAGTCTCCTGATATAAATCAAGGAGTAGACCGAGGCAATCCTGAAGAACAAGGAGCAGGAGACCAAGGGATGATGTTTGGATATGCTACCAAAGAAACCAGTAATTTTATTCCTCTAGGACTTGATTTGTCTCACCGCCTATTGAAAGAACTTGCGGCTTTGCGAAGAGAGAACAATGAGATAAAATACCTGCGACCTGATTCAAAAGCACAAGTCACTATACAATACAGTGATGACAATACTCCCGAAAAAATTGACTCCATTGTAGTATCAACCCAACATGATGAATTTGACATGGAAAAACCCATGTTGGAAAAAATTCAGAATGACATTATAAAAATTCTAATTCCAAGGGTTAAAGCCCAACTCCCGGAAGCCATACAAAAGCTTTTCACTGACAAAATTCAGTACCATATCAACCCTACCGGTAAATTTGTGATTGGTGGCCCTCATGGGGACACTGGCCTTACTGGGCGAAAAATTATAGTAGATACCTACGGTGGCAAAGGGGCTCATGGTGGCGGTGCTTTCTCAGGTAAAGATCCTTCCAAAGTGGATAGGTCTGCAGCCTATGCTACACGGCATATTGCCAAAAACATGGTCGCCGCAGGTGTTGCAGATGAAGTATTGGTACAGGTGTCTTACGCAATTGGCGTTGCAAAACCTATGGGATTGTATGTCAATACTTACGGCACAGCCAATGTTGCTTTGTCGGATGGGGAAATAGCTCGTAAAATAGAGCAATTATTTGACATGCGACCTTTTGCAATTGAAAACAGGCTTAAACTGAGAAACCCTATCTATGAAGAGACTGCTGCTTATGGTCATATGGGTAGAGAAAATGAAGTTGTAACCAAAACCTTCATTGCTCCAGACAAAGCTTCCATTACTTTGGACGTGGAATTGTTTACTTGGGAAAAACTCGATCAGGTAACAGCCATAAAGAAAGAATTTGGCATCTAAATACCAAATTAAAAAATGTTTTAATAAGAAAAAGACAGCCTATATGGCTGTCTTTTTCTAGTTTAAGCCGAATGCTAAAAAAATCGGTACATCCTAAGGTTAAGTAGCTAATTCAGATCGGTATTTCGTCATTATTGTTTTCCCATGCGTCCTAACTGAAAGCTAATTTGAGCCATAAAGAAGAAAATGGAATTGTATGACAAAGCTTTCCAATGCATCGGAAAGTGTTAAGAAATGTTTGTAAAAGTAAGAAGCCCCCATTCCTAGACAAAATTTAACCCAGATTATGTAATAGAATTTCTCCGTCCTGACAATAGTCACGGGTGAAGCCTGTCCCGTGTTTACGGGGAGTGTTGCAATCCCAAGAAAATCAGGCTCTTTGCATATTTTAACATAGCACCGCTCTATTGAAATTGAAAGTAGCAACGAAGTGACTGATTTTAAGGGGATTTCAGGGTGTAGTTGATTGGCTGTTGCATATTTGGTTTTATTAACTGAGGGGTAAATTTTTCTAATTAAATAAAATTTCTAGGAATAGTTTTTACAATAAACTCCTTCTCTTATTGCGCAATAAAACTTGCAAGATTACCAATATATGGTGCTATGAATCTTGAGAAAACGCATTAATTTTAATTAAGGCCTAAATTTCCTTCCAGAAGAGATTATTATCAACG